>JANNSX010000001.1:0-15609 GCA_031403155.1 Hyphomicrobiaceae bacterium
AGAAGACTTGAGATGCGCGCTCCCGACGCGCAATTCGCCTGTAGACCGGCTTGCCGATCCTTGGCGATCGGAAAGCCGGTCTAAGTTGTTGGTTTTGAGCACTTGTCTTCGACCAACCGGTTTCCACTTGGTCGGAAAGTGCTCTAAGTTGTTGGCTATGAGCACTTTCTTTCGACCAACCGGTATCCACTTGGCCGGAAAGTGCTCCAGATCCGGAACCTCCATGCGCAACAGTTTCAAGACGATCGGTGGCGGCCTTCGCGGCATCGCGGCCGGCCTCATCGCCCTCATCGCCCTCGCACCCGCATCGGCCCATGCCATGAAAATCCAGACGGTCACCTCTCCCGGCGGTATCGAGGCCTGGCTCGTCGAGGAACACAGCCTGCCGCTCATCGCGATGCAGTTCTCGATGTTCGGCGGCAGCGCCCAGGACCCGGACGGCAAGCCGGGCGTCGCCAACTTCCTCACCGCCATGATGGACGAAGGTGCCGGTGACATCAAAGCGCAAGCCTTCCAGCAGGAGATGGAGGAGCTCGCCGCCAAGATGGGCTACGACGCCGGCCGCGATTCGTTTTCTGGCTCCTTCCAGACTTTGACGGAGAACCGCGAGCGGGCGACCGAGCTGTTGCGACTGGCCCTCAACAAGCCGCGCTTCGACACTGATTCCATCGAGCGCATGCGCCGTCAGCTGCAGGCCGGCATCGCCTTCGACTTGAAAGACCCCGACAAGATCGCCAACGAGGCCTGGTACCGGATCGCCTTCCCCGATCACCCTTACGGCCGCCCGACCACCGGCACGGTCGAGTCGGTCGGCCAGATCGCGGCCGCCGATCTCGAAGACTACCGCTCCCGCGTCTTCGCCAAGGACAACTTGCTCGTGACCGTCGTCGGCGACATCACGGCGGCCGAGCTCGGCCCCCTGCTCGACAAGGTGTTCGGCGGCTTCGCGGACAAGGCGCGGCTTGCACCGGTTGCCGAAGCCGAGCCCAAGGGCGGGCCGCATCAGCAGGTCGTCGAGATGGACGTGCCGCAGTCGGTCGTCCAGTTCGGCCACGGCGCCATTCCCCGCAAGGACGACGATTACATCGCGGCCTTCATCCTCAACTACATCCTGGGTGGTGGTGGATTCAATTCCCGCCTCATGGAGGAGGTGCGTGAGAAGCGCGGCCTCGCCTACTCGGTCTACACCTATCTCCAGTCCTTCAAGAACGCGTCGGTGTATCTGGGCGGCGTCGCCACGAAGAACGACGCGGTGAAGACCTCGCTCGACATCATCCGGGCCGAGTTCGATCGCATGGCCAACGAGGGGCCGACGGTGGAGGAGCTTGCCGATGCCAAGAGCTATCTGACGGGCTCCTATGCACTCCGCTTCGACTCGTCAGCCAAGATCGCGAGCCAGCTGCTGGGCATCCAGATCGAGGATCTCGGCATCGACTATGTCGACAAGCGTAACGGTCTCGTCGAGGCGGTTGCGATCGAGGATGTGAAGCGCGTCGCCAAGCGCCTGCTGCAACCCGGCAAGCTCATCGTCACCATTGTCGGCAAGCCCGAGGGTTTGGACGGCGGATGAGATTGCGGATCGCGGTATTGTGGGGGCGACCGCCGGTCGCCCGCGACCCACGTCGGCGCGCCTCTCATGCACCCAGCAAGGCGATGACCGTTCTTCACGCCGCCCGCTCGCGCGTCCGGGCGCTGCGTTTCAGCATCTCGAGTGCAAACGCCACTGCATGCTCGGGCGCATCGCTTGAGTACCAGCGGTGGACGTGCAACGCGCCGATGCGGCGCATGATCCTCAGGAACGGATCGTAGTCCTTGCTCCACAGGTAGCAGACAGCGGCAATGGTCAAATCTTCGTCGTCACTGCTGCCGGCATGCTCGGCCGCAATCTCATTGAGGATCGAGGCCGAGCCGACGATGCCGGGATCGCTTCCCTCGTAGGCGTGAATCATCTGGAACAGCTCGTGGTAAAGTTGCGCGCTGGCGTGTGCCTTCGTCGCCTCGTGGGCGGCCAGGCAATGCGCGTGCAGCATCTCGTAGCTGCCGTGCCAGCGCGGCAAGAGATGATAGGCGCCGTTCTTCCACAGGCTCGCCGAGAGCGGCTGCAACGCGATCGCCTTCTCGAACCGGATCTGGTGATCGCGAGCGCCCCGGTAGTCGGTGATCGAGATGTCGAAGTAGCATTCGCGCCAGTACCAGTGGTCCGAGTGGTGGTCACCAGAAATCGCGAACACGGCGAGCGCGGCCTTCTCGAACAGCGCGAGCTTATGCCAGCCCTCGCGGCTGACCTGGTTCGAGGTCGCCGTGCCGCGCCAGGCATAGCCCGCATTGTGCAACGCCTTGGCGAAGAGCGCCGCGGCGAAAGGAGAGTCGGGAGAGTTCAGGAACCAGTCTTCGAAGCGCTTGGCCATCGCTTCCGCCATGGCGGGCGTGCGCTGGCTGTCGAGGATCATGTCCTCGAACGGCTCGATGAGGAGCGTGTGCTCGTAGACGAGCGGGGCCGCCATGGCGCCTGACCGGTAGGCCGCCTCGGCGAGCGCCGCCGCGTCCTCGTAGCGCCGGTTGGTGATCAGATATGCGGCATCATTGATGCGACCTGCGAGATCGGCGGAGATGTCGAGTTGGGGATCGCTCACGCCCTCGCTGTAGCGCTGAGGTACATAGCGCTGCACCTCGGCGGTATCGGCCTTTTGGACCGCTAGGAAGCCGCTGACGAGCTCGTTCCACGCTTGGCGCATGAAGCCCTCCACGCCGTGACGTGGCAAAATGGTAACGCTGAAACGCTAAGCGCCGGTTGGCGGAGGGGCGGGCCAAAAAAACGTAGTGAATGCGCGGTTAAGCGGCGTTTCTTATCGGGCGGCTAGGCGTGCTAAACTGGTCTGATCCGACGACTCGGTAGGAGCCTACTGTGCCGATCCGCCAACTCTCGACGACGACCGTCAACCGCATCGCCGCCGGCGAGGTGATCGAGCGGCCGGCGAGCGTCGTGAAGGAGCTCACCGAGAACGCACTCGATGCGGGCGCTGGGCGGATTGAGATCGTGACGGCCGGCGGCGGGCTCTCGCTCATCCGCATCACCGATGACGGCCATGGCATGCCGCCGGAGGATTTGTCCCTCGCCGTCGAGCGGCACGCGACCTCCAAGCTCTCCGACGAGGATCTGTTGGCCATCGCGACACTCGGCTTTCGCGGCGAGGCGCTTCCATCGATCGGCTCGGTGGCGCGGCTTGCCATTCGCAGCCGCCCCAAGGGAAGCGAAGCCGCCCACGAAATCGTCGTCGACAAGGGACGCAAGAGCGAGGTGAAACCCACCGCCCTCAATCCCGGCACCATGGTCGAGGTCGAGGACCTGTTCTCCGCGACCCCGGCGCGCCTCAAATTCATGAAGTCCGAACGGGCCGAGAACGGCGCCATTGCCGATGTCGTGAAGCGCCTCGCGATGGCGCATCCGCAGACCACCTTCGATCTGGCGACGGGCGAGCGCGGCAGCATCGTTTATCCAGCAGGCGGCGCCGGACCCGAAGGACGGCTCGCCCGGCTCGGCGCCATCATGGGGCGCGAGTTCCTCAACGATGCGGTCGAGATCGCCGCGACTCGCGAAGGTGTCCGGCTCGACGGTTTCATCGGGCTGCCGACGCTCAACCGCGCCACCTCCGAGATGCAGCATCTCTTCGTCAACGGCCGGCCGGTGCGCGACAAGCTGCTCGCCGGGGCCTTGAGGGCCGCTTATGGCGATCTCATTCCGCGCGGGCGCTTCCCGATGGTGGCGCTGTTTCTGACGGTTCCGGCGCAGGAAGTCGACGTCAACGTGCATCCGGCGAAGGCGGAGGTGCGCTTCCGCGATGCCGGTCTCGTGCGTGGGCTCATCGTCGGTGCGCTGCGGCAGGCGCTGGAGGGTGCTGGCCAGCGGGTCACGTCCGAGCGCGGCGGCGCGGCGCTCGAGCGCATGGTTCCTGAAGCGGGCTTCGCGCCCATGTCCTTGATACCGGGCCGCTATGCCTATCGGCCGCGGCATGACCTTGCCTTCGGTCTCGCCGAGGCGGCGCAAGCGCCATTGTCGGGTCTCACGGCCCCGAGTGCCGCAGTCGCCGATGTGGCCGGCGTGCTCGAGCAGCAGTCGTTTCCGCTCGGCGCCGCCCGCGCCCAGCTCCACGACACCTACATAGTGGCGCAAACGGGCGACTCGATCGTCATCGTCGACCAGCACGCCGCCCACGAGCGCCTCGTCTACGAGCGCATGAAGGCGGCACTCGAGAATGGCGGCGTGCATAGCCAGATGCTGCTGATCCCGGAGGTCGTCGATCTCGATCCCGCGCAAGCGGCCGAGCTCGAGGCCAATGCAGGCGAGCTCGCCGAGCTCGGCCTCACCATCGAGCGCTTCGGTCCCGGCGCCGTCCTCGTCCGCGAGACGCCGGCGCTGCTGGGCGAGATGGACATCAAGGGCGTCGTCAGGGATCTGGCCGACGAGATTTCGGCCGGTGTCTCCGGTGGCCTAAAGGCTCGCCTCGAGCGCGTCGCCTCGCTCATGGCCTGCCACGGCAGCGTCAGGGCGGGCCGCCGCCTGACGGGGCCAGAGATGAACGCACTGCTCCGCGAGATGGAAGCGACGCCCAACTCCGGCCAATGCAACCACGGCCGCCCGACCTATGTGGAGCTGAAGCTCACGGACATCGAGCGGTTGTTCGGGCGGCGGTAGTGTTTCATCGCCGCCTGAACGCCTCGCCGAGCGAGATGGCCGAGACGAGCCAAAGCCCGACGGCCAAAAACCCATAGAACCCCGCGGCACCGGTGATGCTCATGGCGTAGCCGGCGAGCACCGGGCCGAAGGTCGCCCCGCTCGTGTAGCCGACGACCGCGACGCCGGTGGCGGACACGACCTCCGCCGGCCGGACGACATCGATGAGGCGGGCGAGCGATAGCGCGTAGATGGGAAAAGTCGCCGCCGTCACGACGGAGCCTGCGACGGTAATCGCGAGAAAGCCTTCGCAGTAGCCGAGCACGAGCACCCCGGCCGCCACGAACCCGATGGCCGCCGCCAGCGAGATGACAATGGCGCGGCCGAACAGATCGGTCAGCGCGCCGAGCACGTTCTGCGAGATGGCGCCGGCGACGATGGTCACGAGCAGGAAGGCCGCGGTCTCTGCCGGCGATAGCCTGGCCTCGCGCGCGAAGAGCGCCGACATGGCATAGAGCACCGAGATGGTGAGGCCGGAGAGCACGATCATCGCGACGACCGGCACGTTGCGGAGCGCGATCACGAAGCCGTTGCTCTGCCGCGCCCGCCGCTCGCGCGGGATCACCGGCTCGGGCGTCGTCAGCACGGGAAAGCCCGCGAGCAGCATGCTCCCCGCCGCGATCAGAATGCCGAGCCCGCCTTGCGCGAAGGCGACAAGCAATTGGCCGGCCGAAGCGAGTGCCGTGCGCAATCCCTCGTTGATGCCGAGCATCCGGCCGCGGTTGCTCACGCCGGAAAGACTGCCGAGCCAGGAATCGATGACGATGTAGACACCGGAAGCCGCGTAGCCGAAGGCGAGGCGGATACCGATCCAGCCCCAGAAGGGGAGCGGCAGAATGGCCGCCGCCGCCGCGCTGGCGCTGCCGATGACGGCGATGAGCAGCATCGACCAGCGGTAGCCGATTAATCTCACGACTGGCGCGAAGGTGAGGGCGGCAAGAAATGCGCCGGCATAGTAGGCGGACGCGATCCAACCGATGTCGACCTGGTCGACGCCCGACTCGGCCAGTGCGATCGCAATGAGCGGAAACAGCGCGCCATTGGTGAAGCCGTAGAGCGCGCTCGCCGAGTAGAGGCCCGAGGCGCGCCATTGCAACGGCCAGAAGCGCTGGTCGGCCGCGACCGTCATGCGGGTTTCGCCTCCGGCGGTTTGGGGATGCCGAGATAGGCGATGGCGGCGATGGTGCCGGCGACGGTGACGAGGGCGAGTGCTGGCATCGGGCCATAGCTCTCGCGCACGATCGAGAAGATCCAGGCGGCACCCGCCGAGACGACGAGCCCGGCCATGGCGATCTTGCCGAGAATGGCGCCGTAGCCGCTGGTGCCGAACAGAGCGAGCGGCACGATGCCCTTGGCAATGCTCTCGAGACCCTGGCCCATGCCGTAGATGACGGCGAAGAGGATGCCGACCGCCAGGCTCGTGCCGCCGAGCATCAGGATGAGGAGGCCGAGCGGAATGAGGGCGGCTGCGATCAAGCCGACCGAAATGGCGCTCAAGCGCTGGCCGGCAACCATTTCCAGGAAACGAACCAGGAACTGACTCGGGCCGATCAGTGATCCGAGCATGACGGCGACGGCCGTCGAGAAGCCGAGGCTCGTCAGTACGGGGATGAGGTGCAGCGGCAGCGAGGCGATGACGAAGCTGGTGAGGCTGAAGGAGAGCGAGACGAGGATGAAGGCGCGGCGGCGGGCGGCGCCTTCGAGCATGGGCGGCTCGGACTTGGCGCGGGCTGCTTCGGCTTCGGGTGACTCAATCGGACGTGTCTCAACCCGCGGCCCCGGCAGCATCAGATGGATCGGCAGCGAGATCGCGAGCAGGAGCCCCGCCAGTACAAAGGTCACGGTGCGCCAATCGTAGGACTCGAGGAGCAGGCCGACGAGCGGCCAGAAGATCGTCGAGGAAAAGGCAGCCACCAGAGTCGTGAACGTGATGGCCCGCCTGGCGCCGTGGCCGTAGATCTGGGTGAGCGTCGTGAAGGCCGCGTTGTAGAGCACGGCGGTGCCGGCAACCTCGCACAGGACGATGGCGGCGATGAAGCTTAACCGACCTTGGGCGAGCGCGAGGAGCGAAAGTGCGACAGCGGCCACAACCGTGCCCCACGACATGACGAGGCGGCCGCCATGGCGATCGAGCAGCCGGCCCGTGTAGGGCGCGGCGAGGCCAGCGCAGAAAAAGGCAATCGACAGGCCGGCGAAGGTGAAGCTCAAGCTCCAGCCGAGGTCGGTTCCGATATGGGGCGCGAGCAGCGTGAAGGCGTAGTAGAGCGCGCCGTAGTCGACGATCATGGAAATGCCGAAGCCGGCGACCGGCCAGAGGCTTTGCGCTTCGTCGCGCCTGATCGAGGCGATGTGTGGAGAAAGGAGGCGCTTCATGCCGGGGAGCTCGCTCCCGTGAAGCGCAGGAAGCTCACCTCGGTGTCGCCGTAGCTGCGGCGGTCGAGGAGATCATAGCCGGGCGGCATGTCGCGAAATGCGCCCTCGCTCTCCTCGACGACGAGGATGGCCTCGGCCCGCATCCAGCCCCCATCGCGCAGCTCGGCGAGGGTCTTCTCGCCAAGTCCCTTCCCATAAGGAGGATCGAGGAAGGCGAGGCCGAACTGGCCGGTCGATGTTGCACCGAGGCTTGTCGCGTCGCGCCGGAAGAGCCGCGTTTGTCCCGTAACGCCCAAAGCATCCGCGTTCGAGCGGATGAGGCCGCGCGCCTCCGCGCTCTCGTCGACGAAGAGGCAGAAGCTCGCGCCGCGCGAGAGAGCCTCGAGTCCGAGCGCGCCCGTACCCGCAAACAGATCGATCACCCGGACGCCGTCGAGGTCGAAGACTTCGATGCCATGCGCCAGGATGTTGAAAATGGACTCCCGCACGCGATCCGAGGTCGGCCTGATCGCCTGGCCCTCGGGCGCCATGAGCTTGCGCCCGCGCATTGTCCCGCCGACGATTCTCATCGCTTCGTCAGGCCCACCGCCGCCGCCAGGCCTCGAACATCAGCACGTTCCACAGCGAGTGCTGCCAGTTGCGCTTACCCGACAGATGCTCGGCCCAGCGTTTGCGGATGGGGGCGGGTTCGAAGATGCCGCCGTCCCGGAGGCTTTTTTCGGAGAGGAGATCCTCCGCCCAGTCGCGGATCGGGCCACGCAGCCACGTGTCGATCGGCACGCCGAAGCCCATCTTCGGCCGGTCGACGAGTTTCGGCGGCACGTAGCGATAGAGCACGGAGCGCAGCACTTTCTTGCTCGAGCCGCCCTCGAGCTTGAATTTGAGCGGCATCGACCAGGCAAGTGCGACGACCCGGTGATCGAGCAGCGGCACGCGGGCTTCCAGCGACACGGCCATGCTGGCGCGATCGACCTTCGTCAGGATGTCGTCGGGCAGATAGGTCAGCGTGTCGCGATACTGCATGCGCTCGATGAAGCCGGGCACGATGGTCTTGACGGCAGGGTCGGAGATGACGGTCTGCGGCTCGCTTGCCCCGATGACAATCGATTGCGGATCAGGCCAGTGGCTCGTGAGCTTCCGATAGAAGCCGTCGCCATCCTCGGTCGCGATATCGGCGAACTTCTGCATCTTGTCGGCCAACGCGCGCGGCCGAAAGCGGTTGGGTATGGCACGCGCCGCGCCATCCCAAAGGCCTGCGGGAAGCGCATTGATGGCGCCCGCGCCGGCGCGGCGCAGACCGGATGGAATCCGCGCCATGGTGTCGTTGAAGCGGCTCGCGTGGCTGTAGCGGTTGTAGCCGGCGAACACTTCATCGCCCCCATCTCCCGAAAGCGAGACGGTGACGT
Source organism: Hyphomicrobiaceae bacterium (assembly GCA_031403155.1). Lineage (GTDB taxonomy): Bacteria > Pseudomonadota > Alphaproteobacteria > Rhizobiales > Hyphomicrobiaceae > JANNSX01. The sequence continues at coordinate 8,512 of JANNSX010000001.1, forward strand.
GCTGCCTGGCGAGTTGGGATACGAGATAGGTTGGAATCTGAGACGCATCCGCGAAGGGCTCGTCATAAATGTCGGCGAGCTTGGGGATGACGCCCTGCGCCTCCTCTGCCGTCACATAGAGCTCGGTGTGATCGGTGCCCAGATGCGTGGCGACGGCCTTCGCGTGATCGGCCTCGTTGTAGCCCGCCTCGTGAAAGCCGATCGAGAACGTCTTCACAGGCCGGCTCGACTGCGCCTGCATCAGCGCGACGACGGTCGAGGAATCATAGCCGCCCGAGAGAAACGCGCCGAGCGGCACGTCGGCGATCATGCGGCGCTTCACGGCATCCGCGATGAGCGTTTCCAATTCCTGCGAGGCTTCGATCTCATCACCCTTGAAGGGCGAGACCTGCCCCTGGCGCGCGACGTCGGCGAGCGTCCAGTAGGGTTTGATGCGGGCGGGCTTGCCGGGTTCGAGACAGAGCATGTGGCCGGGCGGCAGTTGGTGGACGCCCGAAAACACCGTGCGCGGGTTCGGATAGTAGTTGTGGCGCATGAACAGCGCCGTGGCATCGCGGTCGATCTCCGCCTTGAACGCCGGATGCGCTCTGAGCGCGCGCAACTCCGAGCCGAAGAGGAAGGTCGAGCCCATCTCCGCCCAATAGAGCGGCTTGATGCCGAGCCGGTCGCGCACCAGCCAGAGCCGGCGTGTCTCGGTTTCCCAAAGCGCGAAGGCGAACATGCCGATGAGCTTTTCGACGCCCCGCTCGACGCCCCAGGTGGCGAAGGCCTCCAGCATCACCTCGGTGTCGGAATGGCCGCGCCAGTTGGGTGCGAAGGGCCCGAGCTCGCGGCGGATGTCCTCGGCGTTGTAGACCTCGCCGTTGTAGCAGATGACGTGCCGGCCCTTGGCGGCGACCATCGGCTGATGACCGGCTGGCGAGAGGTCGATGATCGATAGGCGCCGGAACCCGAAGGCGACACCGGATGCGGTATCCGTCCAGGTGCCGCTGTCGTCCGGTCCGCGGTGGAACATGGAATCGGCCATGCGGCGGGCCTGCGCGGCAAGGCCCTCGTCCGAGGTCTGCCGCTTCAGGTCGATGAAGCCCGTGATACCGCACATGCCGTGATTGTCCCTGCCGCCGCGCCGGGGCGACAGCTTAGTCTAGCCCGACGCGGTGCTGGAGGCCAAACGCATCTGTCGTGGATCGATCGATGCGGGCATAGGGTCACCATTCAGGAGCGCGCGATAGGCCTCTAGATAGTGGCCAACGCAAGACTTGAGGCTGAACAGGCGTTTGGCACGCTCTTGTGCCTCCGCGCCCAACCGGTGCCTTAGCTGCGAATCACCGGCCAGCCGGGCAATGGCGTCGGCGAGCGCCTGCGGGTTGCGAGGCGGGACGACGAGGCCCGCGACGTCATCGGGAGCTGCCTCCTTGTTGCCGCCGGCGTCAGTGGCGAGCATCGCCAACCCGGCCGCCATGCCCTCGATGACGGCATTCGAGAAGCCTTCTTCGTGGCTGACGTTGAGGCCGATGTCCGAGAGGCCGAGCAACTCGGGGATGTCCTGGCGTTCGCCGAGCCAGAGGATATTGCTGCCAATGCCGAGCCCGGTGGCTTGGTCGCGGAGCTGTGATCCGAGGCCATCGTCACGGCCGATAACGAGGAGGCGCCATTGGGCGGGAAGCTCCGCCTTGATCGCGCCGAGCGCCGCGATGAGATCGGCGTGCCCTTTGTAGGGGATGAGGTTGGCGACAATTGCCAGCACCAGTGCATCGGGCGCGAGGCCGAGGCGGCGGCGGACATCAGGCCGGTTCCGCGGCGCCGAGAACCGCGCGAGATCGATGCCATTGTAGATGAGGCCGGTCCGGGTTGGGTCAGCACCCTCGCCGAGAAGCTCGTCGTGGACGTGCCGGGAATTGGCGAGGATCAGATCCATGCGCCGATGCAACCTGTGCTCGCGCCGGGCGAGGCCGGGCCGCTTCGCCTGATAGTCGTTCTGGCTGCGGCGGCTCATGACGAGATGCGGCACACGAGCGAAGCGAGACAGCGCTCCACCAACCAGATAGGGCAGCGGCAGGAAGAAATGCGCGATGTCGGGCCGGCGCGTGAGGAGCTCCTTGGCGAGGAGCGCGGTTCCGGCCGAGAGCGAGATCGCCGTGCCGCCGCGCGAAGTAGTGAAGCGTTGAGTGCCGAGCGCCGGACCGGCAACCCGCACGCCTTGTCGCCGCACGGCCTCGGCCTGCGCACCCGGCCGGCCGAGGCAAACGATTGTCACGTCGAAGCCGCCCCCGGCAATCTTGGGCGCGACCGCCGCGATGTGCCGCTCGGTGCCGCCGGTGTCGAGCGTCAGCGTGACGATCATGAGCCGGGGTTTACGGGATGTGGGCATCGGGTAGGGCTAGGAGCCCCGCCCGAAGGCCGCAATGATCCCGGCCGCCCGGCGCGCGGTTTCGGTAAGTACCGACTCATCCAGAGTCGGATGCACCTCGAACATCAGGTTCGTCTCGCCGAGTGCCTTGGCGAATGGGCGCGTGGGCTCGCGCCGATCGGCGAAGGCCTTCTCGAGATAGATCTCCGAGCAGCCGCCCGAGAAGGCGCGGATGCCGTTGGCGACGAGGGCGGCGAGCACGTCGTCGCGCTTGACGCCGGACTTCAACAGCTCGGGCTCCAGATAGGTGTGCAACTTGTACCAGGCGTGACGCACACCCTTGCGGGGAACTGGAGCCCGCAGCACCGGCGCCCCGGCGAAGGCCGACCGCCAGATCTCGGCGCGCCGCGCGCGCTCGGCATTCCAGCGCTCGAGCTTGCCCAACTGCACGAGACCGATCGCCGCCTGGATCTCGATCATGCGCCAGTTCGTGCCGATGCTGTCGTGCACGAAGCGGAAGCCCGGCTTCTCGGCCGGCGCGGTCGAGCGCGCATAGCTCTTGCCGTGGTCCTTGTAGCTCCAGGCGCGCGACCAGGCGTCTCGATCGCGGAAGAGCACCAAGCCACCCTCGCCACCGGTCGTCATGATCTTGTCCTGGCAGAAGGAGAAGGCGGCGGCATCGCCGAAGCTGCCGGCATGCTGGCCATCGATGGTGGCGCCCTGAGACTGCGCGCAATCCTCGATGACCTTGAGGTTGTGCTGCTTGGCGAGCGCCATGATCGCCGGCATGTCGGCCGGCCAGCCGCCCAGATGCACCGGCAGGATGGCGCGCGTTTCCGGCGTGATCATCAGCGCGATGGTCTCAGCCGAGATGTTGCCGCTGTCGCGATCGACATCGGCGAAGATGGGAGTTGCTCCGACGGTGGTCACGGCGGAGGCCGAGGCGATGAAGCTCCGCGGCGTGACGATCACCTCGTCGCCCGGTCCGATGCCGAGCGCTATCAGCGCCAGCTCGAGCGCCACCGTGCCGTTGAATGTGGCGACGGCGTGCGGCTGACCGATGTAAGTGGCGAAGGCCCGCTCGAACGCCTTGACCTTCTCGCCCGTCCACTGGTTGACGCGGCCGGAGGCCAGCACCTCGGTTGCGGCGGCGATCTCGTCCTCGGCATAGTACGGCCAAGTGCCGGTGGCTATCGCAGCGCCTGCGGCGGATTTCTTCATGAGCGGGCTGATGGACACGAGCGATTTTCTCCAGAATCCCGGATTAGCAGGTGATCCGCGGCAGGGCTACCCCAAACCCAAGGCCGCCCGCGTCGCCTTGTTCACCACGCGAACATCATACTCCCGCTCGCCCTTCCGGCGGCTAGCCTCGGCCATGGACGTTATGAGGGCCGGATCGGTGATGAAGCGCTCCATCGCCTGAGCAAGCGCTGCCGCATCGCGGACCGGCACCATGAAGCCATTGACGCCGTCCTCGACCGTATCGCGGCAGCCGTTGACGTCGGTCGTGACGATCGGCCGGCCGATGGCCAGCGCCTCCAGGCTCGTGCGCGGCATGCCCTCGCCATAGGAGGGGAGGACGTAAACGTGGCAATCGCGGATGAAGGGGCGGACATCGTCCCTGGGGCCGAGGTAAGTGACGATGTCGGCATAGCGCGCGAGCTCGTCCGCCGGAAAGCCCGCCGGCCCGCCCTCGCCGGGACCGATCAGCACGTATCTCGCCTTCCGGCCCTTCCCGGCGAGCATCCGCGCCGCCTCGCAGTATTCGAAGATGCCCTTGTAGCGGACGAGGCGGGCGATCAGCAGGAAGGTCGGGCCGGCCTCGCCCAACGGTGGCAAGGGCGCCTGCGCAAATTTATCCATGTCGACGCCGGAGCCGCCAACGATCGTCAGTGGCAGGTCGGAGGGCACGAGGCCGAGAGATCGGAGCAGTGCGAGATCGTCCTTATTCTGGAAGATGGCGCCCGTCGAGACACGGAAGGCACGGCGGTAGAGCGCCTTCGTCGCCTGGCGCACGGCGATGATCTTCGGGCTCCAGGATTTGAGGAAGGCGTAGCCAAGGCCGGTGATCATCGGCACGCGGCGCGGCACCTGCGCCGCAGCACCGGCAATGGCGCTGTAGATGGCGGCCTTGGGCGTGTAACCGGTGACGACGTCGGGCCGAAACTCGCGAAGAATACCCGTCAGCTTTTTCACTGTCTCGAGATCGGCCAGCGGATTGAGGCCTGTGCGCTGAAGAGGGAGCGGCGCGGTCTCCAGGCCCGCTTTCGTCAGCGTCTCGATGATCGCTGCATCGAAATCCGGGGCCAGGCACAGCACCTGGTGACCGGCGGCGCGAATGTCGCTCAGCAGCTGAAAGCGGAAATTGATGAGTGAGGGCGCGAAGGAGGCAACGATCGCCAGCTTCTGCGGTTTCGCGTCAGCACCCGGCCCGGCAGCGGTCAATGCAGCAACCGGCGTCCGGCGGGAGTCGCCTCGGCTGCCGCGGCCTTTGCGAGGTGCCGGGTTTCGGGCGTGTAGCCTTCGACGGTCCGCTTCAATACGGCGTGGATCGCCTCGACATCTTCCAGGCCCATGGCCTTGTCGAGGGAGCCGAGCTCCTTCTCGATCTCGGCTAAGGTCATCGACGGCTCCCAGCTTCGCTTGATGCGCGGATGCAGCGTGCCGGTCGTGTTCTCGGAAATGAGCAACTCCTCGTAGAGCTTCTCGCCATGGCGGAGGCCCGTGTACTCGATGGCGATGTCGCCGTCGGGATTGCCTTCGTCGCGCACCTCGAGGCCCATCAGGCGGATCATCGAGCGCGCCAGATGATCGATCTTCACGGGTTCGCCCATATCGAGCACGAAGACCTCGCCGCCCCTAGCCATGGCGCCGGCCTGGATCACGAGCTCGGCTGCCTCGGGGATCGACATGAAGTAGCGGATCATATCGGGATGCGTGACGGTGACGGGGCCGCCGTCCTCGATCTGCTTGCGGAAGAGCTTCACCACCGATCCGGATGAGTCGAGCACGTTGCCGAAGCGGACCATGGTGAAAATGGTCCGGCAGGCGGTTTCGCCGGCATGGGCCTGCAGCACCAGCTCGGCCAGGCGCTTGCTCGCGCCCATGATGTTCGTCGGCCTGACCGCCTTGTCGGTCGAAATAAGCACGACACGCTCGACGCCCAGGTCTCGCGAGGCTTCTGTCAGCACGCGGGTGCCGTAAGTGTTGTTGCGGATGCCGGTGATCGGGTTGTGCTCGACGATCGGCACATGCTTGTAGGCGGCGGCGTGGAAGATCGTGCAGATGCGGTGCTGGCGGATGGTGCGGCGGATCAGGCTGTCGTCGAGGATGGAGCCCAGTACGGCGACGATCTCGAGATTGGGCGCGGGCTCTGTCCCGAGTAATTCCTCGGTGGCGACCGGCTGTTGCAAGCTTTGCCGAACCTCGCTCTCGATCTGGTAGAGCGCGACCTCCGAGACATCGAGCAGGACGAGGCGGGTCGGGCGCTGCTTGACGATCTGGCGCGTCAATTCCGCACCGATCGAGCCGCCCGCGCCCGTCACGAGCACGGCCTTGTCGCGGATGGTGCGCTCGATAAGTTCGGGGTCCGGCGGCACCGGATCGCGGCCCAGGAGATCATCCGCGCTGATCTCGCGCAGGTCGCTGATCCGGACCTTGCCGGTGGCGATATCGGCCATGGCCGGCAGCGTGCGCACGCGCACCGGATAGGGCTCGAGCTGCTTGATGATATTGCGCCGGTGCGCGCGTGTTGATTCCGGCACGGCGAGCAGTACTTCTTCCACGCCCTCGCGCTGGATGAGCTTGGAGATCTTCTGCGGCTTGTAGACCTTCAAGCCACCGACCATCTGGCCCCAGAGATTCTGGTTCTCGTCCATGAAGCCGACGGGCAGATAGTCGTGCGACAACCGCAGCGCCTGCAGCAGCTGCACACCGGTGACGCCGGCGCCGTAGATGATGACGTGCTTGCGGGCCTGGTCGAAGCGGGCGGGCGTTGCGTGCGGCACGCCGCGCAAGATCCAGCCCGCGACCTGCCGGCTGGCCCAGACGAGGGCTGCCGAGAGCACGCCATACATGACGATCGTCGAGCGCGGCAGCAATCCCTTGACGCCCGAGAGCTGGATGAACAGCACCCAGATGAGGACGCCGAGCGCGACAGCGAGGAAGATCCGCGTCGCCCCCTGCGGGCCGATGAAGCGCGTGACGAGGCGATAAAGGCCGAGGCTCTGGAAGGTCGCAAGCCCGATGATGGGGCCGGCCAAGAGGACGAGAGCGAAGGGCAAGTCCGGTGGCAGGTAGAGCTCGTTCAGGCGCAGCGAGAACCCCGCCCAGAGCGAGAGCGTCAGCAGCAGAAAATCGTTGAGAACGAGCAGCAGGCGCTTAGGGTATCGCGGCAAATTGACGAGGCTGAGCCGCCAATTCTCCTTGCTCGAACCAGGGGATATCATGAACGCCGGTGTGCCCGTTCGGTCGGATGTGAGGCCCGCGCAGTCGAGTTAATGCTAGAGGGATGGGCAGGGTGCCGCAAGCGGTAACGCAGGGCCAACAGGAGGATGCCCGGACGCCTTGACGCAGGGGCGTTTCGGCTTTGAGCACTTCCTTTCGGCCAACCGGTTTCCACTTGGCCGGAAAGTGCTCTAGTGTCCCGATCCCGAAGTTCGTCAGATCAAGCTGCGGGCTCAGCGCGAACTTCGGGATCGATAAGGACACTAGACGAGTCAATGGCTTAGTGTGGCGTTATGTTCAGA
>JANNSX010000002.1:0-8838 GCA_031403155.1 Hyphomicrobiaceae bacterium
AGGCGGCGAGAGTTGTGCTCACCTCACATGTCAGGGACGCACCGCGCTTCTGCCTCTCCCCGCTTCAGCGGGGAGAGGGGAGGGTGAGGGGCGGCCACAAGGGAGGTCATTGCCGAGGCCAACCCTTGAAGAGCGACCGGCGGTCGCCCGTCTTGGCGCACGTCGTGGCGGGCGTGGCTGGCCTTGCGTTCTGCCGCCGCCCCTCACCCTGCCCTCTCCCCGTACGCTTCGCTACGGGGAGAGGCGGCGAGAGTTGTGCTCACCTCACATGTCAGGGACGCACCGCGCTTCTGCCTCTCCCCGCTTCAGCGGGGAGAGGGTAGGGTGTGGGGTAGCCACAAGGGAGGTCATTGCCTAGGCCGATGCCCGGCGGGCGACCGCCCACCGCGAGGCGTGGCGCGCATGGCCAGCGCAAGCACACTACCCAACCCGGAACTTGCCCACCGCCGCCTCGCTCAAACTCACCCCAAGCCCCGGCGCATTGGGCACGGCGATGCGGCCGTCCTTGCCGATCTCGAAGGCCTCGTTCGTCAACTCCCACCGCAACGGCGACTGGCTCGTCGAATACTCGGCCGGCTCGTCGTCCGCGTGCTGAGCGAGGAACGCCAGGTTCGCGGCAATCGTGATATTCGACTTGTAGCCGTGCGGCACCACGCGCTTCTTGCGGCGCTTGGCAAGCTTGGCGATGCGCGTGAGCTCGGTGAGCCCGCCGCACATCGTGACGTCCGGCTGCGCGATGTCCGCCTTGCCTAACCGGAACATTTCCTCGTACTCGAAGCGCGTCGTCAGACCCAGATCGCCCGCGCCGATCGGCACGCCGAAGCCTTGGAACTTGGCGTGTCCCTTCAGATCGTCGATCGGCAGCGGCGCTTCGACCCATTCGAATTTATTCTCGGCGAAGACCGGCATCAGCGGCACGCCGTCCTCGGCCTTCGTCCAGGCGGTGGCGCAATCGACCATCAGCCGGATGCCGTCGCCGACATGCTGGCGCGCCGTGCGAATGAGCGACGCCGTCAGCTCGAGATCATCGCGCCAGAACGGGTCGGCGGCGATCTTGATGGCCCGCAGGCCCATCGCGAGGCCGCGATCGATGTTCCGCCTCACTTCGTCCGGCGTCTTCCCCAATGGATAGATCGTGCCGTAAGCGAGCAGGCTGTCGCGCTGCTTCGTGCCAAGCAGCGCATGCACCGGCTTACCCTCGGCCTTGCCCTTCAGATCCCACAACGCGATGTCGACGCCGCTGATGGCGTGGATCACGACGCCGCGCCGGCCGTAGTAGAATGTCCAGTCGTACATCTTCTCCCAGAGCGCTTCGACGTTCGCCGGATCCTCGCCGACGATGACCTCCTTCAAGCCCATGGCGTGGGTGTGCGAGCGTGGCGCCTCGACGATGGCCTTGATGACGGAGGGCACGCTGTCCACCTCGCCAATGCCGGTGAGGCCGTCGTCGGTGTCGACGCGGATGACGCAGTTGTCATAGGAGCCGTCGAAGCCCGTGCCCGTCCAGCCGGGCACGCGCAGCTCGATGACCTCGATACCGGTGATTTTCATCCGCCCTCACTCCACCTCAAGCGACACTGAATCGCTGCCAGACCTCGCGGCATTTCGCAAGCTCGGCGGCCACCCTTGACGCCTCCCCTCCCCTCTGGCCCCATGGCGAACATGGCCCAGGATCGCCCATCCCCCGTCCGTAAACCGCCCAGCGCCGAGACCCTCGCGCGCTTCGCCGCGATCGTCGGCGAGAAGCATGCCATTCGCGATCCGGCGGCGCAGGCCGCTTATCTCACGGAGTGGCGTGGGCTTTTCAAAGGCGTGACGCCGCTGGTGCTACGGCCAGGATCGGTCGAAGAGGTGGCGACGATCCTGAAGCTCGCGAGCGAGACCGATACACCCATCGTGCCCCAAGGTGGCAATACCGGGCTCGTCGGCGGGCAAATTCCCTTCGAGGACGGCGCCGAGATCGTCGTCAGCCTCGGCCGGCTCGACAAGATCAGGACTGTCGACCCCGAGGGCAACACGCTCATCGCCGAAGCCGGGGTCACGCTGCAGCGCGTCCAGGAGGCGGCCGAAAATGTTGACCGGCTCTTCCCGCTGAGCCTCGCCTCGGAAGGCACCTGCACGATCGGCGGCAATCTCTCGACCAATGCCGGCGGCGTCGCCGTGCTCGCCTACGGCAACGCGCGCGACATGGTGCTGGGGCTCGAGGTGGTGCTGGCGAGCGGCGAGGTCTGGAATGGTCTGCGCGCGCTGCGCAAGGACAATACGGGCTACGACCTGAAGCATCTCTTCATCGGGGCTGAGGGCACGCTTGGCCTCATCACGGCGGCGGTGTTGAAGCTCTGGCCGAAACCGGCGGAGACAACGACGGCCTTTGTGGGGTTTGCGAGCATCGAGGCGGTTGGCACTTTTTTCCGGGACGCGCGCCAGCGGTCGGGGCCTGCGCTCACGGCCTTCGAGGCGCTGCCGGCGCTCGCCTTGACCTTCCTCGAGCGGCATGTGCAGGGTGCTCGAAATCCACTCAACCGCTCGCACAATTGGTATGTGCTGATGGACGTCGCCGGTTATCAGGGTGAGGGCGACAGCTTCGCGCTCGCCGAGCAGATCATCGGCGGCGCGCTGGAGAGCGGGCTCGCCGAGGACGCGGTGATTGCCCAATCGCTCGACCAGCAGGCCGCGCTCTGGCGCCTGCGGGAGTCGCTGCCCGATACGCAGCGGCTCGAGGGTGGCTCCCTCAAGCATGACGTGTCCGTGCCGGTCGCCCGCATTCCGGAAATGATCGAGCGCGGAAATGTGCTCATCGAGAAATCGATGCCCGGTGCGCGACCGCTCTCCTTCGGCCACTTCGGCGACGGCAATCTCCACTACAACGTCAGCCAGCCCACCGGCATGGACCAGGCCGAGTTCATGCGCCGCTGGTGGGATATCTCCGGGCCGCTCTACGATCTGGTGCTGGAGCTTGGCGGCTCGATCTCGGCCGAGCATGGAATCGGGCGATTGAAGCGCGAGCAGCTTGTGAAGGTGAAGAGCGCAACAGAAATCGAGATGATGCGGTCGATCAAGCGCGCACTCGATCCGCAAAACATCCTCAACCCCGGCAAGATGCTGTGAGCGGTGAGAACCTCACTGTTCGCCCTATCGCCGATGGCGAGGAGGCTTCGGTCATCGCGCTTTGGCACGCCTCAGGTCTGACGCGGCCATGGAACGATCCGGCGCGCGATCTCGCCTTTGCGCGGAGCGGGCCGGCGTCCGATGTGCTTGTGGGGGTTCTCGATGGCCGGATCGCTGCGAGCCTGATGGTCGGTCACGACGGCCATCGCGGCATCGTCTACTATCTGTCCGTCGATCCCGCCTTCAAGCGAAAGGGCCTCGGCCGCGAGATGATGCAGGCTGCCGAGCGCTGGCTGCTCGATCGGAGCGTGTGGAAGGTCAATCTGTTCGTGCGCCACGGCAACGAGCCCGTGCTCGCCTTCTACGATGCACTCGGCTACGAGCCACAGGAGACCGCACTTCTCGGCAAATGGATCGATCCGTCGAAGAAGGGCCGCTGAAGGGCGCTCTACCCGGCCCCACGCGCACCCTTCACCACCGACGCCTTCACATGCGCCAGCTCGGCGACAAGCCGCTTTTTCTCGGCCGGCGCGACATCGGCGAGCAGCGCGCGGATCCAGGACTCATGCGCCTTGGCGTAGCGGCGGAACTTTGCTCGCCCCTCGGGCGTCAGCTGCGCGAAGGTCACGCGGCGGTCTGCGAGCAAAGTCTCGCGCGCGACCAGACCATCGGCCTCGAGCCGGTCGAGCACACCCGTGATGTTACCGTTCGTCACCATCATGCGCTTCGACAGCTCGCCGAGCCTCAAGCCCTCCGGCTCGCGTTCGAGTTGCGCCAGCAGATCGAACTGCGGCAGTGTGATTGCGAACTCTTCCCGCAGGCGCTTTCGCACCTCGGCGGTGATGAGCGTCACCGTCGAGAGCATCCGGAGCCAAAGTCTCAAATCGATCTTGTGATCGCCCGCCTCATGGCCGGCGATGATCTCGAGATCGACAGGCATGGCTTGGGAGTCGTCTTGCATAAGTGGGACAATAGTCGCTATTGCTTCAAGCTTCAAACAAGCTTCATGCTACGCGATCGCCAACTCCGCCTGCCCCAGCGGCCCGAAATCGGCGACCACCCGATCGCCCGGCCCGGCCGGCATGATCGAGGTCGCCGTGCCGGTGTTGTGGATGTGGCCGGCCTTGAGGCCGTCTCCGGCTTCCCGGCGCAGATTGGCGAGCCAGACGAGGGCGGCCACGGGATCGCCGAGGACATTGCGACCGGTGCCGCGCCGAGCCTCGACGCCGTTGACGGAAAGGCGCACGTCGACCGACGGCAGATCGATGCCGCGCCACGCCGTGACGCCCTCCCCATGGACGAGCGCCCCATCCGTGCCGTTGTCGGCGATGACGGCAAAGACGTCCTGGTTGGGCCAATCCTTGAGATAGCCCGCGACGACCTCGATCGAGGGATGCACGCTCTCGACCGCCGCCATCACCTCCTCACGCGTGTAGGGCCCGGCGCGCGGCGGCAGGTCCTTGTTGAGAAGAAAGGCGAACTCGCTCTCCAGAATGATCGGGGGATAGTCGGACTGGCTGAGCGTCGCGGGGCTCGCCTTCACGGCGCTCGTGAACAGCCGCGCGCAATACGGCCCGTCGAGCTTCAGCATTCGCTGGATTTCGACATTCGTGCAGCCGCAGAACCAGCCGCGCGTCGCCCACCCGAGGCGCGCGACGAGGCGGTCCTGGATGGCGTAGGCGTCGGTAAGATTGCGCGGGGCGACGTCTGCCGGCAGGCCGTCGATCAGCGTGTTCGTCCGCCGCGCCTTTTCGAAGATGGCGGCGGCGCCGTCGATTTGATCTGCGCTCAGTGTCAATGTCTCAAACGGCATCGGTGCTACCAAGCTCCTTCAGATCCTGGTAGCGGTCACCGATCCGGTGATGCGGCCGCCCGCCGACGGAGGCGCCGAGCGCCACGACGATCTCACCCGAAGCCGGCGCGTCGGGAATGGAGAACTGGATGGTGAGGTAGTGCGAGCGCTTGCCCTCGTCGAGCTTGTGCATCATCGGCAGCGCGATCGCCACGCCCGGCCCGCCGCGGACGTTCGTGAAACTCAAGTAGCTTTTCGCGCCGACGGCTTTGCGATAGCGGTTACCGAAGCGGAGCGTGTGGATCAGCGCGGACGCGTGCTCAACCTCGCCATCGGCGCCGACGACGGCCGCCTTGCCGTAGCCCTCGACGGCCTCGCCGCCGCCGGTGTGTTTCAGGATTTCATCGGTCAACACGTCGCCGAGGATGGGCGCGATGCGATGGATTTCGGGTTTCAGATCCTCGACGAAGCCGCGCCCGGCCCAGGGGTTGGCGAGGACGGCGGCGACCGCCACCATGCGGAGCGGCGGCTCGGCGGCTTTGCCGCCCTCGATGTGGGAGTCCTCGATGAAGGTCGCGATCTTGCGGATGCCGGCGTCGGTCAGAAGGGACATGGGGGCTCCTTGGGCTAGCACCGGATTTCTCAGGCAGCCTGGGCGCGACGTCAATACGTCGGATCACATCGCAGTGTTTGCGGCTGCTAACTTGCGTTGCGGAAACCCCCGTCATGCTTGCGGAAGCAAGCATCCACGGGTGTCCGACGAGCACCCGGATTGCGCCACTCGTCGCATACCATTCGTCGCACCTCTTCCGGTCGGGGCGGGAAACGCGCTACTCCTGCACGTTATGCCCACCCCCACCGACCTCGACATCTTCCTCGTCGCAGCACCTGGTCTGGAATCCGTGCTCTGCGCGGAGGCGCGCGAGAAAGGCTTTCGCGAGGCGCGCACGATACCGGGCGGCGTGACGTTGAAGGGCGGCTGGTCCGAAGTCTGGCGGGCCAATCTGGAGCTTCGGGGCCCGGCCCGCGTGCTGGCGCGCATCGCGAGCTTCCGGGCGGAGCAGTTCTCGGAGCTCGACAAGCGGTCGCGGAAAGTGGCGTGGGGCGAGGTGCTGCGCAAGGACCGGCCGTTCCGGGTGGAAGCCTCTTGCACGAAGTCGCGCCTCTATCATTCGGGCGGGGTGGCCGAGCGCGTCGCGCGGGCGATCCGGGAGGAATTGGGCGCGCCCGAGAGCGATGACGCCGAGGTCGTCGTCAAGGCGCGGCTCGAGCGCGACATCTGCACGATTGGGATCGACACATCCGGCGAGCCGCTGCACAAGCGCGGCCACAAGCCGGCCGTCGCCAAGGCGCCGATGCGCGAGAATATGGCGGCGCTGTTTCTGCGCCAGTGCGGATACAAGGGCGACGAGCCGGTCGTCGATCCGATGTGCGGCTCCGGCACCTTCGTCATCGAGGCGGCGGAGATCGCGTGTGGCTTGATGCCGGGGCGGTCGCGGCGGTTTGCCTTCGAGGAGCTGGCGACGTTCGATGCTGCGACGTGGGAGAAGATGCGGAGCGCGGTAAAGCCTATCGCACCCTCGACGCGCTTCCATGGCAGCGACCGCGATGCAGGCGCGATCCGCATGGCCAGAGAGAATGCCGAGCGCGCCGGCGTCGCCGCATGGTGCAGCTTCGAGCCGCGCGACCTCGCCGATCTCGCTCCGCCCGAAGGCCCGCCCGGCCTCGTCATCACCAACCCGCCCTATGGCAGCCGCATCGGCGAGCGGCAGAAACTACAGGGTCTCTACCGCAAGCTCGGCGACGTGCTGGCGTCGCGGTTTGCGGGATGGCGCGTCGGCTTGATCACCAGCGAACCGTCACTGGCGAAGGCGACCGGGTTGCCGTTCGAGCCGCCCGGCGCGCCGGTGCTGCATGGCGGGATCAGGGTGGCGGTGTATCGGGGGCGGGTGGAGTGATACCAGCGGGCATATGATTTGACTGGGCCCTTTTGCGAAAGCCTCAGGTCAGGTCGAGACGGCTCCGCATCCGCCCTCCCCCATGGGGGGAGGGTGCCGATAGGCGGGAGAGGGGGTAAGGACTCACACAGGGAAAAACGTCCATCCGCCTCGCCGTGTTGTTAGACCTTTTTCCATGAGGCAGATCGTACCCCCTCTTCCGGCCTTCGGCCACCTTCTCCCCATGGGAGAAGGCGGATTTCGGTGCGGTCGCGAGCGGGTGAGAGGATATGCGCGTTGCTATGAGTAGTCGGCACGAGAATGGATTGAACGATTTTGACCCAGCACCACAGGGCGTGACCGGAGCTTGCCCTCAACAGGAGCGCACAGCTATCGTGAGCGCGACCGTGGGAACAACATTCGATGACAAACCAGTCTAAGCGGGACGACAGCTACTGCGCCGCGCTTGAGCAGATCAAGCAGATACTGGCGAAGTATCGAACTGATATGCCGCACCTGAGAGGCGACGCGGTTCTCTCACCGCGAATCCTCACGTTGGTGATCGAGAGATCTGAAAGCCAAATACCCCCGGGAGTGCTTCATCGGTTGCGGCCTTTGGCGGAAGCGGTACTGAACACGTCAGAGGCGGGTATCGCGGATATGGTGGGGTCACCGCCGCCGAATGACGTGCGATCAAAGACTCAACTCGACGCAGAAGCGGCCTACGAGGCCCTTGCCAAACTCTACGCGGAAGTCACAAGTTGACCCTGAAATTCGTGCGATTACGTCTCATCTGCGTAGTCGTCGACACTCCATTGAACAAGCCGCCGTCACCCAGCCCCACCTTGCACAGCACCCCACCCCGCCGACACGGCTCCGCCTCCTGTCATGTTCGCCTCCGCGGCTGTCCCCTACTCCCCCCGCGACGCAATGAGCCCCCGCGGCCGGCCCTGGCCGACGGCGGCCATGCCAGCCTTCACCTTGGGGCGCGCACCAACCACATCCATCCAGCGGCGGAGGTTCTTGAAGCGCCGCAGCGCCGGCAGGTCTTCCAGGCCGAGCACGGCTGAGGGATACCCCGCGATATCGGCAATCGTGAAGGTGTCGCCGCCGGCAAAGGGAGCTTCTCCGAGCCAGGCATCGAAGGCAGCGTACTCCTTGATGGTTTGATCCTCGAAATGGGCGGCGGCTTTCATGTTGGGCTCGTCGAGCCAGGTCATGAAGTAGACGGCGGCATAGGGCGGATAGACGTCGGTTGCGAGCATCATCGTCCATTCCAGGCACTTTGCCCGGGCGATTGGGTCTGAGGGCAGCAGCTTGCCTGACTTCTCCGCGAGGTAGAGGAGAATGGCGACCGATTGCGTGAGCGTCATCGGGCCGCCCGGGATATCGTGATCGACGATGGCCGGCGTCTTGCCGCGCGCGCCGGTCGCGACATAGGCCGGATCGGTCGAGCCGAAGGGCACGGGGATCGCCCGGTAGGGGAGGCCGCATTCCTCCAGCATCACGGTGGCCCGCTGCGTGAGCGTCGTCGGGCGGACATAGACGTCGATCAAGGACTCGTCTCCTTTGCCGGTTTTTCGAGCAGACCAATAGCGGTTGCCCCACCCCATATTGTCATCCCGGGCCATGTGCCCGGGACCCATTTCGATGCTTGAGCCAGAAGTGGCGGTTTGTCATGTAGGGGCGACCGGCGGTCGCCCTCCCTTTGGACACCACAATGGTTGTCGATGCCGAGAGGAGAAGGGCGACCTGCCGGTCGCCCCGTGCATGTTGGTTTTGTCCCGAATCGCGTCAGTGTGGGGGGTGGTGCGGGGAGGTCGGCCGTCCACCCCGGGGCGGGATGGCCCGGGCCGTGTCGCCCCACGGTGAGAACCGTGAAGTAGCCTGGTCCGGTCGTCCCTTCTGCGCTTGTCCTGAACAGATGCCAGGGAAGGATGTCCCGTATGCAAGGCAAGGATTCGCTCGAACGAAGCGCTAAGCTCAAAGTCTACGCAGGTA
>JANNSX010000003.1:0-3920 GCA_031403155.1 Hyphomicrobiaceae bacterium
GACAGGAAACGCCCGAAAGCGGTCATGAAATTTGGGATCCCCCCATCGCCGACATTTCCTGGTTCAATCGCCTGAGCAGGTTTTTAGAGCACGCCAGCGCCCTGCGACGATCAGCCATGAAAACGCGTCGGAACGCATGGCCAGCGTTCATGTCGCCGCCTAGACTTGAATGATGCGTTTGATCGCGTCCTCCCTCTTGGCCTCACTTCTGATGGCCTGCGCCAGCCCACCTTGGACTGATGGACAGGTGCTGGCCCAAGCCGGCAGCGCCTACGGCTTTCAGGTTGAACGGCTTGCTCCTGGGGTGCACGCGCTCAATCAAGGCGACGATTTCCACGTTCAGCCGCGCGGCAATGTCGAAGTGATCGAACAGGCGCGCGGCGTGATCCTCGTCGACAGCGGCGGCTCGCCTGCAGGCGCCGAAGAGGTCATCGCTCTTGTGCGCTCGATCACCGGCAAGCCCGTGACGGCGATCATCATCACCCACTGGCATGGCGATCACGCCCTCGGCGTTTCGCGGCTGCTCGAGGAATGGCCGCGCGCCCGGGTGATTTCCACAGCGCCGACGCGCGACATGCTGGCGAGCGCAGACGCCGACCGCTTCATGCCAGGCGACAATGCCGAGGCCAATGCGGCCTATATGGAGAATATTCAAGGCGGCATCGACTACCTGCGGTCCGCCTCGCAGGATCAAAGATTGAGCGAAAGGGAACGCGCCGGCTTCGCCCAGGCGGCGCGGGAATACGAACAATTCGGGCGTGAAATGTCTGTCGCTCGCCGCGTGGCGCCAACCGAGGTGTTTGAACGCCGCCTTACCCTGCCCGACAGATCACACCCGGTCGAGATCATGTTTCTCGGACGCGCGAATACGGCCGGTGATGCGATTGTCTGGTTGCCGCGGCAGCGCGTGGTGTCGACTGGCGACGTTGTGGTGGCCCCCATACCCTACGGCTTCAACGTCTATCCGGCGGAATGGATCGAGGTGTTGCATCAAATTCTGGCGCTCGATTTCGCCGTGCTGGCGCCCGGACACGGCCGGCCGATGCGCGATGGCGCTTATGTCGACCAGTTGATCGGGATGCTGTCCGACGTTCGCCTGCAAGCGGCGCCCTTGGCATCCGTCGGCGCGAACAGCGAAGCCGCGGGTGCTCAAGTCCAGCTCGGCGCCGCGCGCGATGCGATCGCGGGCGACGATCCCTGGCTGCGTCGCTGGTTTCACGAATATTGGAAGGAGCCCGTTGTCTCGAGTGCGCTGAGGGAAGCGCGCGGCGAGCCGATTGTTCAGGGTGCGAATTAATAAACGAAGGGCTCAACATCCCCGAAGCGGTCGTCAGCGCCGTCAGGCCAAAGACCACCCGATAGCAGACGTTTCTCCCGCTTCGCGGGCATCGGCCACAATTCGCCCATTGCTGTCGTCATGCTCGCTCTTGCGGCGCCCGTCTCGGACGTTGTTTGGCGGATATTGACTTCACGAGCGTCTTGCCTTTTCCGGTCGGAGGCATTGGCGTGCTTGCGTTTGCAAGCGCAGCGTCGATCATTGCGTCCACTTCCTTTCGCGCGAGGGTCTTCGCGTCCTCCAAGCGCACAAAGCGGTTCTGTACGCCGGAGCCATGCAATATCCGGTTCGGGTCTGCCAGATCGGCGCCGCGATAGAAGGAAAGCGCCACGCCTTTCGCGCTTGCCGCCAACGACACGACGCAATCTGACGTGCGCTCGGTCGTGCAAAATCCGATCGCGAGGAAGTTGTAGTTGTCGTAGATTTGTTCAATCGCGGCGGGCATCTTCTTCCGCAGAGCCGATCTAGCGGCGCGAATTGACGCGACGACCTCATCGTCGAACTTGTCGATGAAGGAGGTCAGCAAGCGCTCCGCTTCTCGACCGCTCGGATACTCTTTCGCCACCAAACGCCCCCGCAATGGACCGTGGCAGTTTTGCGCGTGTATCGAGCGTCCGCAAGGAGCCCGAAATCAGACGTTCCCGCTGACAACCGCATCAGGCAGGAATTCGCCGATCTCAGACTTAGTCGCGAAATCGGGGAACGTCCGGTTAGCGGCTTCACTTCTGTCTCATCTTCGCTCCCTTGATGGGCCACGATGAGCCAGAAATCCTCCGTTCACTTCACCCCGTCAAATGTCCCAAGGTTGTTGACGGCGGCCATTGAACGGCAAGGATTTCCCGTCGTCCCGCTTCCCGTCGATGAAATCGGCCGGATCGACGCCGGCCTGTCCTGCATGTCGCTGTGGTGGCGGTCGAGCGGCGGCAATCAGCACTAATCTTTAGCGCCCATCAAATTTGCCAGAAGGAACAGGCAGGTCGCAGCGCCCGCGACGGCGAGAAGCAATGCGCGGCGGCGCGCAATTTCGGCCTCGGCGGCGCTGCGCTCCGACTGAGCCTCCCAATATCGGTCCTGCAGCTTGTCGTGCAGCCCCATGGCTTCTTCAAGGATCGCATGTTCGAATTCGCCCACTGCCGTGAATGACTCATAGGAAAAATCAGCCGACGCAGTTTCGCGAAGCACATTGTACCGGTCGTTCACCTTTTTGAAGTCGATGGCGCCCGCGATTGCGAGCTCGCCAAGGATGGCGCGGAAAGGAAATCCTCGATCGAGAATGGCGAGACGGTAGAGATCGCCGACGACGCCTTTGTTCACGGATCGGTCAGAGGGGTTCAGGGCGAAGAGCATGTTGCCCTGAACCTGCGCGTTGAAATAAGCGGACTGCGCCGTCCTCAACGTTTCGGTTCTGGATTCGATCGCACGCATTTCTTCGGCTCTCGCGTCCGCGATTTCCTGCGCGTTGTCGACAAAATAGAACTGCCCAACCGTTCCAATGAGCGACAAAACAGTTGCGAGTATAAGCGTCAGGGCGCGAAGCGCGGTGCGTCGTCGCCGGAAGATGAGCGCCCTTTTTCGCGTTTGCCTAACAGGCGGCGGATCGTCGCCGCCTGCCGGCGCCGGCTGTTCCGCGCTTGGCGTCGCCGGCGCCGCATCGTTTTGCGTCATTCAATATCCATGCGAATGGAGAGGGGGAAGGCGCCCTATTTCTGCGGCCAGGCGCCGCCCTGTTGTTGCTGGGGTTGCTGTTGCGGCTGTTGTTGCGGATTTGGCTGGCCATAGCCGCCCGGTTGCTGTTGTGGATAAGCGCCTGGTTGCTGGCCATAGCCGCCCGGTTGTTGCGGCGGCTGTTGATAGTTCTGCTGAACAGGCTGGGTCGGAAGGCCCGCCGCTTTCCAGGCCTCGATGCCGCCGCGGTACCACAAAACATTCGTATACCCCGCATTGATGGCGCGGAGCGCGGCGTTGTAAGACATCCAGCACTGGTTCGACAAGCAGTAGAATATGAGCGGAATGTCCTTCTTGCCCTGCGTCCCCTGTGTGAGCATCTGCGCGAATTGCTGCTGCACCTGATCGTTGAAGGAGCCCGGTTGAGCGGTCCATACGGCCGGTATCGCGTTCGGCAGGGTCTCAGCGCCGCCAAGAACGTCAAACAAATAGTATGGCGCCTGTTTTCCTTGCACCAAAGAGACGAGACCCTTTGTCGTGATCAATTGACCGCCCGGAATGCTCGCCGGCGTCGGTCCGTGCATGGCGCCGCCGTGCAATGACTTCGTCGGTTGAACGCCGAAGTCTTGCCGCTCCATCTGCATCAGCTGGTCGAGATTGGCGCCCGGCTGTTGCGGCGCCGGTTGTTGACCCCACTGACCGGGCGTCTGCTGCGGACCCGGCTGCTGGCCCCATTGGCCTGGCGCCTGTTGCGGCGCCGGCTGCTGGC
This sequence comes from Hyphomicrobiaceae bacterium, assembly GCA_031403155.1. Lineage (GTDB taxonomy): Bacteria > Pseudomonadota > Alphaproteobacteria > Rhizobiales > Hyphomicrobiaceae > JANNSX01. The sequence continues at coordinate 3,771 of JANNSX010000003.1, forward strand.
CCCATTGGCCTTGATCTGGTTGCTGCGGAAATTGACCTTGTGGTTGAGAGGCCGGGCAAACCTATTTTATTTATTGAGATTAAAAGTAGTGATGATGTGCAAAACAGACATCTATCCAACTTAAAAACGCTGACTCAAGATTTTGGTATT
>JANNSX010000004.1:0-5033 GCA_031403155.1 Hyphomicrobiaceae bacterium
CTGCGCATGGCCACTGTCGGCGGCGCCAAGACGACGCCCTATGGCACGACCATCGGCACGCTGGAGGTCGGCAAGGCCGCTGACCTCGTGCTGCTTGACTGGAAGCAGATCTCCTACCCCTATCTCGACACCATCACGCCGCTACTCGACGCCGTGATCCAGCGTGCCAAGACCGAAGGCGTGAAGATGACGATGTGCGCCGGCGAGGTGCTGTACTTGGACGGCAAGTTCACCAAGGTTGATCGCGATGCGGCCCTGAAAGCCCTGCACGACGACCTGCAGAAGGCGCTGACCGACGACGAGGTCGAGCGGCGGAACTTGTCAAAAGCGCTGCTGCCGCACGCGCGCAAGTTCTACGCGAACTACATGGACCCGTCGAAGCACGAGCCGTTCTACCGGCCGAGTTCACGCGTGTGAGGGGCGGGGAACAAGTATCTGCGGGGAGCGTCCGGTACCCACTTAGCAGCTGCCGCGTTTTTGGTGAGTGACCGTCCGCAAGCCTGTTCTCTTCTTGGCCCACACTCCCCGTGGCCACGTGATGCAATATACGCTCGAAGGGCTCGCGCGAACGTCACGATGGCGAAGCGCCAGCCGAGCATGCAGGCCGCCAGCATGGCCGCCTCCGCCGTGCCAACGATCGGAATGTCGAAGAACTCGCGGGCTCCAAGCAGGCCCGGGTCGCCGAACGCTGCGATAATGGCGGCATCCGCCTACCGATGATGCTCGGCGAGCATCTCGAGGGCGAGGGCGTCGGCGATCTGTGCCTCCGCCCGGGTGGCAATGTAAGGGACGCCCTTCGGCGCCGTCAGCGTTACCAAGTCCGTGCCGGGTGAAGCGGCGGCACGCCCGACTTCCACGAGGCGGCCGGTCATCGCGTCGGTGATATTGGGATTGAGAAAGAGAATGCGCATCCGACTTGTCACTTCTGCTTTAGCCACAGGCCTCACACGGGAATGAGTTGCGTGATCCGGCTCGGATTGACCTCGGCCAGATAGAGATTTCCGCGCGTGTCGCCCCACAGGCCATGGGCACCGTTGAGCACCGGACGACAACGTCCGATGCAGCGCCCATCAGCCGCGACCTTGGTCAGCGTTGGGACCTGATCTGTCACGTAGAGATTGTCCTGCTCGTCGCCCCAGATATCCATTGGCTTGAAGAAACCTGTCCAGCTCGCGAGATGTGTGCCATCGGGCGAAAACACCTGCAGCCTGTTGTTCTCGCGATCAGCAACAACGACACGACCGTCGCGCATCACCCAGATCGCGTGCGGAGTGAGGAACTGCCCGGGTCCGCTCCCGAGTTCTCCCCACGATTGGACCAGCGTGCCATCGGACCGGAAGTGGTGCACGCGGTGACCCGCATAGCCATCGCTGACATAGATGTCGCCGCCGGGGGCGATGGCGACGTCGGTCGGATGGTTAAAGGGCTCGAGCGGCCTATGGCGCGTGCCGAGGCCGCCGACACGTGTGCCGTCTCGACGGCACACGATGATCTCATGAGCATCCCGGTCGACGATGTAGAGACGGTCGTCCGGGCCGGCTGCCAACATATGCGAGTCGTCGATCACGCCGCCGCCCCAGGACGCGAGCCGCCGCCCGTCCGGAGCCAGTTCGATGACGCGAGGGCTCTTCGCATCGGCGATGGGGTCCCAGCGAAGCAACACGTAGACGTACCCGCGCGAATCGACGGTGACGTCGGTGACAGGGCCGTCCGGCAGATCACCCCAAGGCCGTTGCACCCGATAGCGGCGCTCGCCGAGTGCCACGATGAGAGATGCCGTCTGCATGTCGCCTCCTCAGTCACCGAGCGCTAGTTGGCGCTGGCTGGTATTATAAGGTTAGAATGCTCCATCTGCCGCATCAATCCGATTTGCGAGCGTGACACCGTCTGGAAGGAGACTGACGTGGACTATGATTTGATAATCCGTGGTGGCACTGTCGTGACCGCGCAGGACATGGCCAAAGCCGATGTGGCGATCGCAGGCGGTCGCGTCGTCGCGGTCGGCCAAATCAACGGCGGGGCTCGCGAGACGATCGAGGCAGCGGGCCAGCTGGTGATGCCGGGTGGCGTCGACACACACGTGCATCTCGATCAACCGGCCCCCGGTGGAGAGATGTGCGACAACTTCCGCACCGGCACCGCATCGGCGGCGGCCGGAGGCACCACAACCGTGGTCTCCTTCTCCTGGCAAGAGCGCGGGAAATCGCTTGCAGCCGTCACGGCCGATTATCACCAGCGGGCTCGCCAGTCGATCGTCGATTACTCGTTCCACCTGACGATCACCGATGCGACATCGACGGTGCTCGAGCAGGAGCTACCGGGCCTCGTGGAAGAGGGCAGCCGCTCGATCAAGATCTTCATGACCTATGACGGTGTCCGGTTGGATGACAGCTCGGTACTGCGCGTGCTGGCGGCGGCGCGGCGCAACAAGGCGCTGGTGTGCGTGCACGCCGAGCATCACGAGCTGATTGCGTGGATGTCCGAGCAGTTGGTCGCAGCCGGATTTACGGCTCCCAAATACCATGCGTGGGGCAAGCCGATCGTCGCCGAGCGCGAGGCGGTATCGAGGATCATCGCACTCGCTGAGGCACTCGATGTGCCGATCCAGATCTTCCACGTCTCCGGCGCGGAGCCTGCGGAGGAAATTGCGCGAGCCCAGGCGCGCGGGCTGAAGGTCTGGGCCGAAACCTGCCCCCAATATCTCGTGCTGACCGCCAGCGATCTCGACCGCCCGGGTTTCGAAGGCGCCAAGTTCGTGTTCGGCCCGCCGGCTCGGACGACGGCTGATCAGGAGGCACTTTGGGACTACATCCGGCGAGGTGTGATCGAGGTCGTCTCATCGGATCATTCACCAAGCAAATACGACGATCCGAAAGGCAAGAAGCTTGCCGGCGAGAATGCGCCATTCAACAAAATCCCGAACGGCATTCCCGGGTTGGCGGCGCGACTGCCGTTGCTTTTCACGGAAGGCGTGAGCAAAGGCCGCATCGATCTGCCGACCTTCGTGCGGCTGGTCTCGACCAATCCGGCGAAAATGTTCGGCCTGCATCCGAGGAAGGGTGCGATTGCGCCCGGCAGCGACGCCGACATCGTGGTCTGGGATCCGAACAAGGAGGTCACGCTGACCAATGCGCTGATGCACCATGGCGGGGATTACACACCGTATGAAGGCTATCGCTCGAACGGCTATCCGAGCCGCGTGCTGGTTCGCGGCGTGACGGTTTTCGACGGTACGGCAGTGGTTGGTCGGCCCGGCCACGGCCAATATCTCCCCCGCCAGCCTTATCCGATGATCACGCCTCGGGGGCGCTTCCCAACCCCCTTCAATCCCGTCGACCGCAAGATTGTCTGACGGTTTGCGGCTGTAGTTATGCCCGAAAGTTGAGCATGGGGTGTCGCCATATTGACCAATCGCCGATTAGACACCCGAAGACTGCTGCAGTAAATTGCACGTGCTTCACGACCCCGCAACACGACTTATTCCGAGAGAGGCTCAATGACCATCAGCACAAAAATCTCCCGTCGAAAGCTCGTCATCGGCTCCTCGGCGCTGGCCGTTACCGGCTTTCCGAGCATCCTTCGCGCGCAGACGCGCGAAATCTTCATCGGCGGTCCGGCCTCGCCCGGTTTGACCGACGGCCTCTTTCCGCAGATTGAGAAGAAGCTAGGCATCAAGGTGTTGTACGAGGGGACCAACTCCCTCATTAATCTTGAGAAGATCCGCTCCAACAAGGCGAAGCCAACGATGACGCTGACGATGATGGACGATCCAGTCCTCATCCTCGCGGAGCGCGAGAAGCTGATCAAGAAGCTGCCGGCGGACGTGACGAACCTCACCGATCTTCCAGCCTCGGCCAAACCGCGCGATGGCATGTGGGCGAACTGGTGTCAGCCGATGTGCAGCTTCTCCTACAATACGCGCGCGCTGCCGAAGGGCCTCGAGTCTTATGCCGACGCCTGGGACCCGAAGTACAAGGATCGCATCATCATCATCTCGATGCGCATCACGCAGGCCATCGCGCCGCTGCTTGCAGCGACGCAGTTCGTCACCAAGAAGCCGCTCGACAAGTGCTTACCCGATTGGCAGCAAGGCATCGAGCGCATGAAGCAGCTCCGGCCCAACATCATTCAGATCTCGACCAACGCGCCGCAGGCCCAGCAACTCAACGAATCCGGCGAATGCGATCTTTATATGAGCCCGGATTCGCGCACGACGCTGCTGCGCAAGGCGGCAGGTGCCCCAGTCGACCAGGGCATGCCGAAGGAAGGCGTCCTCGCGATGCCCGCCGGCATCGCGCTGGTTGAAGGTGGCCCGAACCAGGACATCGGCATGGCCTTCATGAACGAGATGTTGAGCCCGCCGATACAGGCCTACATCGCGAAAACGTTCTTCTCGCGCCCGACCAACTCCAAGACGGTGATGCCGGAGGGCGTGACATTCCCCGAGTTGCTGACGCTCGACTGGGAGTACTTCGCTGACAACCGCAATGCAATGATCGAGCGCTTCGAACGCGAGGTCGCCGCGAAATGATGCAGCCCACTGCAACGCGCGTACCTGAGACCGCCAAATTGTCGGCCGAGCGCTATCTCGACATCGCGCGCGTGTCCAAGCAGTTCGGTTCGACGGTCGTGCTGCAGGAGTTGGATCTTGCGGTCGCCCGGTCCGAGTTCGTTTCGCTGCTCGGTCCATCAGGCTGCGGCAAGACGACATTGCTGCGCCTGATCGCCGGTCTGCAACGACCGGATACGGGGCAGATCCGCGTCAACGGCGGCGACATCACTCATGTCGCCGCCCACAAGCGCAACATCGGTGTGGTGTTCCAGAACTACGCCCTGTTCCCGCATCTGACTGTCGAGCAGAACGTGGGGTTCGGCCTGATGGCGCAGCGCCGCCCGAAGTCCGAGGTCGCGACGGCGGTTGCCGAGGCGCTCGAGCTGGTGCGCATGCAGGAGTACGCTGGTCGGCGCATCTCGGTGCTTTCGGGCGGCCAGCAGCAGCGAATCGCTGTTGCCCGAGCGATCGTGGTCAAGCC
>JANNSX010000005.1:0-18252 GCA_031403155.1 Hyphomicrobiaceae bacterium
CGAGCACGCTCATCCTATGCCGTCTCCTTGAACAGCTCGCGGCCGATGAGCATGCGGCGGATTTCGGATGTGCCGGCGCCGATCTCGTAGAGCTTGGCGTCGCGCAGCAGGCGGCCGGTACCGAAGTCGTTGATGTAGCCATTGCCACCGAGGCACTGGATGGCGTCGAGCGCGAGCCCGGTCGCCTTCTCGGCCGAATAGAGAATGCAGCCGGCCGCGTCCTTTCGCGTCGTCTCACCGCGATCGGCGGCGGCGGCGACCGCATAGACGTAGGCGCGGCACGCATTCATGGTCGTGTACATGTCGGCGAGCTTGCCCTGCATCAGCTGGAAGGTGCCGATCGGCTGGCCGAACTGCTCGCGCGTGTGCACATAGGGCATGACGATATCGAGGGCTGCCGCCATGATGCCGAGCGGCCCGCCGGCGAGCACGATCCGCTCGTAGTCGAGGCCGCTCATCAGCACGTTGACGCCCTTGCCCTCGAGGCCCAGCACATTCTCGTAGGGTACCTCGACATTGTCGAAGACGAGCTCGGCCGTGTTGGAGCCGCGCATGCCGAGCTTGTCGAGCTTGGGCGAGGGCTTGAAGCCCTTCATGGTCTTCTCGATGAGGAAGGCGGTGATGCCCTTGGGTCCGGCGGCCGGATCGGTCTTGGCGTAGACGACGAGCGTATCGGCGTCGGGCCCGTTGGTGATCCACATCTTGGCGCCGTTCAGCACATAGCGATCGTTGCGCTTCTCGGCGCGCAGCCGCATCGACACGACATCCGAGCCTGCGCCCGGCTCCGACATGGCGAGCGCGCCGATGTTCTCTCCCGAGCAGAGCTTCGGCAGATAGCGCTGCTTCTGCTCGACCGTGCCGTGCCGGTTGATCTGGTTGACGCAGAGATTGGAGTGGGCGCCGTAGCTCAGCGCAACCGAGGCGGAGGCCCGGCTCAGCTCCTCCATGACGATGGTGTGGGCGAGATAGGAGAGGCCCGAGCCGCCGTATTCGGGATCGGCCGTCATGCCGAGCACGCCAAGCGATCCGAGCTCAACCCAAAGATCATTCGGGAAATTGTTCGACTTGTCGATCTCGGCGGCACGGGGGCTGAGTTTCGCCTGCGCCCAGCGATGCACGGTATCGCGCAACGCTTCGATCTCCTCGCCGAGCCCGAAGCTCATGCCGCTCGTGAACATGCGTCGCCTCCTCGCCCCCTTCGCGGGGCTATAGGGCGACGTTCTCAGGTGAATCGCAAGGGGCGTCGGTTGTAGGAGCGACCGGCGATTGCCCCACTTACAGCAGGGGCGTCCGCCGGACTCCCCTACGAGACCGAGCGTTTGGAAACGCCATCGCCCCACAACATCGCATCGAGCGACAGCGGTCCTGGGCCGTGCTTCATGATGAAGAGCAGCGCCAACGCCCAGAGCCCATGCGTCGTATAGGCGTTGGGATAAACGAAGATCTGGATGACCAGCGTCATTATGAGCATGGCGGCGGCGGCATAGCGGGTGAAGAGACCGAGCACGAGCAGTACCGGCAGCACCAGCTCGGCCGCGACCGTCAGATAGGCAGCAAGGTCCGTCGGCAGCAGCGGCAGCTTATACTCGTTGGCGAAGAGAAAGTAGGTCGCCGGCTTGATCGACATCGTTGCGAGATCGACCTTCGTCAGCCACGACTTGAAAAAGATGACCGCCATGACGAGGCGCGCCAGCAATGCCAGCAGGCCATGGGGAATGGCGCCGAACAGATTTGCGCCGGCGGTAACGATTGCGCGCATGAAAGCCTCGAGGGATGATTGCGTTGGATAGGCGGAAGTCCGCCCCGTTGCGAGGCGCATTAAACCATATAGGCGATGATCGCCCCGGCCTCGATCACGGTTGCGAGCGCCATCTGCACATTGAAGTGATCGTTGGCTGCGAGCGCCGTGGCGGCGGCCTCGGCGAGAGACTGGCCGGTGGCGAGGGCCGCGAGGAAAGCGTCCGTCCCCTGGGGCGCTTTTCGCGTCTCGACTTCCAGCGCCGGGCGGACGACGAGCGCCACCTCCCCGCCCTGGTCGAGGCGGATGGCTTTCACCGTCTCGTCGCGCTTGTTGGTTTCCCAGATCGAGACGATCGGATAGGCCGAGGCGAGAACACCTACTGAAGGATGCAGCGTGAATTTGAGCTTCGGCACGGTGGCCGCCGCGACCGAGGCGAGGTCGCCGGGCCCCAGCGGCAGCGCATCGGCCGCGTGATAGGCGACGTGCTGCAGCCATTCGAGGCGCGCGACATCGGCGAGATAGGAAAGCTCCTTCGCCGGCTCGAAACCCTTGACGAACTGCGAGAGGCCGCCGCCGAACTCGGCTATCACGGCCGAGCGCGGCGGCTCGGCCTCGAGATAAAGCCGCGCCAGGCCGCGGAAGAACTCCTCGCCGACGAGCCTCAGCACGGCCGGATAGCGTGCCTCCAATACCTGGATGAGGCTCGCCACCACGTTGTTACGGTAGACGTTGTAGCGCTTGACTGGCGGCGTCGCGCTTGGCCCATACACACCCGATGGCGGTGGAGCCTCGGGCTTCAGCAGCTTGTCCGCGAAGTCCGCCTGGAGGTCAGTGAGCTTGGGCATGATTGGAGCGGCGCTCGCTCATCGCGCGCTCGGCAAGCGTCGCCTCGGCGAACAGCTCCGGCCATTCCGGAATGTTGTTGTCCCACTCGATGAGGGTGGGCTTGGCGCCGGCCCGCGCGATCGTGCGGCGATAAAGATCCCAGACGCGATCGATCACCTTGCGGTCGTGCGCATCGATGAGCAATGGTTGGCCGTCGTCATCCTCGAAGCGGGCGTGACCGGCCAAATGGATTTCGCCGACATGCTCGACCGGGAATTGGTCGACATAGGCGTCAGGATCGTAGCCGTGGTTCGTCGCCGAGACGAGGATATTGTTGACGTCGAGGAGAAGCCCGCAGCCGGTGCGCTTCACCAGCTCCGACAGGAAAGCAATCTCGCTCCTGTCGCTCTCGCCCATGCGGACATAAGTCGAGGGATTCTCGATCAGCATCTGCCGGCCGAGCGCCGCCTGCGCCTCGTCGACATGATTGCAGACGAGTGACAGCGTCTCCTCGGTGTAGGGGAGCGGCAGGAGATCGTTGAGATAGGTGTCGTCATGCGTCGACCAGGCGAGGTGCTCGGAGAAGAGACCCGGCTCGTAGCGATCGAGGAGTGTGCGCAAGCGTTTCAAATGCTGCTTGTCGAGCGGACCCGCTCCCCCGATCGACAGGCCGACGCCATGGATCGACAGCGGATAAAACTCGCGGACGCGGGAGAGATAATGATGCGGCGGGCCACCGGCCCCCATGTAGTTTTCGGCGTGTACCTCGAGCCAGCCGATGTCCGGCCGGCCGTCGAGGATATCGCGATAGTGCTGCGGCTTGAGCCCGACCCCGGCACGCGCCGGGATCGGGTCTCTTGTCCTTGGCAGTACGGCTGAGTGCTCAGCGAGCATCAAGGCGATCAGCCGGCCTTGCCGCGATCCGGGATCGCTTCGAGCCCGCCGAGGCCGAGCGGCGTCTCGATCGAGCTGCAGGTGCCCTTGGCGACGAGTTTCCAGGCGAAGCCGTCATAGTCGACAGTCGAGGTGCCGGCGCAGGAGGAACCGGCCTGTTCGGAGGCGCAGTCGTTCTGGCCAGTAAGCGAGATGCCGTAGCACTTCTCCATATCCTCAGCGGTCTGAGCACCGGCGGTCGGCGCTGTCGCCGTCATGCCGAGAGCCAACGCGAAGGCACCGGCAAGCGCCAGGGCCGAACCATTCTTGAGCTTCTGATCCATTGCAGTCCCTTTCAAGGTCTTCAGAGCTTCACGCGGCAGGCGGCCCCCTCAGGGAACACCAGCGATCCGGGAACCTCATATAGCTTATAGATGGACCGTTTTGTGGCGTCCGTCAGCCCCTTCACGCGACTTTGAGAGTTCGCGAGCGCCGGTCCGCGGGCAAACCTACGACTCTGTCGGCCCGGCCGGCTTTTTCGCAAGGAAGCGACAGCGACCCTTGTCGTTTGCGACATTTTCTGGCAGTGTCGGCCAAATAGGTCAGTCATACTGTCCTTTGCGCCGGACGGGGAATATCGATGCCTGCACCAATCACTCAGGCCGCCCAGGGCCTGTTCGATCCCGCCTTCGAACGCGACGCCTGCGGCGTTGGCTTCATCGCCGACCTGTCGGGGAAAAAAACCCACCGTATCATCGAGGACGGCCTCAAGATCCTCGTCAACCTGACGCATCGGGGCGCGGTAGGCGCCGATCCGTTGGCGGGCGATGGCGCCGGAATTCTCACCCAGATCCCGCACGAGTTCCTGGCAGCCGAATGTGCCAAGCTCGGCTTCACGCTCCCTGAACCCGGCCACTATGCCGTCGGCCAGATGTTCCTGCCCAAGGACCGCGCGCCGCGCATCCACTGCGAGGAAGTCGTCCGCCGCATCATTCTGCAGGAAGGCCAGGTGTGCCTGGGCTGGCGCGACGTGCCGGTTGACAATGCTGGCCTCTCGCCCGCGGTGCTCGATACGGAGCCGGTGCATCGCCAGGTCTTCATCGGCCGCGGCAAGGGTATCAAGGACGAGATGGCTTTCGAGCGAAAGCTCTTCCTCATCCGCAAGGTCATCTCGAACGTCATCTACGACGAGACGCAGGGCCGCGACATCGGCTTCTATCCGGTGTCGGTGTCGAGCCGGACCATCGTCTACAAAGGCATGTTCCTCTCCCACCAACTGGGGAGCTACTACAAGGACCTCACCGACAAGCGCTTCGCCTCGCAGATGGCGCTGATCCACCAGCGATTCTCGACCAATACGTTCCCCTCGTGGAAGCTCGCGCATCCCTACCGGATGGTCGCGCACAACGGCGAGATCAACACGCTGCGCGGCAACGTCAACTGGATGGCGGCGCGGCAGGCCTCCGTCTCCTCGCCGCTGTTCGGCAAGGACATCTCGCGGCTCTGGCCGATCTCCTACGAGGGCCAGTCCGACACCGCCTGCTTCGACAACGCGCTCGAGTTCCTGATCATGGGCGGCTATTCGCTCTCCCACGCCGCCGTGATGCTGATCCCGGAGGCCTGGGCCGGCAATCCGCTGATGGATGCCAAACGCCGCGCTTTCTACGAATACCACGCCGCCCTCATGGAGCCGTGGGACGGTCCGGCCGCCATGGCGTTCTCCGACGGCCGCCAGATCGGCGCGACGCTCGATCGCAACGGATTGAGACCCGCGCGCTACTTCGAAACTTCCGACGGCCTCGTCGTCATGTCGTCGGAAGCCGGCGTCCTGCCGATGCCCGAAAGCAAGATCGTCCGTAAGTGGCGCCTGCAGCCGGGCAAGATGCTGCTCATCGACTTGGGCGAAGGCCGCATCATCTCAGATGATGAGCTGAAAGCCGATCTTTCGGCCAAGCATCCCTATCAGGCCTGGCTCGACCGCACGCAGTTGAAGGTGTCCGAGCTCCCCCCCGTCAAGGCGAAGGCGCCGAAGACCAATGTGAGCCTCCTCGATCGCCAGCAGGCCTTCGGCTACACGGCGGAAAGCCTCAAGTTCCTGATGGCGCCGATGGCCGAAACCGGCCAGGAGGCTGTCGGCTCCATGGGCACCGACACGGCGCTGTCGGCACTGTCGTCAAAGCCCAAGCCGCTGCACACCTATTTCAAGCAGAACTTCGCCCAGGTGACGAACCCGCCGATCGATAGTATCCGCGAAGAGCTCGTCATGAGCCTCGTCTCCTTCATCGGGCCGAGGCCGAACATTCTCGACCTGAAAGGCACGTCGAAGACCAAGCGTCTCGAAGTCGCCCAGCCGATCCTGACGAACGAGCAGTTGGAGCGCATCCGCCAGATCGGCGACATGTCCGACAATCCGTTCCGCTCCAAGACCATCGATGTCACTTTCCCGGCGGAGTACGGCGCGGAAGGCTTGGAGGCCGCGATCTACGGCATCGCGGCGGACGCGGAAGCCGCCATCTTCGACGGCTATAACATCATCATCCTCTCCGATCGCGCCGTCGGACCGGATCGCATTCCGATCCCATCCCTGCTCGCGACCTCGGCGGTGCATCATCACCTGATCCGGCGCGGCTTGCGGACATCCGTCGGCTTGGTGATCGAGACCGGCGAGGCGCACGAGGTGCATCAGTTCTGCACACTCGCGGGCTATGGCGCCGAGGCGGTCAACCCCTATCTCGCCTTCGAAACCATCGAGGCCATGCTTCCAGAGCTCGGCTGGAGCCTCAAGGTCGAGGATGCGGTCAAACGCTACATCAAGGCCGTCGACAAGGGCATGCTCAAGGTCATGTCCAAGATGGGCATCTCGACCTACCAGTCCTATTGCGGCGCGCAGATCTTCGACGCCGTCGGACTGCGCACGGATTTCATCAAGCAGTTCTTCACGGGCACGCATTCCCAGGTCGAAGGCGTCGGGCTCGACGAGATCGCCAAGGAAACGGCCGAGCGCCATCGCCTCGCCTTCTCGGATGCTCCGGTGCTGGAGGACGCGCTCGATGTCGGCGGCGAGTATGCCTATCGCGTGCGGGGCGAAGCGCATATGTGGCGGCCGGGCGTCGTCGCCGATCTCCAGCACGCCGTGCGCGGCAATCTGCCTGAGAAATACCAGGCCTTCGCCAAACAAATCAACGACCAGTCCGAGCAGCTGATGACGCTGCGCGGCCTCTTCCGTATCAAGGGCGCCAAGGAGATGGGCCGCAAGGCGATCCCCATCGAGGAGGTCGAACCGGCGGCCGAAATCGTCAAACGCTTCTCGACGGGCGCCATGAGCTACGGCTCGATCTCGCGCGAGGCGCACACCACGATCGCCATCGCCATGAACCGGATCGGTGGAAAGTCGAACACTGGCGAGGGCGGCGAGGAGGCGGATCGCTTCAAGCCGCTTCCCAACGGCGACTCCATGCGTTCGGCCATCAAGCAGGTGGCGTCGGGCCGCTTCGGTGTCACCACCGAGTATCTCGTCAATTCCAGCGTCATGCAGATCAAGATGGCGCAGGGGGCCAAGCCCGGCGAAGGTGGCCAGCTTCCCGGCCACAAGGTCGACCAGACCATCGCCAAGGTGCGCCACTCCACACCCGGCGTGGGTCTCATCTCGCCGCCGCCGCACCACGACATCTATTCGATCGAGGACCTGGCGCAGCTCATCTTCGATCTGAAGAACGTCAATCCGCAAGCGGATGTGTCGGTGAAGCTCGTATCGGAAGTGGGCGTCGGGACAGTCGCCGCCGGCGTTGCCAAGGCGCGCGCCGATCATGTGACGATCTCTGGCTTCGAGGGCGGCACGGGCGCATCGCCCCTGACCTCCATCAAGCATGCGGGCAGCCCTTGGGAGATCGGGCTTGCCGAAACCCAGCAGACACTCGTCATCAATCGGCTTCGCGGCCGCATCGCCGTGCAAGTCGATGGCGGCGTCAGGACCGGCCGCGATGTCGTCATCGGCGCGCTGCTCGGCGCCGACGAGTTCGGCTTCGCCACCGCCCCCCTCGTCTCGCTCGGCTGCATCATGATGCGCAAGTGCCACCTCAACACCTGCCCCGTTGGTGTCGCGACGCAAGATCCCGAGCTCCGCAAGAAATTCGCCGGCAAGCCCGAACACGTCATCAACTTCCTCTTCTTCGTCGCGGAGGAAGTGCGCGCGCTGATGGCGGAGATGGGTTTCCGCTCCTTCGACGACATGATCGGAGAGACCGACTGGCTCGACAAGGAGAAGGCCATCGACCATTGGAAGGCGGGCGGGCTCGATTTCTCGCGCCTCTTCCACAAGCCGGTGGTGCCCGCGGGTGTCGCGGTGCACCATTCGGAGGAGCAGCATCACGGCCTGGAAGACGTGCTCGACCAGAAGCTCATCAAGAAGTCCAAGTCGGCGCTCGAGAAGGGCAAGCACGTCAAGATCGAGATGCCGATCTCGAACACGGATCGGACGACCGGTGGCATGCTTTCGGGCGAGGTGGCGCGGCGCTACGGGCATACCGGGCTTCCCGACGACACAATCTGGGTGACGCTCAACGGCACCGCCGGGCAGAGCTTCGGCGCCTGGCTCGCCAAGGGCGTGACGCTCGATCTCGTCGGCGAGGCCAACGACTATGTCGGCAAGGGCTTGTCCGGCGGCCGCATCATCGTCAGGCCGAACGAGCGCTCCGGCATCGTGCCGGAAGAGAGCATCATCGTCGGCAACACCGTGCTTTATGGGGCTATCACGGGCGAGTGCTATTTCCGGGGTGTCGCGGGCGAGCGCTTCGCGGTTAGGAATTCCGGCGCCATCGCTGTCGTCGAAGGCACCGGTGATCACGGCTGCGAGTATATGACGGGCGGCGTCGTCGTCGTGCTTGGGACAACGGGCCGCAATTTCGCCGCTGGCATGTCGGGCGGCATCGCCTATGTGCTGGACGAGGACGGTAGCTTCGAAAAGCGCTGCAACCTGGCGATGGTCGATCTGGAACCCGTCGCCGCCGAGGCGGAAGTGCTCGAACGCCGCGGCCGCCAGGGCCGCGATTTGCACGGCCACGGCCTCGTCGATGTGCAGGCCGCCATATCCGGCCACGACTCCGAGATGCTGAAGGGCCTCATCGAGAAGCACCGTCATTACACGGGCTCGGAGCGCGCGCGGGTGCTCCTCGCCGACTGGCCGAAGGCGCTCGCCAAGTTCCGCAAGGTCATGCCGGTCGAGTATCGCCGCGCCTTGGCCGAGATGGCGCGTCAGCAAGAGGCCGACAAGACGGGCCTCGAGGTGTTGGAAATCGGCCTGCCGCTGAAGGCCGAGGGCGAGGCGAGGAAGTAGTCGTGACTCATTCGCATATCCCGCATCCGGAGGCTTGGCTCTCCAGGCTTGGGTCCGGCGAATGGCATCGAATCGCAATGCCTTGGAACTTGGATGGGCTACCCGTGGCACCAATCGGCAATGCGATTCAGAATGTATAGGGATTGCGGATTGTGAGCCCGTCGATGACCCGGCCGTCCTGCAAGTCTTCGCTTAGGAGAACCTCGCAACCTGACAGCTGTGCTGCAGCCACGATCATGGCGTCGTACGTCTGGAAGCCGTGGGCCTTGGCAAGTGCCAGGCCCCGCTCGTGGACCGCAACTGTCACTGGGACCACCTCACAACTCGCGCGAATGGCCCGAAGAAAGATCTCAACCTCGGTCACGGCGAATCTCAGTTTTCGCCGTGTCACGTTCACGAACTCATTCAGGACTTGCACACTGATGGTTCCGCCGGCGTGTAGCAGCTCTTCCGATCGTGATGCTTTCGCAGCGTCGGTCGAGACCCAGTACACGAGCGTGTTGGAATCTAAAAATGGACTAGGAGTTGCCATCTGCCTCCCGACTATTCGCTTCCTCTCGGTCAAACCGATAATCGGCGGGAAGTGTCCGGCGCATCGTGCGGATCAAGTCGAACAACTCGTCAATACTCAGTTCCTTTTCGATCTCCAACATATCCGGTCCTCCTTCAGCGATAGCAACGGCATCGCCCTCGGACAGGCCGAGACGTGCAACCAGGGCCTGCGGCAGCCGAATGGCGAGGCTGTTGCCCCACCGGCCAACTGTGATCCGATAGGTCGGCGCGGCTGTATTCGCGCCGGGAGCGCCCGTGTCCGGTGCCAGCGTGTTCTGCGCCTCTTCTCCGAAACTAGGACACTGCGCATCATGTTGGCTCGCGCCGGACTTCGCGCGAAGGCCGACTTTCATCCCTTCGCTCAGCCGCAACCGGTCGACGAATCCCGCCGGCAGCCGGACGGCCAGACTGTTGGCCCACCTGACGATTTGCATCGCCATCTCCATAGATATACAAAGCATGCAATGTATATCATGCCGTCCTCGCACTTACAAGCCTCAGCGCACTGAAAGCAACATCCAATGGGCAAGATCACCGGCTTCATGGACTTCGAACGCGCCGATCGCGGCTATGAGCCGGTCAACGAGCGCGTGAAACACTGGCGCGAGTTCGTCAGACCGCTGCCGACAAAGGACGTCGAGACGCAGGCCAGCCGCTGCATGGATTGCGGCATCCCCTATTGTCACAACGGCTGCCCGGTCAATAACCAGATTCCCGATTGGAACGATCTCGTCTTCCACGGCAAGTGGTCGGAGGCCGCGCGCAATCTCCACTCGACGAACAATTTTCCGGAGATCACGGGGCGTATCTGCCCCGCGCCCTGCGAAGCCTCCTGCACGCTCAACATCCACGACGTGCCGGTGACGATCAAGACCATCGAGTGCGCCATTGCCGACAAGGCGATCGAGGACGGCGCGATTGCCCCGAAGCCGCCCGAGACGAAAACGGCTAAGCGCGTCGCCATCGTCGGCTCGGGGCCGGCGGGCCTGGCAGCCGCCCAGCAGCTCGCGCGCGCCGGCCACGAGGTGCACGTGTTCGAGAAGAACGCGACGCCGGGCGGTCTGCTCCGCTACGGCATCCCCGATTTCAAGCTCGAGAAATCGGTGGTGGAACGCCGTGTCGCGCAGATGGAGGCGGAAGGCGTCGTCTTCCATTGCAACGTGGCGATCGGCAAGACGAAAACCATCGCCCAGCTCGAGGCGGCGTTCGACGCCGTGCTGCTTAGCTGCGGCGCCGAGAAACCTCGCGATCTCACCATTCCCGGTCGCGAGGCCGATGGCATCCACTTCGCCATGGAGTTCCTGCCGCAGCAGAACCGCCGCATCTCCGGCGAGCCGCTCGGCAATGTCGACGAGCTGACCGCCAAGGACAAGCATGTCGTGGTCATTGGCGGCGGCGACACGGGCTCCGACTGCATCGGCACGTCGTTCCGCCAGGGCGCGGCGTCGGTGACGAATTTCGAGATCATGCCGGAGCCGCCCCTCAAGGAAAACAAAGACCTCTCCTGGCCGCACTGGCCGCTGAAGCTCAGGACGACATCCTCCCACGAGGAAGGCGCCGCCCGCGACTTCGCCGTCATAACGAAGGCCATCGCGGTCAAGAACGGCCGCGTCACCGGCCTCACCTGCATGCACCTCGATGCCAAGATGCAGGAGATCGAGGGCTCGGACTTCGAGGTGAAGGCCGATCTCGTGCTGCTTGCGATGGGGTTCCTCGGCCCCGTCACCGACGGCATGGTGAAAGAGGCCGGCCTCGAGCTCGACCCACGCGGCAACGTCAAGGCCGACGACCGCCGCTACCAGACATCGCGCCCGAAAGTCTTCGCCGCCGGCGACATGCGCCGCGGCCAATCCCTCGTCGTCTGGGCCATCCGCGAGGGCCGGCAGGCCGCGCACGCGATCGATCTGACGCTGATGGGGAGGACGGATTTGCCAAGGTAGGGATACGGACGGGCGACCCGCCGCATTGCCATTCCCCCCTCCCCCCGCTATAACCTCGCCCGTCCGGACGCTCCGACACCCCTGGAGGTGGCGCCCGGCTGGGGCCTTAAGGCCCAATCCCAGCAACTCAAATCTATGAGCAACCGCCATGGCTGAACTCGTCGAGATCAAGGCCCAGGCGCGCGCGCGTGCCGGTAAGGGGACCGCACGGGGCGCCCGCCGCCAGGGTCTAGTGCCCGCCGTCATCTACGGGGAGAAATCCACCCCCGTCACCGTCACCATCAAGTACACCGACGTCTGGAAGCACTACCAGACCGGCCACTTCTTCCAGAAGCTGATGAACATCGAAATCGACGGCAAGACGACCCGCGTGCTGCCGCGCGACGTCCAGGTCGATCCGGTGATGGACACGCTGACCCATATCGATTTCCTGCGCGTCTCGCCGGGCGCCCAGATCCGGGTTGCCATCCCCGTCGAGTTCACGAACCATGAAAAGTCGCCGGGCCTGAAGCGCGGCGGCGTGCTCAACATCGTGCGCCACGAGGTCGAGCTTTATGTCCCGGCCGAGACGATCCCGGAGAAGCTCATTATCGATCTCGACGGGTTAGACATCGGCGCCTCCATCCACATCTCCCACGTGAAGCTGCCGGAAGGCACGAGCCCGGTCATCCGCAGCCGTGATTTCACGATCGCGACGGTCGCCGGCGCCATGCAGGAGAAGGTCGAGGTGGCTGCCGACGGTACCACGCCCGCCGAGGGCGATGCCGCCGCTGCCACGCCGGGTGCCGCTGGCGCACCGGGTGCCGCCGCTCCGGCCGCCGCTGCCGGCGCCAAGGGTGCCGCGGGTGCCGCTGCGCCGAAGGCTGGGGCTCCGGCTGCCAAGGCCGGTGGCGACGCCAAGGCCGCGGCCAAGCCGGCTGCCAAGCCCGCCAGCAAGAAGTAGGCTCAGGCTCAGGCCTACGGTCAAGACTGCGCATGAGGCGGGGCCGGTACAGGGCTCCGCCTCATGCATTCCAAACGACCTGGCATCGATGCGAGACCGCACGCCATGAAGCTCATTGTCGGCCTCGGCAATCCCGGCGACGAGCATGCCCGCAACCGGCACAACGTCGGCTTCATGGCGGTTGACCGGATCGCGCACGCTCACAGCTTTCCAGCCTGGCGGAAGCGCTTCCACGGGCTCGCCGCAGATGGCGAAATCGGGGCTGAGAAATGCCTGTTGCTCAAGCCGCAGACTTACATGAACGAGTCCGGCCGCTCGGTCGGCGAGGCTGCGCGGTTTCTCAAGATCCCGATCGGCGATGTGATCGTCATCTACGACGAGATCGATCTGACACCGGGCCGGATCAAGGCCAAGACCGGCGGCGGCAATGCCGGGCACAATGGCTTGCGCTCGATCAGCGCGCATCTGGAGAACGACTATCAGCGCATCCGCATCGGCGTCGGTCATCCGGGATCGAAGGCCGCGGTGGCGCATTATGTGCTGAACGATTTTGCGAAGTCCGAGCGCGAGTGGGTGACGGCGATGCTGGACGCCATCGCGGAAGCGGCACCCTTCCTGGCGAAAGGCGATCAGTCGCGGTTTCTGACGAAGGTGGCACAGCTCCTCGACAACGACGCGGAGGACGAGGCCCCCACCAAGCCGGCGGCGAAAGCCAAGGCGAAACCTGCTCCTTCCGCCGCTACCGCAAAGCCCGCCGCCGCAGCCTCCGCCGCGACGCCCGCCCCCAAGCCCGCCGGCAGCGCCCTCGCCGAGAAACTCTCGCGCTGGCTCAAGGGAGAGAAGCGGTGAGCGAGCCGGACTCGATGCGCGGCCTTGTAGGGGCGACCGGCGGTCGCCCGGCCATCCGCAATCGTGACGATTGGGGTGATCGACCCCGGCGGGCGACCGGCGGTCGCCCCTACAGCCACATCGCACCTTCCTCAACTCAAGCCGCAATCACACGGAGCAACTGACCCATGGGCTTCAAATGCGGCATCGTCGGATTGCCCAATGTCGGCAAGTCGACCCTCTTCAACGCGCTGACTCAGACGGCCGCGGCCGTCGCGGCCAACTATCCCTTCTGTACCATCGATCCGAACATCGGCGAGGTGCCGGTGCCGGACGAGCGGCTCGACACCCTCGCCAAAATCGGCAAGTCGGCGCAGACCATCGCGACACGCCTCACCTTCGTCGATATCGCGGGCCTCGTGCGCGGTGCCTCCAAGGGCGAAGGCCTCGGCAATCAGTTCCTCGCCAACATCCGCGAGGTCGATGCGGTCGCCTATGTGCTCCGCTGCTTCGAGGACGACGACATCACCCATGTCGAGGGCCGCATCGATCCGATCGCGGACGCCGAGACGGTCGAGACCGAGCTGATGCTGGCGGATCTGGAAAGTCTCGAGAAGCGCCTTTCGAGCGCCGAGAAGAAGGCCAAGGGCGGCGACAAGGAGGCAAAGATCCAGGCCGGCGTCATGCAGCGGGCGATCGATGTGCTGGCAGCAGGCCAGCCCGCCCGGACGGCATCGCGCACGGAGGAGGAGGAGCCGGTGTTCCAGCTGCTCCAGCTCCTCACCGCCAAGCCCGTGCTCTATGTCTGCAATGTCGACGAGGCGAGTGCGGCGACCGGCAACGCCTTCTCGAAGCGCGTCGAGGAACAGGCCGCGAAAGAAGGCGCCATCGCCGTCGTCATCTCGGCCAGGATAGAATCCGAGTTGGCCCAACTGCCACCCGAAGAGCGCGACGAGTTCCAGGCCTCCCTCGGCCTGACGGAGCCCGGCCTCAACCGCCTGATCCGCGCCGGCTACCAGCTTTTGGGCCTCATCACCTATTTCACCGTCGGCCCCAAGGAAGCGCGCGCCTGGACGGTCACCATGGGCACCAAGGGGCCGGGTGCGGCCGGCGTCATTCACACAGACTTCGAGAAAGGCTTCATCCGCGCCGAGACCATCGCCTATAGCGACTTCGTGGCGCTCGGCGGCGAGCAAGGCGCCAAGGACGCCGGCAAGATGCGCCTCGAGGGCAAGGACTACATCGTCCAGGACGGCGACGTCATGCACTTCCGGTTTGCGAATTGAGAGTGAGTTGACGATGCCAGCTCGCGCGAAGAAACAACTCCTCACCTTCGAAGACTTTCCCGCAGGCCGGGTGCTCGATCTCGGCGTCAAGCACGTGACCGAGAAAGAGGTGCTGGCGTTTGCCTGGACCTATGATCCGCAGCCCTTCCATCTCGACCGCCTCGAGGGCGAGAGGAGCATCCTGGGCGGGCTCGCGGCGTCGGGCTGGCACACCTGCGCCATGCTCATGCGCATGATCTTCGATGCCTTCATCAAGGACACGGCGGGCGAGGGCTCGCCGGGTCTGGAGTCGCTCCGCTGGAAGCGGCCCGTGCTCGTCGGCGACACGCTCTCGGGCCACGGCAAGGTGATGGAGGCGCGGCTGTCGCAGAGCCGGCCCGGGATGGGCATCGCGCGCATCGTCTACGAGTTGCACAATCAGCGCGGCGAGACGGTCATCATCTGGGACTGCACGCACTTCTTCAAGACGCGCGCGGCCGTCGAGGGCATTCTTCCCAGCGCGGCGGCCCGCTCATGACCATTTATCTGGAAGACCTCGTCATCGGCGAGAAGGTGATCTTCGGCAGCCATCGCTTCACGAAAGAGGAGATCCTGATCTTCGCGCGCGATTTCGATCCGCAGCCCTTCCATGTCGACGAGGCGGCGGCGAAGGCCTCGATCTTCGGCAAGCTCTCGGCGTCGGGTTGGCATACGGCGTCGATGTGGATGCGCGCCATGGTCGACTATCGCCAGCGCCAGGCCGAGGCCGATCATCGCGCGGGCAAGACAGTGCCGCCGTCGGGGCCCTCTCCCGGCATCAACAAGCTGCGCTGGCTGAAGCCCGTCTTTGCCGGCGACACCATCACCTACACCTCGACGGTGACGGAAAAGCTCGACGATGCGAAGCGCCCGGACTGGGGGATCGTCGTCACCCATGACGAAGGCATCAACCAGCACGGCGAGCCCGTCTACTCGGCGATCGGGCGGGTGTATGTGAAACGGCGCGAGCCGCTGAAGGCGAAGCCGCGCGGCTGAGCGTGTTCAGGCGAAAGCCTGTCCCGGCGCAGGCCGGGAAGGGAACCGGTTCGCCGTTACAACGTGCTCGAGCAGCCGGTGGCCTTGATAGGGGTATCCGCCGCGCGGAATAAACTCGCTCCACCACTCACGCGCGCGGGTCCCGGCCCACACGCGCTTCGCGCGTTGGCCGTCCATACATGACGGTGTGGTGAGAGTTTGCCCAGTATCTCACCTCACTGGGGGAGCGCCGCCAAGAATTCGAACCTCACTAGCAAGCGCCACCCCCTCCCCACCGTCATCCCGGCGTCATGGCGGAGCCATGCTTCGCATGGGTGGCCGGGACCCGTGTGGGGTTGCGATGGAGCGAGGTCTCACCACCCGCACGTGCCTTCGCCGAGTTCACGTTCAGGCAAAGTGGAAGCCGGTTCGCTGCAACAACGTGCTCAATGCCAAGACCGCTTTGAGCGAATCAGGGGATATCGGCAGTCCGGGGGCTGACGAATGCGAGCGACTCACCTGAGGGTGCCGGGACGCCACCAAGGAGGCCCCGGCGATGCTCGTATCCGTGATCCGGCGTGCCGTCGCGTTGCTCAGTCGTCCCCTTTCATCCCGCGCGCTGGCCTTGCGCCCGAGCGCGCTGAGCCGGTTGCTCGTCGTGGGTTTCGCGATGATCGGTGGGCTGACGCTGCTGGCACAGCCCGTGCGCGTCATTGACGGCGACTCGGTTCAGCTCTTAGGGATTGCCAATGCTCGCCTCGCCGGTCTGGATACGCCGGAGATCAGAGGCAGCCATTGCCTGGCCGAGAAGCAGCTTGGCCGCAAGGCCGCCGAGCGGCTGGCGGAACTCTTGTCGGAGGGGACGCCGAGCCTCACCTGGATGGGCACGAGGCTCGACAAGTTCGCCCGCCCGCTCGTGCGCATCGCTGTCGGCGGCCGCGACGTCGCCGAGACCCTCATCGCCGAAGGCTATGGCCGCGCTTACGAAAAGGGCGCTCGCAAGGGCTGGTGCGCAGAGGCTGGGAAGCTGGCGAGGATGACGGGACTTGAACCCGCGACCTCCGGCGTGACAGGCCGGCGCTCTAACCAACTGAGCTACATCCCCGGATCGCCGGCAGAGGCCGCCGGCACGGTGCGATGAGCTTTTAGGGTGCGCCGGGCGCTCAAGTCAAGGATCGGATGGGCTGGTGGGCGGTGAGAGGGTCGAACTCCCGACATCCTCGGTGTAAACGAGGCGCTCTGCCACTGAGCTAACCGCCCATGCGTCGTCGTGTAACGGCGCCATGAGGTCGTGTAAAGGTTCCGGGCTCGGCTTGCCGCCCCATCCCCGCCCCGCTACTCTCAGGTCCAACACCGGTCGTCTCCTGAAAGGCCCCGACTTGACCTTCGCCCGATCGATCATCGACGCCGTCGGCAATACGCCCCTCATCAAGCTGAAGCGCGCCTCCGAGGCGACCGGCTGCATCATTCTAGGCAAGGCCGAGTTCATGAACCCCGGCCAATCAGTCAAGGATCGGGCCGCCCTCTTCATCATCCAGGACGCCGAGAAGCGCGGGCTCCTAAAGCCAGGTGGCACGATCGTTGAGGGCACGGCCGGCAATACCGGCATCGGCTTGACGGTCATCGGGGCAGCCCTCGGCTACCGCTGCGTGATCGTCATCCCCGACACCCAGTCGCAGGAGAAGAAGGACGCGATCCGGCTGCTCGGCGCCGAGCTCGTCGAGGTGCCGGCCGTGCCCTACAAGAACCCGAACAATTACGTGAAGTATTCAGGCCGCCTCGCCGAGGCGCTGGCGAAGACCTCGCCCAACGGTGCCATCTGGGCCAACCAGTTCGACAATGTCGCCAACCGGCAGGGCCATATCGACACCACGGCGCCGGAGATTTTCAATCAGCTCGGCGGGAAGGTCGATGGCTTCGTCTCGGCGATCGGCACCGGCGGCACACTCGCCGGCGTCGGCATCGGCCTCAAGCAGCGCAACAGCAACATCCAGATCGCACTCGCCGATCCGCATGGCGCGGCCATGTACAGCTTTTTCACGTCGGGCGAGCTCAAGTCCGAGGGCACGTCCATCACCGAAGGCATCGGCCAGGGCCGCATCACCAAAAACCTCGAGGATGCGCCGGTCGACAAGGCCTATCGGATCGACGATGCCGAGGCGGTGCAAATCGTCTTCGACCTCCTTAAGGAGGAAGGCCTGTGCCTGGGCGGCTCGAGCGGCATCAACATCGCGGGTGCGATCAGGCTCGCCAAGGACATGGGCCCGGGGCAAACCATCGTCACCATGCTCTGCGACCACGGCACGCGCTATCAGAGCAAGCTGTTCGATCGCGAATTCCTCGCCTCGAAGGGATTGCCGCTGCCCGACTGGCTGCCGAGCCGCGGCATGAAATTGCCGAGCGCCTTTGTCCCGGTCGAGAGTTGAGAAGATGACGCAAGAGCTCTTTCGCGAGGACGCCTATCTCAAATCCTGCGAGGCGCGGGTCGTTGCCGTCAACGAGCGCGGCGGGCTCATCCTCGATCGCACCATCTTCTATCCGACTGGCGGCGGACAGCCCGGCGATCGCGGCAAGCTTTGTCTTGCCGATGGCCGCGAGATCGCCATCGCCACCACCGTCTACGATAGCGACGGCCGCACCATCGTGCATGTCCCGGCGGAGGCAAGCCCGATGCTCGCAGCGGGCGATGCGCTCGTCGCCGAGCTGGACTGGGACCGCCGCTTCCGCCTGATGCGCGCGCACACCGCGCTGCATCTTCTGTGCGCGGTCGTCGGCGCGCCGGTGACCGGCGGCCAGGTCGGCGAGGCGGAAGGCCGGCTCGATTTCGATCTACCCCAAGCGGCGCTCGACAAAGATGAGCTTGCGGGCCGCATCAATGTCCACGTCGCGGCAGGGCGTGCCGTCAGCCATCGCTGGATCAGCGACGAGGAGATGGCGGC
>JANNSX010000006.1:0-2374 GCA_031403155.1 Hyphomicrobiaceae bacterium
ACCACCACCTGCGCGTCATTGTCCCGAGGATATTTGTGAGCACGGTCCATTTCCCTTCGTACGCCACACATTTGCCGGCCAATGTGCTCGGCGAGCAATAGGGCAAGAGTAGGACGGGGTCCAGACGCCGCCGTGGGAACAGATCCTCGCCATCCTCGCGAAGTTATGCCGCAGCGGGCGGGCCTTGTGAGGGGAGGGCGCTTGGTGTTCCCTCCGCGCCAGTATTCTCCGCCATGAGCGCGCGTTGTTGGCTGTGTGGGCGCGTCGGTCGCACGCGCCCGGTCCGGTCTTCCAGCTATGCTAGTGCGCTTTTCGATCTGATGGAATCAGATCGGCGCTCTAGGTTGTTGGTTTCGAGCACTTTCTTTCGACCAACCGGTATCCACTTGGAAGGACAAGTGCTCTAGCATGGCGAGTGAATCGGCGTCTTTCGCCGGCCCGGCACGCAGCGTTCAAAACGGACGCCGCACGGGTCAGGCTCTGGGGCAGAGGCAGACATGACGGCATTGAACGTGGCGGCGGCGATCCGGTGGAGGGTCTTGGGCGCGGCACTGGGCGCGGCGGCCACTCTCGCGGGGTGGACGGGGCTCGCACTGGCCGGCCAGGGCATGCCAGTCGATTATCAGCTCAACCTACCGCTCCCCGCGACGGAGATTTCCGAGCAGATATACAACTTCCACAACTGGCTCTTGTGGTTGATCACGGCCATTTCGCTGTTCGTACTGGCGCTG
The DNA here is from genome assembly GCA_031403155.1 of Hyphomicrobiaceae bacterium. Classification (GTDB taxonomy): domain Bacteria; phylum Pseudomonadota; class Alphaproteobacteria; order Rhizobiales; family Hyphomicrobiaceae; genus JANNSX01. The sequence goes on from JANNSX010000006.1 coordinate 732, forward strand.
CTGATCTATGTCATGTGGCGCTTCAACAGCCGACGGAATCCGACGCCTTCCCACACCCACCACAACACGCTGATCGAGGTTCTCTGGACGGTGGTGCCGATCATCATCCTGGTGATGGTCGCCATTCCATCCTTCCGCATCCTCTACAACCAGTACGACTTCCCGAAGCCGGACCTCACCATCAAGGCGATCGGCAATCAGTGGTACTGGTCCTACGAGTATCCGGATCAGGAGGGGCTCGCTTTCGACAGCTTCATGCTGAGCGACGCCGATATCGAGAAGCGCAAGGCCGGTGGCGAGCTGTTGCCGCGACTGCTCGCGGTCGACAACGAGGTGGTCGTGCCAGTCGATGCGGTGGTGCACGTGCTGGTGACGGCGCGCGATGTCATTCACAATTGGACGATCCAGCCCTTCGGCTCCAAGGTCGACGCGGTGCCGGGCCGGGTCACCTCGACTTGGTTCAAAGTCCGCGAGAAGGGCGTCTACTACGGCCAGTGCTCCGAACTCTGCGGCAAGGACCACGCCTTCATGCCGATCGCCGTCCGGGTGGTCGACAAGGCCGTGTTCGATCAGTGGGTGGCGTTACGCAAGGCTGGTGGCGCCGATGTCGACGAGAAGGCTCGCGCGCTCGTTCGCAGCGCCTCTGCCTCGGACGCATCGTCGGCGACGGTCGCCTCGGCGGACTGAGACTTGGACGGGATGCGCCGCCACGGCGGTGGGGAACTTCGAACAGGCCGGCGGCTGAGCCGGCACGACGTGAGGTAACGGACGATGGCGACGCCTGCACACGCCGATCACGGTCATCACAGCCCTTACGGGATGACGCGGTGGCTCTACTCGACCAACCACAAGGACATCGGCACGATGTACTTGCTCTTCGCCATCCTGGCGGGGTTGTTCGGTGGTTTCCTCTCCATCGGCATGCGCATGGAGCTGCAAGAGCCGGGCATGCAGATCTTCGCGGATCCGCATGTCTTCAACGTCTTCGTAACCGGCCACGGCCTCATCATGGTGTTCTTCATGGTGATGCCGGCGATGATCGGCGGCTTCGGCAACTGGTTCGTGCCGCTAATGATCGGGGCGCCTGACATGGCGTTCCCGCGCATGAACAACATCTCCTTCTGGCTGCTGCCGGTGTCGTTTGCCATGCTCGCCCTTTCGATGTTCGTCGAGGGGCCGCCGGGCGCCAATGGCGTCGGCGCCGGTTGGACGATCTATGCGCCGCTGTCGACCTCGGGGCATCCCGGCCCGGCGATGGATTTCGCGATCCTGTCGCTGCACATCGCCGGCGCTTCCTCGATCCTGGGCGCCATCAACTTCATCACCACCATCTTCAACATGCGCGCGCCGGGCATGACGCTGCACAAGATGCCGCTGTTCGTCTGGTCGGTGCTGGTGACGGCCTTCCTGCTGCTGTTGTCGCTCCCCGTGCTCGCCGGCGCCATCACCATGCTGCTGACGGATCGTAACTTCGGCACCACTTTCTTCGATGCGGCCGGTGGCGGCGATCCCGTGCTCTACCAGCATCTCTTCTGGTTCTTCGGCCATCCGGAAGTCTACATTCTGATCCTGCCCGGCTTCGGCATGATCAGCCAGATCGTCTCGACCTTCTCGAAGAAGCCGGTGTTCGGCTATCTCGGCAT
>JANNSX010000007.1:0-2122 GCA_031403155.1 Hyphomicrobiaceae bacterium
ACCACCACCTGCGCGTCATTGTCCCGAGGATATTTGTGAGCACGGTCCATTTCCCTTCGTACGCCACACATTTGCCGGCCAATGTGCTCGGCGAGCAATAGGGCAAGAGTAGGACGGGGTCCAGACGCCGCCGTGGGAACACAGGGTCATTCAAAGAATCCTCCCGGTGACGGCTTTGATGGCTTCGGCACGGTCTTCGCGGAAGTTTTCGCGCGCTTCCGGGATGGACTGGCCGGTCTTGCGAATCATCGATGCGGCAAGATTGCGGACGGCAGCCAGTTGACGCGCGCTCGCGCGAACCCGGCAGCGGTCCTCGTTGAAGGTCACGTCGCGAACATGATGGAGCTTATTTTCAATGCTCCAATGGGCGCGATTGAGGGCAAGCAGGCGCTCGGGATCGCACTCGCGGGCGGTCAGGCTGGTGATGAGATAGGCGACCTCGATGCTGACCTTGTCGCCGATGATGCGGGTGCGTTCGATGCGCGCCGCCTGAGCTGCACCCGGCCAATCCAGGTGCGGCACGACCTCCGACGTCACGGCGATCTTGCGCACCTCGATGCGGCCGTGTCCCTTGTCGGTGGTCTCGGCTTTGACCAGATCAGGCGGCGGACCGTCGGAGGGGGGAAAGATCGCCAAACGCGGTGGCGATGTCGTCGCGCAGTTGCGGCTGGTTGTCCTTGACGGTGAACAGATAGTGGCCGTGGCGGTCACGAATATGCTGGCAGATCTCGCGTTGCGTGAAAATGGCATCGCCCGTGATGATGGCGCCCTCCAGGGGCAATCCCTTGAGCAGCACCATCGCTGCGGTGATCTCGTTCTGATCTGGCGCGACCGTCAAATCACCGATGACGGCGCTCAGCTCGGTTGCAAACGCAGACAGGACGTGAACTGCCTTGGCATCCAGGCGCCGGCTGCCCTTCAGCGCCTTGCCGTCGATCGCCACATGCCTGAGCCCAGCCTGGCCGCGCGCAAAGGTGCCCAGCGTGCGGCTCACGGCGTCGGCATCGAGCGCCTGGAAGAAGTAGTGATAAGTAGCATGGCACGGCGCCTTGCCGCTCTCGATACCGAATAAGCGAAGCGCTTCCGGCTTGAGACGCCGTCCCCAGCGGAAGATCGCAATGAGGTCGTTCGAGCCCGCCAGCATGGCCGCAATCGAGATGCCGAGGACCGACTGCAGACCGTATTGCCGCCCCTTGCGGCCGCGCCGGTCCTCGATCTCGCCAAGTGCGTCCCAGAGCGTGCGAACCATTGCCGGCCTCCCCGTTGGGTGGCTCAACGGTAGACTCCCGTTCGCGACCCTTGTCAGCCCTGGTCAGCTGCGGTTCTTTGAATCACCCTGCGACTCGAAGCACCATCCGGTCGTGTCCCCGCTCGTGGTGTAAGAGCGTCTGTCATGGCCTGAGCATGATGTTGGCCCGGGCCGTTGCTCAGACCGCCGCGATGCGGTGCGGTCGAGCTTGTGGATCATCGCTGATCTGGGCGAGCTTTTCCAGGCTCATGTAGCGGCTGCGGGCGGCGGCCCATTCATCGTTCTGCTCGAGCAGCATCGCGCCGACCAGACGGACGATCGCTGCCTTGTTCGGAAAGATCGACGTGGCAGCTCGAGCGCCATTTCCACCGCCATCTGCGCTAGCCGCCGGGGCGCTACTATCTCTGGCTGCGCCTTGACCGCGCGCGCAATCTACTCCGCGACTCGCAGATCAGTGTCGCACGCATCGGCTCCCTTTGCGGCTTCGACAACCCGGCAACCTCTCCCGCGCCTACCGCCGCCGATTCGGCGTGACCGCAAAAAGCGAGCGTCACCCGCAAGTCCAGCCAAAGCAATGAAGGCTTGCCGTCTCAGCCGCGATACCTCGACGCCCCGCAAGGCTTCCCTCGAAGCACAGCCGTGTCGCCCAGTCCGGCTGAACTGATGGTGGATGCCCATCGAAGGGACAGCCCCCATCAGTTCAGGCTTCGCAGATCAGACGACGAAGAAATCAGCTTGGCCCTGGGAAGCGAGCGCATGATGGCCTTCCGCAAATGCTGCGCTTGCTCAGGGCCGGATTGGGTCATGCGCGTCGGCGTTACCATGTCGGCATTCCGCCCGCAGCAGACAGGATCGAATCGAGACACCACCAGC
>JANNSX010000008.1:0-3744 GCA_031403155.1 Hyphomicrobiaceae bacterium
CCATGTCGGCGATGACGGTAAAGGTGGTGACAGCCTTGAATTTCTCGGCCGCCGCTGCCGGCAGAGCCGTAGCCATGACAGCAGCCATCGCAGCAAGGAGAGCAAAGATGCGGCACGATCTCATGCGAGGCCCTCGGTCCATCAAGGTCGGGATCCCGGGCGATCCGTGTATGAACCTAGGGTGCCGGAGGTCGTGCGTCAATGCAGTTGAGAATGAATTGCAAATAATAGTTGCACATGCGTCTCAACTGGAGTAGTCCAAGTCGATGGCCAGCACCTCTGAGACCGCCCGTGCCACCGAGTTGGAGCGTGCCTTGCGCGCCCAGGGCGTCCGCATCACGCGCCAGCGGACCGCGCTGCTGAAAGTACTGGCGGCGGCCGGCGATCACCCGGACGCCAACGAGTTGCATCGGCGCGCCCACGCGCTCGACGCCAAGGTGTCGCTCGCAACCGTCTACCGGACGCTGACGGCCTTGGAGGCCCAGGGTGTCGTGCAGCGCCACACCTTCGAGAACGCGCCCGCCCGCTTCGAGACGGCGAACACGCCCCACCACGACCATATGATCGACATCGACACCGGCGAGGTGATGGAGTTCCGCTCGGAGCGCATCGAGAAGCTGCAGGCGGAGATCGCCGCCGAGCTCGGCTTCGAGCTGGTGCGCCATCGCCTCGAACTCTACGGACGCAAACGCCGGAAGGACTGACCCGTGCCTCAGCGCGCCCTCTGGCTGCTGATCGGCTTGTTGGCCACGGGAGCCGGGATTGCCGGCGTCGTGCTCCCGCTCGTGCCGACGACTCCCTTCCTGCTGTTGGCGGCCTTCGCCTTCGCGCGCTCCTCCGACCGGCTGCACGCCTGGCTGGTCAATCATCCGCGCCTCGGACCACCGATCACCGACTGGCAAGATCACGGCGCCATCAGCCGGCGTGCGAAAATCCTGGCGGTTGTGGTGATGCTGGCAACGCTCGCCATCGGCTGGTGGCTGGGTCTGGAGACTTGGCTCGTCGGCGTGCAGGCCGTCGCCATGGCGGGCGCGGCATCGTTCATTCTGACGCGGCCGGACGGGCCAAGTTGAGGACTATCGCCGCCCTCTTCCTCGCGCCCGCTGCATGCCGCGCTTGCCGAGCTTGTGGCCGCCGGCTTGCCCGCGATGGCGGTTGGGGGCGCTCAGCATCTCGAAGCGCAGCGCGCCGGCCGACGGCACCGCTTCCACGAGCCGGGCTTCCACCCGATCGCCGAGCCGGAACCCCTGCCCGGAACGCTCGCCGATAAGCGCACGCGCCGCCTCGTCATAGTGGAAGTACTCGGAGCCGAGCGTCGAAATCGGAATGAAGCCGTCGGCGCCGGTTTCATCTAGCCGGATGAAGAGACCGCTCTTCGTCACGCCCGACACCCGCGCCGGGAACGCCGTGCCGATCTGGCCGGCCAGATGCGTCGCGATGAGCCGGTCGGCCGTCTCGCGCTCGGCCTGCATGGCGCGGCGCTCGGCCTGGCTGATTTCGGTTGCGGCTTCTTCCAACCGCTCGATCTCGTAGTCCTCGAGGCCGCCCGCCCCGAGCCCCAGCGCGCGGATAAGCGCGCGATGCACGATCAAATCGGCATAGCGGCGGATCGGCGAAGTGAAATGCGCGTAGCGCTGCAGGTTGAGGCCGAAGTGGCCGATGTTGACGGGGTTGTACTCGGCCTGGCTCTGCGATCGGAGCACCACCTCGCTCACGAGATCGGAAATATCACGGCCGCGCGTTTCCGCCAGAATGCGGTTGAACTGCTCGGGACGGAGCACCTGGCCCTTGGCAAGCGCCAGATCGAGCGTCGCCAGGAACGCGCGCAAGCCTTCGAGCTTCTCGCGACTGGGCTCGCCATGGATGCGATAGACGAGCGGCGTGCGTTTGCTCTCGAGCGTCTCGGCGGCGGCGACGTTCGCCTGGATCATGAACTCTTCGATGAGGCGATGCGCCGAAAGCCGCTGCGGCGTATAGATTTTCGCGACGCGCCCGTCGGGCCCGACGAGGATCTTGCGCTCCGGCAGATCGAGATCGAGGGGTCCACGTTCATCACGTGCTTTGGTCAACGCCGCATAGGCGGCCCACAAGGGTTTCAGTACCGGCTCGAGCAACGGACCGGTCTTATCGTTCGGACGCCCGTCGATTGCCGCCTGCGCCTCCTCATAGGCGAGCTTGGCGGCCGAGCGCATGAGACCGCGCACGAAGCGGTGCGAGCGCTTCTTGCCGTGAGCATCGAACACCATGCGCACGGCGAGACAGGGCCGCGCCTCTTTCTCGCGCAGCGAGCACAGGTCGTTGGAAATCTTTTCCGGCAGCATGGGAACGACGCGATCCGGAAAATAGACCGAGTTGCCGCGTTTCAGGGCCTCGCGATCGAGCGCGCTCCCGGGCCGCACATAGTGCGCGACATCGGCGATGGCGACGGTGACGACGAAGCCACCTTGGTTCTTGGGATCATCATCGGGCTCTGCGTAAACCGCATCGTCGTGATCGCGGGCATCGATTGGGTCGATGGTGAGGAGGGGCACCTTCGTCAGGTCCTCGCGGCCCTTCCCGTCGAGCGGAGGCAGCGCCTCGGCCTCCTCCATGACGCGCGCCGGGAACACATCCGGGATGCCATGCGCGTGCACCGCGATGAGGCTGATCTTGCGCTCGTCCGCCGGATTGCCGAGGCATTCGACGACGCGCGCGACGGGTAATCCGCCGCCTCCGCGCCGCGCGATATCGAAGCGGACGAGTTCGCCGTCCTGGGCCTTGGCCGTGTCGCCCGCCTCGACCCGCCATTCGCGCAGCTGCTTGCGATCGACGGGCAGGATCGTGCCGCCGCGATCGCCCTGGCGATAGATGCCGAGCAGCCGCGTCTGCTCGCGTGCGAGTTTCTTGATCGGGCGCGCCAGGTAACGATAGCCGTCGTCCTCGCCGAGCGCCTCGATCCGGCAGAGCAGCCGGTCACCGCTTCCCGCCGACCCGATCCGCTCGTGGCGCGGGCCGTCGTGGGCGATCAACACCTTGGGCGCCGCGCCCTCGGCCTCCTCCCAGTCGACGGGAAGGCCGTAGAGCTCGCCATCGCTGTCGTGGCCCGCGATCTCGATGACAGTAACCGGCGGCAGCTTGCCGGTGCGGCGAACCTTCTTGCGGCCACGGACGATCGCCCCCTCCTCCGACATCTCCTTGAGGAGCGCCTTCAGACCGATCTTGTCGTTGCCCTTGATGTTGAAGGCGCGCGCGATCTCGCGCTTGCCGACCTTGCCCTCGGCGGTCTCCAGAAACGCCGCGATCTCCTGCTTCGCCGGCAGGCCGGCACGCTTGGGCTTGCCGTTCGACGTCTTCGATTGTTTAGCCACGTCACCTCACGTAAGACTGAATTGCCGCAATCTGCGTATCACGAGCGCTCGCACAGGAGGAGCAACACCTGCGATTGCATGTCGACTGATCGTCGACACGACATCGCCGCAACTCTCCTCCCCCTTTTTATGGGGGAGGACTGTTCGCCTTGGGGTTAGCGCCAGCTAACCCCTTAGGCGAACATAGGTGGGGGTGCTTGTCCCACAAGCGCGACTGAGAATGGCTCACCATGTCCAACCACCCCCTGTGCACACAACACCGCGGGCGCGACGGGAGGCCGATGAGCTAGCCTCGCAAAGCTCTCTGCGCCGGACGAACACCCCCACCTTGGCGCGCCTAAGGACTTACGCGCTTCGCACGTAAGCCCAAGGCGCGCGGTCCTCCCCCATAAAAAGG
>JANNSX010000009.1:0-4297 GCA_031403155.1 Hyphomicrobiaceae bacterium
TCGCCTGCCATGATGACCTTTGCTCCTCTGGAAAGGTTACGCGTCGCGTCAGGCGGCTTCCGCCGCCATTCTCTGGGCCTTCTCGACCGCCTGCTCGATGGTGCCGACCATGTAGAAGGCCTGCTCGGGCAGATGGTCCCACTTGCCCTCGCACAGCTCTTTGAAGCCCTTCACCGTGTCCTTCACGTCGACGAAGACGCCGGGGAAGCCAGTGAAGACCTCGGCCACGTGGAAGGGCTGGCTCAGGAAGCGCTCGATCTTGCGGGCGCGAGCGACGGCGATCTTGTCCTCCTCCGACAGCTCGTCCATGCCGAGGATGGCGATGATGTCCTGCAGCGACTTGTAGCGCTGGAGGATCGCCTGCACGCGGCGCGCGGTGGCGTAGTGCTCATCACCCACGACACGCGGCTCAAGCACGCGCGAGGTCGAATCGAGCGGGTCGACCGCAGGGTAGATGCCCTTCTCGGCGATGCCGCGCGAGAGCACGGTGGTCGCGTCAAGATGGGCAAACGAGGCCGCCGGCGCCGGGTCGGTCAGGTCGTCGGCCGGCACGTAGATCGCCTGCACCGAGGTGATCGAGCCCTTCTGCGTCGAGGTGATGCGCTCCTGCAGCGCGCCCATGTCGGTCGCCAGCGTCGGCTGATAGCCGACCGCCGAAGGGATACGGCCGAGCAGCGCCGACACTTCAGAGCCGGCTTGCGTGAAGCGGAAAATGTTGTCGACGAAGAACAGCACGTCCTGGCCCTGGTCGCGGAAGTATTCGGCAACCGTCAGGCCGGAGAGTCCAACGCGCGCACGCGCGCCCGGCGGCTCGTTCATCTGCCCATAGACGAGTGCGCACTTGGAGCCCTTCGTGTCGCCCTTGCCCGGATCCTTGTTGACGCCGGTCTCGATGAACTCGTGATAGAGATCGTTGCCTTCGCGCGTGCGCTCGCCGACACCGGCGAACACCGAGTAGCCGCCATGGGTCTTGGCGATATTGTTGATGAGCTCCTGGATGAGCACCGTCTTGCCGACGCCAGCGCCACCGAACAGGCCGATCTTGCCGCCCTTGGCGTAGGGGGCGAGCAGGTCGACGACCTTGATGCCGGTGACAAGGATCTGGGCTTCCGTCGACTGATCGACGAAGCTGGGGGCCGGCTGATGGATGGCACGGCGCTCGGCCGTCTTGATGGGGCCGGCCTCGTCGACCGGATCGCCGATGACGTTCATGATGCGACCGAGCGTCTCCTCGCCGACCGGCACCGAGATGGCGTTGCCGGTGTCTGCGACCTCCTGCCCGCGCACGAGGCCTTCGGTTGAGTCCATGGCGATGGTGCGCACGGTGTTCTCGCCCAGATGCTGGGCCACCTCGAGCACGAGGCGCGTGCCGCCGTTGTCGGTCTCGAGCGCGTTGAGGATCGCCGGCAGGCCTCCCTCGAACTGCACGTCGACCACCGCGCCCGTCACCTGCCTGACTTTGCCGATCCGTCTGTCCGCCATGATACGTCCTCTCACATTGTCTGCATTGCCAGGGCGAGCGCGCCAAGCCCATCGCCGGTCTCATGATCTCGACCCGGCTTCATTCCGTTCCGTCAATTTCAGTCGCTGCCGCGGGTCAACCACAAGCCTGTGTGATGCCAGCTGGAGCAATCCTAACCAATCGGCTGCCGCCGCCGGACTTAAGCCTCCACAAGGCCCAACCGCCGCTCGATGCGGCCGATCCGTTCCTCCACGCGATCCAAGCGAGAGTTCAATGCCGAGAGTTGCACTTGAATCTCTCCTATGTGCCGCTCCATCGACGAAACCCGCAACTTTAGATCGTGGATGTCTTGTTGCATGGCCTCCTGCGATTCGCGGATCTTTCGCAGAAGCTCCAACACCAGATTGGTCGCATCTTCAGTCATTCCGATCTCCGACATGTGCCGCGCCGGCAGTGTCTCAGATGCCTCATGCTACGTCTACACCGCCTCCGCACCCGAGATGATCTCGATCAGCTCCTTGGTGATCTGCGCCTGGCGCGAGCGGTTGTAGGTGATGGTGAGCTTGTTGATCATGTCGCCGGCATTGCGCGTGGCATTGTCCATCGCCGACATGCGACTGCCCTGCTCGGAGGCCGCGTTCTCGAGCAGCGCGCGGAACACCTGCGTCGAGATGTTGAGCGGCAGCAGGTAGTCGAGAATCTCGCCCTCCTCCGGCTCGTACTCCGGCACCGCGACATTGGCGGGCTGGGCCGCGCCACCCGATGGCGCGATGCGCGCGGGGATGAGCTGCAGCGCCGTCGGCTTCTGCGTCATGACGGACTTGAACTCGGCGTAGAAGAGCGTCGCCACATCGAACTCGCCGGCGGCGAACATGGCGAGCACCCTGTCGCCAATCGCCTTGGCATTGGCGAAGCCGACACGCTTCACCTCTTTCAACTCGACGCTCTCGACGAGATTGCGGGAAAGATCGCGCTTCAGCTGATCCTGGCCTTTGCGGCCGACGGTGAAGATCTTGACCGTCTTACCGTCCGACAGCAGCCGGCGCACGTGCTCGCGAGCGAGCCGCACGATGTTGGTGTTGAAAGCGCCGCACAGGCCGCGGTCGGCCGTGCAAACGATGAGCAGATGCACCTGATCCTTGCCGGTGCCGACGAGGATCGGCGAGGCGCCTGCCGGATCGGCGACGCTCGAGCCCAAATTCGTGAGCACACGCCCCATGCGCTCGGCATAGGGACGCGCGGCGGTCGCTGCCTCTTGCGCGCGCCGAAGCTTCGCCGCGGCCACCATCTGCATGGCCTTGGTGATCTTCTGCGTCGCCTTCACGGAGGTGATGCGATTGCGTAAGTCTTTTAAGCTCGGCATTCCGCTCTTCCCGATGGCTCGGCGTTCGACATGTTTCTCAACTCAGCGCCTTGAGGCCCGCCTCGGCGATGACGGCATCTTCTTCCGACTTCGCGCCCGACACCCCGATACCACCGGCGATCTTGCCGCCGACGATGATCGGTAGACCGCCGTCGATCGGCATTCCCGGCAGAGCCAGAACCCGCACCGACTGCGCCAACGCATCTTGCAGCGCCTTGCTCGGCCGGCGGAACGCAACAGCGGTTTTCGCTTTCGCCTCCGCCACCTCGACGCTGCCGAACTGACAGTTGTCGATGCGATGCAGACACACGAGATGTCCGCCCGGATCGACGATGGCGACCGTGACCTGAAGATCCATCTTCCGCGCCTGCACTTCCGCGGCCGCGACAACACGCAGCGCATCGCTGAGAGCGATGGGCATGCCGTAATCGGGTGGACGGGTCGAGGTCACGATGGCGATCCTTGAAGGCTCAGGCCGTGAAGCCCTTGGCGAAACTGTCGAGCGCCGCCACGAGCTGTTTCTCGGAATCCGCCGACAGCTCCTTGCTGGTGCGGATACTGTCAAGGATGCCCTTGTGCTTGTCGCGCAGCGTCTGCAACAGGCTCGCCTCGAACTTCTGCACCGCCGATACCGGAATGCCGTCGAGATAGCCACGCGTGCCGGCGAAAATCACGCAAACCTGCTCCTCGACCTTCAAGGGCGAGAATTGCGGTTGCTTCAGGAGCTCGGTCAAGCGCGAGCCGCGCGCCAACAGCCTCTGCGTCGCCGCGTCGAGGTCGGAGCCGAACTGGGCGAAGGCGGCCATCTCGCGATACTGCGCCAGCTCACCCTTGATCTTGCCCGCGACCTGCTTCATCGCCTTGATCTGCGCCGAGGAGCCGACACGCGACACCGACAGGCCGACGTTCAGCGCCGGCCGGATGCCCTGATAGAACAGGTTCGTCTCGAGGAAGATCTGGCCGTCGGTGATCGAAATGACGTTCGTCGGGATGTAGGCCGACACGTCGTTGGCCTGGGTCTCGATGATCGGCAGCGCCGTCAGCGAGCCGGAACCGTTGTCGGGGTTCATCTTGGCGGCGCGCTCGAGCAGCCGCGAGTGGAGATAGAACACGTCGCCCGGATAGGCTTCGCGGCCCGGCGGGCGGCGCAGCAGCAGCGACATCTGGCGGTAGGCAACGGCTTGCTTTGAAAGATCGTCATAGACGATGACCGCATGCATGCCGTTGTCGCGGAAGAACTCGCCCATGGTGCAGCCGGTGAAGGGGGCGAGGAATTGCATTGGCGCCGGTTCCGAGGCGGTTGCCGCCACGACAATGGAATACTCAAGCGCGCCGCGCTCCTCGAGCGCCTTGACGAACTGGGCGACGGTGGAGCGCTTCTGACCGACGGCGACATAGATGCAATAGAGCTTCTCGGCTTCGTTGCCGGTGGCGTTGATCGACTTCTGGTTCAAGAAGGTGTCGAGCGCGAC
>JANNSX010000010.1:0-33206 GCA_031403155.1 Hyphomicrobiaceae bacterium
CTTCGAGCACGCAGCCCCGGTCGATGGCGCGTTGGCTCTCGACCGCAACAGGATGGCGGAAGCCGTCGCATCCGGCGTGCAGGTGTTGAAGGACATCTCGCGCGGCGAGCGGGCGGCGGAAGCGCGCATCAAGGGCTACGAGGGCGAGAGCTGCCCCGAATGCGCGAACTTCACGCTGGTCAGGAACGGCACCTGCTTGAAGTGCGAGACCTGCGGCTCGACGACGGGGTGCAGCTGAGCCGCGGGACAGAGTGAAGAGTCACGCGCGTGTTTTGAGGAAAAGTGGGAACCGGTTTTCCGCCAGAAACACGCGAAAAGGACGCCATCGAAACAGTCTTGGGGGAGACGACAATGGCCGACCGTGATCTGGAAGTGATCGCCTATCCGTATGGAGCGTTTCTCGTCGCCGAATGCGTCAACGCCAATGCCAACAAGGGCAGCGGCAAGATCTACGACGTGTGCGGCGCGTTCACCACGCAGGAGGATGCGGAGCAGGAGATCGTTCGGCTGAAGACGGCGGCGTCGTACTAGATGATGCTGTGGTCTGCCCTCTCCCAAGGGGAGAGGGTGCCGGGTCGTGCCGGAGGCACGCAAGTCAACAAACGCGGGAGAGGGGGTAAGGCTTCACGAAGGGAAGAAGGTCTGCCCACTGGGCCGTGCGGTTAGACCTTCTTCCATGAGGGACATCGTACCCCCTCATCCGGCCGTTCCGGCCACCTTCTCCCCTTGGGAGAAGGCAGATGAGCCGCGAAGCTGCTGGTGAGGTTAGTTTGTTGTGTTGATGATCGTTGCGTCGCCTGCGTCCGTTCAGTCCCTAGGGTGTTGCCGTTTTTCGTTGAATCACTTCAACACCCCAGTTCCTTGGTTTTCGTGCTTCTTTTCGGAAAACCGCTTCGCACTTTTCCGGAAGCACTCTAGTGGGAGCGTGCTTCTTCTGTCGCACGAGCCGGGATGAATGTGTGGTCGGCCCTCCCCCTTGGGGGGAGGGTGCCGACAGGCGGGAGAGGGGTTGAGCGTTTCACGAAACTCTCGTCGTGCTCGGCGTTGGCATCGATGTAGTTGATGGGTTGTGCCTTACTCCACCCCTCATCCGGCCTTCGGCCACCTTCTCCCCAAGGGAGAAGGCCGGCTACCACGAGATTGGCCCGAGTAGATGGGCCTGTGAATTTGTTGGGTCCACTCGTTGCGTCGCCTGCGTCCGTTCAGTCCCCAGTGGGAGTGTGCTTGTGATGTTGCAACTGTTCCAGCCGCGGCCCGATCTCAAGGCCGCGCACATCTTCGCCGATCACCTCGAGGCGACGCTCGATCTCGCCGAGGAGCTCGAGCTTCTGCATCTAATCCCCTCCGAGCATGAGCGCGCGCCCGGCCGCGATGTGCTCGCTGGTCTCGACCGAATCGGCGCCTTCGTCGAGCGCGCCGAAGCTCTCGAGCTGTCCATCACCGCGAAACTCGACCTGGCACGAGCCGCCGCCCGCCGGATTGCCCATGCCGACGCCCGGCTCTCGACGTTCACGAAGCTCTTCCATTCCGGCACGCAGCCGCTCGTCGACCTCTGGCCCGCACTCGCCGACCCGGGCAAACGCATCTTCGACAGCGGTCACGATCCGCTGACCTTCCTGCAGGCGCGCGGCGTCATCGATGAGAGCCGCGCGACGCTCGAGGGGCAGAAATACTTCGGCACCGGTGCCGACTATCGGCTACTCGGCACGGTCAAGCTCGCCGACTTCATCGAGCTGTGCGACAGCTGCCTCAGGGCGATCGATCGGCACTACCACATCTACGAGGACGATGCAGATTGGGAAGCCGACCGCGCGCGGACGCTCGACAGCTTGCGCGAAAATCGCGACGAGGCGATCCGCGTGGCGCTCGGCGCCATGCCTGCAGTCATCGACGCGCCGGTCGAAATCATCGCCTCTGACGCGGTCGACGAGGCGATCGAGCTCATCGAGGCGCTCACCTTCCCGGAAGAGAAGCGGTTCCGGCCGGATCATCCGCTCATCGAGGATGCGATCCATCTCGAGGACGTGCCTTATGCGCTCGGGCTGGACACAGTCACCGAGGCGATGCCGATCGAGATCATCGAGGAGGCCGCATCAGCCGCCCCACGAGACGTCGCCGGAGCCGAAATGCCCGCCGATCTCGCCGCCGAGGCGGTCATCGACGAGCCGCAGCAGGAGGCATCCGCCGTGGCCGAGGTGGCCGCTGTGGCTCCGGCCGCCAAGCCGGGCCTCTTTGCGCCCGTCGCGGCGGCCGGCCGCTCGCTCGCGGCCATTCTGGCGCGCCGCAAGGCCGCTGCTGTTGCCGCGGAAGCCCCGCAAGCAGTGGCGCCGGCTGCAGCGGCCGAGGCAGATGCCAGTTCGGTCGATGCAACCCTTGCGGCGGCCGAGTCCGCGGACATCGTCGCCGCGCATGCCGTCGCAGGCCAATTGTCAGCCGTTCGCCAGCGCCTCGTCGCTGTGATCGCCGAGCGCGCGCACAGCTTGCCGGAGACCGACGCGTTCGAGCCGCCCCTGCCCGAGCCGGTCCCGGTCACGGAGGACGCTCCTCAACCCGCCGGCCCTGAGCTCGAACCTGCCGTGGACCAGGAAACAGCGACGCCTGTTACGGATCTCCTGGCGCGCACGATCGAAATCGCGCCCGCCCTGCCACCCCCCGCCCTGCCACCCATGGTCCTGCCGGATCTGGACGAGGAGCCGGTCGTGCGGAGCGTGTCCGAAGCCGAGATGCCGGCCGTTGAGGCCGAAACCGCGGTCGAGGTCGCTCAGGTCGCGGACAGCGTGTCGCCGGTGCCAAGCGAGGCTGAGGATACTACCCCGGAGATCGTCGCAGCATCAGCTGATGCAACCGAAGTGCCGGCGCTGGCCATCGAAGACGTCGCATACGACCTCACCGCCTCGGCCGACGTGCCTGAGAGTTCTGATGAAGCGCCGGCAACGTCCGCGACCGAAGCGATTGCCGGCGCCTTGTCTGTCGACGAGCCAGAGCCAGCTCGCCGCAAGCGTCCGCGCCGCAAATCGCGCCGCAAGGCGACACCTCGCAAGCGGCGCACGAAACGGGCTTGAGCTTTAGGGTGTTTTGCGTTTTTCGTTTTATCACTTCAACACCCTAATTCCTTGGTTTGTCGTGCTTCTTTTCGGAAAACCGCTTCGCACTTTTCCGGAAGCACTCTAGCGGTTTGCGAGCGTCTCGAGCGCCATCGCGCCGTCGAGCTCCTTGGGCAGGCGGAAGAAGTCCGCCTCGATCTCGAGCGCCTTCTCGAGCAGCAGCTGGAAGCGCTTCCGCGGCACCTCGATGGCGCCGAACTGGCGCAGGTGCTCGGTGATGAACTGCGTGTCGAGCAAACGGAAGCCGCCGGCCTTGAGGCGTGCCGTCAGATGCACGAGCGCCACTTTGCTCGCATCACGTTCGGTCGAGAACATGCTCTCGCCGAAGAAAGCGCCCTTGAGGTGCACGCCATACAGGCCGCCTACGAGCGTGCCGTCCTGCCAGGTCTCGACGGTGTGGCAGTGGCCGAGATCGAACAGGCCGCGGTAGAGCGACAGGATGCGTTTGTTGATCCAAGTCGCCTTGCGTCCAGCGCATCCCGCGATCACCTGGTCGAAGTCGTGATCAAGCCGGACCTCGTATCGATCCTGCCGCACGGTGCGGGCGAGACGCGCCGGCACATGCACATGATCCAGCGGGATGACGCCGCGCTTCAGCGGCTCGTGCCAATAGAGCGCCGGATCATCAGCGCTCTCGGCCATCGGGAAGATGCCGATCGCATAGGCCTTCAACAGAAGCTCGGGCGTGACTTTAGGCAATCGGGCCCCCGCGGCCGGCGATTGTGAGTTACGACTGCTCGAGATACTGCTCGAGCCAGTGGATGTCGTAGACCCCGTTGACGATATCGGCGTTGGTGACGAGGTCGGCGAACAGCGGAATGGTCGTCTCGATGCCGTCGACGACGAACTCGCCCAACGCACGCCTCAGACGCATCAGGCATTCGTTGCGCGTCTTGCCGTGCACGATGAGCTTGCCGATCAAGCTGTCGTAGTGCGGCGGGATCTTGTAGCCCTGATAGGCGCCGGAATCGATGCGCACGCCAAGCCCGCCCGGTGGGTGGAAGTAGGTGATCTGGCCGGGCGAGGGGCGGAAGGTCCTGGGGTTCTCGGCGCAAATGCGGCACTCGATGGCGTGGCCCGAGAAGGTGATGTCCTCTTGGCGCATGCGCAGCTCGGCGCCGGAGGCGATGCGGATCTGCTCGATGACGAGGTCGAGGCCGGTGATGGCCTCCGTCACCGGGTGCTCGACCTGCAGCCGCGTGTTCATCTCGATGAAATAGAACTCGCCGTCCTCGTAAAGGAACTCGACCGTGCCGACGCCGCGGTATTTGATCTTGCGCATGGCGTCGGCGACCGTCTCGCCGATCTTGGCCCGGCTCGCCGCGTTGAGGGCGGGCGAGGGGGCCTCCTCCAGCACCTTCTGATGCCGGCGCTGCAGCGAGCAGTCGCGCTCGCCCAGGTGCACCGCATTGCCCAAGCCGTCGCCCAGCACCTGGATCTCGATATGGCGCGGCTTCTGCAGATACTTCTCGAGGTAGACGGCATCATCGCCAAAGGCTGCCTTGGCTTCCGCGCGCGCCGTCGAAAGCGCGACCGAGAGATCTTCCGGCCGCTTGGCGACCTTCATGCCGCGCCCGCCGCCGCCGGCGGCCGCCTTGACCAACACCGGAAAGCCGATGCGCTCGGCGATCGCCATCGCCTCGACATCGCCGCCGACGCCACCATCGGAGCCCGGCACGACGGGAATGCCTAAGCGCTTTGCCGTCACCTTTGCCGCGATCTTGTCGCCCATGATCCGGATGTGCTCGGAGGTCGGGCCGATGAAGGTGATCTCGTGCTCCTCGAGAATCTCGGCGAAGCGGGCGTTCTCGGAGAGAAAGCCGTAGCCCGGATGCACGGCATCGGCGCCGGTGATCTCGCAGGCCGTGATGATGGCCGGGATATTGAGGTAGCTGTCCTTGGCCGGCGGCGGGCCGATGCAGACGCTCTCGTCGGCGAGTCGCACATGCATGGCATCGGCGTCGGCGGTGGAGTGCACCGCGACGGTCGCGATGCCGAGCTCCTTGCAGGCACGCTGCACGCGGAGCGCGATCTCGCCGCGATTGGCAATGAGGATCTTCTCGAACATTGGGCTCCGGGGCGCTCTACTCGATCACCAGCAGCGGCTCGCCGTATTCGACCGGCTGACCGTTCTCGACCATGATTTGCACGACCGTACCCGACTTCGGCGCCGGGATGTGGTTCATCGTCTTCATGGCCTCGATGATGAGCACCGTCTGGCCGGACTGCACCTTCGTGCCGATCTCGACGAAGGCCGGGGTGCCGGGCTCGGGCGAGCGGAAGGCGGTGCCGACCATCGGCGATTTGACGGCGCCGGGATGCTCGCCGGAGTCGGCCGCCCTGCCTGATTTGGCGGCGGCCGAGGCTGCAGGCCCAGCGGCCACGGGTGCATAGGCCGCCGCGGCGACCGTCGCGGTCCGTGC
Organism: Hyphomicrobiaceae bacterium; assembly: GCA_031403155.1. GTDB lineage: Bacteria > Pseudomonadota > Alphaproteobacteria > Rhizobiales > Hyphomicrobiaceae > JANNSX01. Next base: position 5,528 of record JANNSX010000010.1, read on the forward strand.
CACTCGCAACCGCGTGGCGTTCTGCTCGATCTCGATCTCGGTCAGCCCCGTCTCGTCCATCAGCGCCGCGAGCTCGCGGATCATGGCTTTATCGACAACGGCTTTGGCGTCGCTCATGGGGCTTTCCGTTCTTTCACGCTTCTCTTTCGGGAGGCTCATGTCCCGCCCTTCGGTTTTGGCTTCAACAGGTGATTGGCGAGCGCCTCGACCGCCAGCTCGTAACCGAGCGGGCCGAAGCCGCAGATGACGCCCACGGCGACCGGGGCCACGTAGGAGTGATGGCGGAAGCTCTCGCGCCGGTAGATGTTCGACAGATGCACTTCGACCAGGGGGCACTCGCTCGCCGAGATGGCGTCCTGAACGGCGATCGAGGTGTGAGTGAACGCACCGGCGTTGAGGATAATCCCGGCCGCCTTGCCGCGCGCCTCCTGGATCCAGGAGACGAGCTCGCCTTCGTGATTGCTCTGGCGGAAATCTACTGTCAAACCAACTTCTTGCGCCCGTTTCTCGGTGCGGGCCCGGACGTCGGCGAGGGTTTCCCGGCCATAGACCTCGGGCTCCCGGGTGCCGAGCATGTTGAGGTTCGGGCCGTTGAGGACGAGGACGGTCTTGCTCATCGCCTGCCAGTTGTCTTGGGTCAGGGCCGCCCGATGTGAAAACGGGGCCCAAATCAAGGGCCCCGTTTAGCAGATAGGGTCGGCAGAGGCAAAGCGGCCGGGTTAACCAGACTGTGGGTCAGCAGATGCTGCAGCCGGACTTGCGGACATCGGCAATCCGCGACTGGAGCTGATCGTGCAGGTCCTCGGGCGCGCCGGGGATGACCTGGTCGCCAACGAAGAAGTGCGGCGTGCCCTGGATGCCGAGCTTTTCGGCGAGCTGCCGGGTCTCCTCGATCTCCTTGGCTGTCTCGGCGGAGGCCATGTCGGCCTTGAGCTTCTCGACATCGAGGCCGAGTCCCTGGGCGACCGACAGGGCCGACTCCTCGTTGAGCTTGCCGTCGTGCTCGAAGAGGCCCTTATGCATCTCCCAGTATTTGCCCTGCTTTCCGGCAGCGATGGCGGCGCGCGCGGCGGCCTCCGAATCCTTGCCGAAGATCGGGAATTCCTTGAAGACGAATTTGAGCTTGGGATCGCCCGAGGTCAGCTTGATGATGTCCGGCATGGCGCGGCGGCAGAAGCCGCAATTGTAGTCGAAGAACTCGACGACGGTGACTTCGGGCTCGGCAGGGCCGATGAAGGGCGAGCTGGTCGTTTTGTAGAGGCTCTGGGCGTTCTCCTTGAGGGCGCCGGACATCTGCGCCGTGCGCTGCTCATCCATCTTGGCCTCGTAGGCGCCCTGCGCCTCGGCCAGGATCTCGGGGTTCTTGAGGAGGTAGTCGCGGACCACGCCCTCGATCTTGGCACGCTCGGCATCGCCGACTGGAACGGCTGAGGCAACCTCGGCGCCGGCGTCAACCACCTGGCTCACCTCGGAGGCCGCTGGCGCCTTCGCCTCGACGGCTGGCCCGCCCCGGTCGATGCGCCCGGCAATCGCCAGCATGACGGCGACGGCGCCGACCATCAGCAGTGGCAGCAGCTCTATGCCGCCCCGCTGCGGCTGGAGGGGGGCGGGGGTTTCGGAGGTCGTGTCCATTGTAGGGTCCTTTCGGGCGGCGGCTGCTGCCACCTCAGCTCGGCGGTTGCATACTGGCGATGTCGTCGGCCCTGAGCCAAGCGGGCGAGCCGGTCTTCATCAGGGCTTGCGCGCGCTTGCCGAGGGCGCGAGCCTCTTTCCACTGGCACTGATAGAGGCGAGCCTCCGCCGTCGCAAGGGTGGCATTGCCCTCCTCGCCCTTCAAATAATAGGCATTTGCCAATTGCAAATAGCCGAAAGCGTTGTCCTCGTTGACGAGGCCTTGTTTCAGCAACTTGATGGCCTCGTCGATCTGGGACCTGTCGTTGGTCTTCAAGAGGGCATGCGCCAGCTCGACCCTGATGAGGCTGGATTTCGGCAGCAATTTCAGCGCCTTACGCAACGGCGCAATGGCCGCCGCGGGCTGGTTGGCGCGCATGTAAATGTCGCCCTTGAGCTCGTAAAAATAGGGCCAATCCGCATTCTCGGCGATCAGCTTGTCGACCTGGACCAGCGCCTTGTCGGTCGAGCCCTGCCCCAGCCGGGCGGTCGCGATGGTGCGGGCATAGCGCGCCGGCAATGTCTGGTCCGAGGAGGGGTAGGTATTGAAGACGATCTGCGGCTTGTCGATGTAGCCCCTGAGCTTCGCCCGCATCAGATCGTGGCGAAGCTGCACCTCGGGCGTGTCGATTTTACCGTAGTGCGCGCTCTTATCGGCGGCCGACTGCATATTGTTGATGCGGTCCTGCGGCAGTGGGTGGCTCAGCAGATAGCGGTCGCCGGAAAATCCCATGCCGGAGAGGCGCTGGAAGGTCGTGATCATACCCTGCGCCGACTGGCCGGTTCGCTCGAGGAATTTCAGGGCAGCCTGATCGGCCTGCGCCTCCAGCGTCCGGGAATAGGCGAGGATCGAGCGGAGGGTGACTGAATCCGAGCCCGACAGCACCGATTGGCCGGCGCCGGTCGCCGAATCCTGACCCGTAGCGGCGCCTGCGATGATGGCGCCGATGCCGAGCACCTTCATGAGCAGGTTGCGCGTCAGATCGCCCTTGATCTTGTTGCGCTTGGCGGCCAGATGTCCGCCGGCAATATGGCCCGCCTCGTGGGCAATGACGCCGATGACCTCGTTGGCGGTCTCGGCATCGACGAGGGTGCCGGAATTCATGAAGATGCTGTGGCCGTCGAGCACGAAGGCGTTGAAGGACTGGCTCTTCAGGATGCGCACGTTGACGTTCTGCCCGCCGAGGCCAGCGGCCTCCAGGATCGGCCCGGAATAGCTGTCGAGGAGGGATTCGATCTCGTCGTCACGGATGAAATTGGCACATTGGGCGGATGCTGCAACCGGGAGGAGCAGCACAACGAGGGCCAGGACCGCCGCCAGCAGGCGGGGCCGCAAACGCACGCGCTTGTCTGTTGCTGTCGTCAAGCTCATCTGATCCGTCAGCCGCCGGTGTCCGCGCCGGCTCCCTTGACGCCCCAAATCGTAGAAGCCTTGGCCTACAGGGTCAATCAACGCTCGCGTGAACTAAGCGCAAAACGTATCGCAAGCCGCCATTCCGGCCTACCTTGTCGGCGAATATGTCTGGAGCATGGCTGGCAGTGCGCCAGGCCACTCGGGGCCAATCGAGGTGTGGCATGCAGGACCGAACGCCAGGCGCGGGGGCGCCATTCCAGGTCATGCCCGCCGCCCGCAGCGCCATCGACGCCTTCATCGTCATGGACGTGATGCGGCAGGCGAATGCGCTCCAGGCGGAGGGCCGAGACATCATCCATATGGAAGTCGGCCAGCCGGCGACGCCAGCACCCCGGCTGGCGCGGGAGGCGGCCAAGCGCGCGTTGGATACGGAGAAGCTCGGCTACACGGAGGCGCTGGGGCTGCCGGCTCTGCGCGAGCGGATCGCCGAGCATTACCGGCGCTGGTACGGCGTTATGGTGCCGGCCTCGCGGATCGTCGTGACGGCGGGGTCGTCGGCCGGCTTCGTGCTGTCGTTCCTGGCGGCCTTTGCGCCGGGTGACCGGGTGGCGCTGCCGTCCCCCGGCTATCCCTGCTACCGGCATATCCTTCGGGCGCTCGGCTGCGAGCCCGTGCCGATCGAGACCTCGGCCGAGACGCGCTGGATGCCGACCCCGGCACTGTTGGACAAGGCCGCAGCGGGCGGCGCCCTGAAAGGTTTGCTCATCGCGAGCCCCAACAACCCGACCGGCACCATGGTCGATGCCGACCGGCTCTCGCGCTTGGTGAAGCATGCCGCAACCAGCGGCATCGTCTTCGTCTCCGACGAGATCTACCACGGCCTCACCTACGCCATGCCGGGCGCGACGGCCTTGGCAATGTCGGATCAGGCGATCGTCATCAACTCCTTTTCCAAATACTTCTCGATGACGGGCTGGCGCGTCGGTTGGATGGTGCTGCCGGAAGCGCTGGTGCGTCCGGTCGAGCGCCTGGCGCAGAACCTCTACATCTCCCCGCCCACGATCTCTCAAGTGGCCGCCTTGGCGGCATTCGAGGCGGAGGAGGAGCTGGAAGCCAACAAGGCCGTCTATGTCGCCAACCGCGAGCTGCTGCTCGATGCCTTGCCGGGCTTGGGGTTATCGCGGCTGCTGCCGGCGGACGGGGCGTTCTACATCTACGCGGACGTGTCTGACTGGACGGACGACAGCACGGCGCTGGCGGGGCGGCTGTTGCGCGAGGCCGGTGTGGCGGTCACGCCGGGGGCGGATTTCGATGTGGTGAGGGGTGGGCAGTATTGGCGGCTGTCTTATGCGGGGAGCACGGAGGCGATGGGGGAGGCGGTGAGGCGGGTGAGGAGGTGGAGGGGGTAGGGGGTGAGTGGCCGTTGCAGGCGCTTCAGCGCATGTCTGTCTGCCAAGTGATCAAGCGTCCCTTAGTTTCGTCATTCCCGCGAAGGCGGGAACCCAGCCAAGCCAGATGCCGCGCGATGACTCCCCGATCGGCACGGTAGTGCCCTCCATCCGCTTGTCTGGGCGCCCGCCTGCGCGGGCGTGACGTTGGGGAGGGGCAAGGGATACGAACTGGGAGATGACAGGTTGAGCAACGCTGATCCTACCGACGGTCTGTCACCTATCGAGCGCGTAGTGCTGGACATGGTGTTCAGCGCCGATTGTCCTTGCGCAGCGCCATTGCGCGAGCAGCTGCGCGACTGCGTCGTGTCGCAGCGAGAGTTTACCGGCGTCGGCTTCTTCACGGACATCTTACCCAACCCATCTTCGCCACCGATCGAAAACACCGGACGCATCTGGCTTGGCGGCATCTATGCCGAGATCGAAGGAGTGAACATGGCGCTGGCTTTGTGGTCCTGATCGTCAACGGCTACATCAATATGCTCGAGGGCTTTGCCTACGACAACCCCTGGCCAGATCAGGTGACGGCCTTCACATTGAGATATGTCGACACGGCCGAGAAACACTGTGTTGATCTCGAGAAGGCTCTCGGTATTTCTTCTTGTGTCTGACGACGAGATTGCCGTCAGTCCGGCCAAAGGGCGCGCCCGCCTCTTTCGTTCAGCACGGCTCCGCCGAGACGCAGACGTGACGGCGGGGAGGGGCGTACCGCTACTCGAACAAATCGGCATGCGTGCCTGTGCGGGCGAGGACGACCTCGTCGTCGGTTGTTTGATAGATGAGGAGCCAATCCGGCTCGATATGGCACTCGCGCCAGTCTTGCCATTCGCCCTTCAGGAGATGATCGCGACGCGTCTCCGAGACGGCCTCGCCATCCCGGAGAAGATCGACAACGGCGTCTAGCTTCGAACGATCATAACCGCGCTTGGCAATGCGCTTCAGGTCTCGCTTGAAGGCCGACTGGAGGCGAAGGGCCTTCATGCCGGCCTTCACTTCCGAGAGCCGATGATCTTGTCGAACAACTCGGCGGTCGAGCCTGTGTGCACCTCACCCTTCCCCGCCTCGAGCTCGCGCATGGCGCGGCGGGTTTCGGCATTGGGCACCTTGACGTCGAAGGGAATGCCCTGGCGCAGCACGATCTGGTGATAGAGCATGGTGATGACGTCGGTCGTCGAGACGCCGAGCTGGCGCATCACCTTCTCGGCGCGAGCCTTGAGCTTCTCGTCGATGCGGGCGCTGACGGTTGTGTTCTTGGGCATGGGTTCACTCCGGCGTTCGGATCAATGTAATACGTTCGCAATACAAAACAAGTGATGTTGAAATCTTGCGGCACAATCCTTTGCCCAGTCACTGGCTGCCCATTAGGTCCGTCATTCCCGCGAAGGCGGGAACCCAGGCAAGCCAGATGCCGAGCGATGACTTCCCGATCGGCACAATGTTACCGTCCATCAGCTTGTCTGGGCGCCCGCCTTCGCGGGCGTGACGGAGGGGGGCGAATCGGCATTTGCGATTGCGTTGTGCCCCTACACCCCCCGCGCCCACCCCCTGAATCCCTCCGTCCCCCGGCACACCGCATACTCCACCGGCACCTTGCTCAAGCACTCCGCGCCGGCCTTTCCGACGATCACCGTATACCCCGCCGACATCGCGTAGCCCGTCGTCGCATCCATCAAAATCGCGTGCAGGAACAGCACCATGCCCTCGGCGGCGGGCCACGGGTTGCCGGAGTAGAGCATGGGCGGCACGTCCATCCAGTTGGGGGCATAGGTGGCGCCCAGCGAATAGCCGCAGGCCGCGTAGCGCGCATGCGCATAGCCGCGGGTGTCATAGACGCGGCGGTGCGCGTCATCGACCTCGCCCAAGGGCCGGCCGGGTTTGATCGCCGCCGTCATCGCGGCCAGTGCCTCGCGCGTCGCATCGAACATGTCGTGCTGGCGCGCCGTTGCCTCGCCGATGGCGAGCGTGCGCATGAGGCAGGCGTGATAGTGCCGGTAGGCGCCGGCGAATTCGAGGGTGAGCTGGTCGACGGGCTTGAGGACGCCGAAGCCGGTTGAGGTGCGCGACAGCAGCGCGCGCTCGCCCGCGCCAAGCACGGGACCTGCCGCCGCGACGTCGCCGCCGCCGAGATAGATGGCCGCGTGGCCCGCCGCATGCACCTCGCCCTCGGGGATGCCGGGACCAGCGGCGGCGATCTGCGCCAATAGCGATTGATCCGCCAGCTCCGCCGCGCGCCGGACATAGGTAAGCTCCGCCGGCGACTTGATGATGCGCAGGCGCCGGACGAGATCGGAGGCGTCCACCAGCGGCGCGAAGCCCTCGAAAGCGGCGGCGACACGCGCGTAGTTGGCGCCGGTCAGGCCATAGGTGTCGAGCTCGATGCCAATGCGCTCCGCCCTGAGCCCGAGCTCGGCGGCGAGATCGCGCAAGTCCTCAGCCGGATTGCCGCCCTCGGTGTCGAACCAGAGGCGCACATCCTCGATGATCGAGGTGATGCGCGCCTGCTCCAGATCTGGCCGCCGCGTCAGCAGAACGGGTTTCTTCCCATCCGCCGTCAGGACGAGGCATTGGAAGAAGACATAACCGCCGGTGTCGTAGCCGGTGAGGTAATAGTGGCTCTCCGGCGCGAAGAGCAGCATGCCGGCAAGCCCGCGTTCCCCCATCGCCCGTCGCGCGGCGTCGAGGCGGGCATCGTACTCGTGTCGCTCGAATTGCAGCATGAGGCCAACCCTCCATGGACGATCGATGCGGCATTGATCGTCCACATATGAGGGCCGGTCGAGGGCGGGAGTCTACCCCACCTTCCGCTGCCACCTGCCAAGCCTACCCATTGCCCGGCGGCGGCGGATAGCGCTCGAAAGCCGGCAGCTCGTGGACATGCGCCATCCAGCCGATCCGTTCGGCGACCTGGATGTGCATCTGCGGTGCGAGCGCGGCGGGGTCGTCGAGGGTGGCGCTCTGGATGTCGATGATGCCGGGGAGGACCTGCGCGTTGACGTAGAACAGTCCGGTGCCGCAATCGGGGCAGAAGTGCCGCCGGCCGTGCTCCGAGGAGCGATAGATCTTCGGCGCACCCTTTTCGACCTTGAGCGACTTTTCCGGGAACATCGCCCATCCGACCATCGGCGCACCGGCATGGCGGCGGCAGTCGGTGCAATGGCAGAGCGCACTGAAATTGGGCTGACCTTCGACGCGATAGCGGATCGCGCCGCAGTGACATCCACCGAGCATGGCGACCTCCTGCACTCGAGCGTGGCGCGCCGATTGATCGCGAAGCTCGCTGCGCATTGAATTCAGAGGGCGGCGAGCTTCGCGTTTCGCAACTCTACTCCACTTTCCGCTGCCACCAGCCGCGCCTCGTCGGACCGGACGGTGTGGGCGGCTTTGGGTCGGGCTGACGCGACGGCTCAATCGCCTCCGCCACCTCGGCAACCCTTACCTCCTCAGCCACCGATGAGACGGCGAAAGAAGGCTCCGGCGCGCCGCGCCAGCGTGGGCTCTCGATCCGCTCCGGCTCCGCCACCGGCAGAGCCGCCAGCTCCAAAGGGCCGGTCTCGCGGCCTCCTTCGTCGCGCGGCGGCTCCGCGGCATAGACGGGCGCCTCGGCGTAGCTGCGTTCCGGCGCCGGCGCATCGCGCCAGGAAGAGCGCGGCGCTTCGCCCGTGGCGCTGGCCTCGGAGGGACCGCCCCAACGGGCTTCGGGTTGCGGCGCATCGGCCGCCAAGGGCCTGCCATCGCCATTGGTTGGCCGATCGCCCTCGCGGCGCTCGCGATTGCGGCGGCCGCCGCGACGGCCCCGGCGGCGCCGGCGCTTACCCTCGCCGTCCCGCTCACCGGGTTGTTCATCGCGGGCCTCACGGCCTTCGCCGTTCGTCTCACCACCGACCTCGTCCACGTTTTCCGGCTCGCGGTCAGAAGGTTCGCTGCCCTCGCTGAGGTCAGCGATCGGTCTGGCCTCGCGCACGTGCCCGTTCTCTGGCCGGTCGCCCCGGCCGCGTCCGCGCCGCCGGCGGCGGCCGCGCTGGCGATCCGTGGCCTCGTCCGCATCGGGCATCCGCTCTGGCGTTTCGGCGTCGGCCGCGATTGGTTCGGCCACTTCGGCGGCCTCGATCTCGCCCGGCTCGGCGTCCTGGTAGTCGACGTCCGTCTGGCCGATCGGAGCGGGGGCCGCCACCTGCGTCCGGCGCGGCGGTGGAGCGGCCTGATGGCGCTCGATCGTGAAGTTGGCGCCGTGCAGCTTGTCGGTTGCACGGATCTCGATGACGATGCCGTGCCGGCTCTCGATATCGCGAAGATACGCGCGCTTGGCGTTCAGAATGTAGAGCGCGGCGGCCACCGACACGTTGACGATGAGGCTGTTCTTCTCGCGGCCCTGCAACGCGTCCTCGATGGCCCGCAGCACGCCGAGTGCGACCGATTCCGTCGAGCGGATGACGCCTGCCCCAGCGCAATGCGGGCAGGGTGACGTCGAACCCTCGAGCACGCCGGTCCGCATGCGCTGACGCGACATCTCGAGCAGGCCGAAATGCGAAATCCGGCCGACCTGGATGCGGGCGCGGTCGTTCTTAAGGGCCTCCTTGATGCGCCGCTCGACCGAGCGGTTGTTACGCCGCTCGTCCATGTCGATGAAGTCGATGACGACGAGGCCGGCGAGGTCGCGCAGGCGCAGTTGCCGGGCGATCTCGTCGGAAGCTTCGAGGTTCGTGCGGAGCGCCGTCTCTTCGATCGAGTGCTCGCGTGTCGACTTGCCGGAGTTGACGTCGATGGCGACGAGCGCTTCCGTCTGGTTGATGACGACATAGCCGCCCGACGGCAGCGTTACCTGCGGGCTGTAGAGCTGGTTGAGCTGGCGCTCGATCTGGAAGCGGGTGAAGAGTGGCTCGGGATCGGTGTAGTGCTGCACGCTCTTGACGTTGGTCGGCATCAGCATGCGCATGAAGTCGCGCGCATCCTCGAAGGCGGCGTCGCCCGCGACCTGGATGTCCTCGATCTCCTTTGTGTAGAGATCGCGGATGGCACGGCGGATGAGATTGCCTTCCTCGTAGACGAGAGCCGGGGCCGTCGACTTCAGCGTCTGGTCGCGGATCGTCTCCCACAGCCTGAGCAGGTACTCGAAGTCGCGCTTGACCTCGGCCTTGGTGCGGGCGGCGCCGGCGGTGCGGACGATGAGGCCCATCCCGTCCGACACTTCGAGCTCGGAGGTGATCTCCTTCAGGCGCTTGCGGTCGGCGGCGTTGGTGATCTTGCGTGAGATGCCACCGCCACGGCCGGTGTTGGGCATGAGGACGGTGTAACGGCCGGCGAGCGAGAGATAGGTCGTCAGCGCCGCGCCCTTGTTGCCGCGTTCTTCTTTCACCACCTGCACCAGCAGGATCTGCCGGCGCTTGATGACCTCCTGAATCTTGTAGGTGCGGACGTTGCGGCGGCGGCGGCGGGCGGTGTGCTCGACCTCCTCCAGCGCATCCTCGTTGCCGACCTCCTCGACGCCGTTGGCCTCGGAGGTGTCGATCTCGACGACGCCCTGGTCCTCGACCAGGCCGACCTGGGGCGCACCGTCGCCGGCATCCGGGTCAGAGTTGGCCTCGGACGAAACGAAGTCGCTTGCACCATCGACGCCGGTGGCAAGGACCTCGGAACTCTCGAACGCGCTGTCCTCGCCGCTCGCCTCGGCTCTGCCGGAGGACGATTCGCCGCCAGGCTGGTCGTCTATTTCCTCATCGTCGTCGTCGAGATCCTCCTCGGCCTGGGCGGCGAGCAGGGCCTGCCGGTCGGCAAAGGGGATCTGGTAGTAGTCGGGATGGATGTCGGAGAAGGCGAGAAAGCCGTGGCGGTTGCCGCCGTACTCGACGAAGGCCGCCTGCAACGACGGCTCGACGCGCGTAACTTTGGCTAGGTAGATATTGCCGCGCAGTAGCTTTTTATTGGCCGACTCGTAATCGAACTCCTCAATCCGGTCGCCACGTAGCACGGCAACCCGGGTCTCTTCCGGGTGGGCCGCATCGATCAGCATCTTGTTGATGGTCATTGTTTCTTATCCTGGGCGCGCCGGCGAGGTCATGCCCCGCTCTGGACAACGTCCGCTGAGGTGGGAGCTTTGCTCCGCCGCGCGCCGCAATTGTCATGATGGATCGGCTTGGGCTTCCGGGAGTGGGGAGCGGTCCGGCGCAGGACGCCGTCACGCACGCGAATGCCATCTCGGGCGCATATGCGCCCGGCATCCGCCGACCGGAAGTTTCGGCCGATTGCAACATCGTTTCCTCATGGTCCCGGCAGCGAACGCGCTGGGACCGGCTCATTGGGACGCAAATGGTCCCGGCAGGTGGAGTGGTTTGGCCCATCCGATAGGGACAGGCGAGGCGTCGTGCATCCAGCCCCAGGGCCCTGCCTTTCGCGGCCCTTCTGGTGGCTGGGGGCTTCAGCCCCACCCCTGACGCCGGATCATCAGGCTCCCGGCCGGCGATCAGGATCGCTCGGGCGGGCCGGACATCCGGCAAATTCTTATCATCGCTACGCGCCAACGCCACCGGGGCGACCCAACGCGCGAGCCTGATCGAGGCTCGCCAGCCGGCACCCCAGCACGGCACGCAGCAGTCCGACTATAAGGGGCAAGCCGGTCCGGGTGCAAGCATTCGCATGCATGCGCCGCAAATGGCCGGGTGCAGGCCCAACCTCGCCAGTAAGCGGCAGTTCGCTCAACAAGAAATTAACTTCCGTCCAGCACTACCGAGGCAAATCGGCCTTCGCGCACGGCCTTGAATTTGCGCCGGTTGACCGCTAGCCACTGACGGGCCGGTGAATCGGCCCTCCGGGGGGAATGGCAGTCGCACATGCTGGAAGCCGAAAAGCGCTGCTTTGCGATCGTCGCAAAACGACTGCTCGTGGTACTCGCCTTGACGCTGTGCGCCACGCTGGGGGCCCGTGCTGCGCGGGCGGCCGACCTCGTCTCCGAAAGCGTATCGATTGCCCAAGATGCGGGAGAAACGGTGTTCCGCCTGGGCCTCTCCGCCAAAGCCGGCTTCACCGCGACGGCGCTCGCCGACCCCTACCGGATCGTCGTCGAGCTTCCCGACGTTCAGTTCAAATTGAAAGACGATGCGGGCAGCCGTGTCGAGGGCCTCATCGAGCGCTTCCGCTTCGGTGCCTCGGCGCCCGGCAAATCGCGGGTCGTCCTGCATCTGACGGGGCCGGCCAGGATTGCCCACGCCAAGCTGGTGCCGCAGGCGTCCGGCTCGCCCCTCGTGCTCGAGATTGCCCTGACGCCAACCGGGGCCGAAAATTTCATCGAGACGGCGGCGACCTCCACGCCGGGCGAGGATGTGTTCCCGATCCTGACCCCGCCTAAGCCAGGCGACATCGACGAATGCAAGATCCGTCAATTGGTTGTCCTCGATCCGGGGCATGGCGGCATCGATTCGGGCGCCATCTCCCCCAAGGGCACCAATGAGAAGGACGTGGTGTTGGCCTTTGCCAAGGTGCTCCGCGACAAACTCAAGAAAACCAGCAAATACCGGGTGATGATGACCCGCGATACGGACGTCTTCATTCCGTTGAAGGGGCGGGTGAGTTTCGCGACGAGCAATCGGGCCTGCCTGTTCCTGTCGCTGCACGCCGACAGCGCCGACGACCGGCGCTACTATGGCGTCCGCGGCGGCACGGTCTACACTCGCTCCGAGCGGGCCTCCGACGAGGAGGCGGCTCGCACGGCACTCAAGGAGAACGCCGCCGACGAGGCGGCCGGCATGAGCATGCCGAGCGAGGAGCAGGACCCGGTCGCCAGCATGCTGGAGGAGATGTGGGGCGCCGAGACGAAGGAGCACAATAACTGGCTCGCCAACATCCTGGTGCCCAAGATGCGGCAAAAGACGAAAATGACCGGCGAGCCGCACCGGCAGGCAGCCTTCTTCGTCTTGAAGTCCCCGTTGACGCCGTCCGCGCTGATCGAGCTCGGCTTCATCTCCAACAAGGAAGACGAGAAGGAGCTCAAATCCGAGGCTTGGCGCGACAAGGTCGCCGACGGCATCGTCGCGGCCATCGACCGGTTCTTCAAGGAGCGGCGGGAGCGCTTGCCCATCCCAAGCGATTGGATGCCGGCGGAAAATTGAAGAAAAATCCGGCTCTTCACACTATGTGTCCGCCCTAGGTTGTCGTAATCTTGCCACGGACGGGTTGGTGCCCTTGTCGCGGCGCGGCATTAAGGCCCCTGGCCCTATTCGTTTCTTGATACAGTCCCATTCGGGCACTAAACCTGCCCGCGAGATTGCGTGATCCAGGATTACCGTCCATGACGGGCTATGTGCCCCCTCCGCCGCCGCCCAGACGCCGCAACTATGTGATGCGGTTCCTGGGATTCGTGTTCGCGACGGGCGTGATCCTGTTCCTCGTGGGGGCCGCGGCGGCCGGCATCGTGCTGTGGAGCGTCACCAAAGAGCTGCCCGACTACGAGGTGCTCGAGAAGTACGAGCCCCCGGTCATGACGCGCATCCACGCCAATGATGGCGCGCTCATTGCCGAGTTCGCGCGCGAGCGGCGCATCTTCGTGCCCTTGAGCACCATCCCGAAACCGTTGATCCAGGCCTTCCTGTCGGCCGAGGACAAAAATTTCTACGAGCACCGCGGCATCGACTTCCAAGGCGTTGCGCGGGCCCTCTACACGAACTTCACGACGGGCTCGAAACAAGGCGCCTCGACGATCACTCAGCAGGTCGCCAAGAACTTCCTGCTGACCAACGAGCGCACCTACGATCGCAAACTCAAGGAAGCGATCCTGGCCATCCGCATCGAGCGAGCTTTCACCAAGGACCAGATCCTCGAGCTGTACATGAACGAGATTTTCCTCGGTCTCTCCTCGTATGGTGTGGCTGCGGCGGCGCTCAACTACTTCGGCAAGGAATTGCACGAGCTGACGATCGGCGAGGTCGCCTATCTCGCGGCTCTGCCCAAGGCGCCCAACAACTATCACCCCTTCCGCCACCGCGAGGCGGCCGTCGAGCGCCGCAACTGGGTCATCGATCAGATGGCCACGAACAGGTATATCTCGCCAGAGGACGCCAAGACGGCCAAAGCCGAGGCGTTAACCGTCAATCCGCGCCCCTTCGGCGCGCACATCTTCGCCGCCGAGTTCTTCGCCGAGGATGTCCGCCGCGAGCTCATCGCCCGGTACAGCGAGGAGAAACTCTACGGCGGCGGCTTGTCGGTCAGAACCACGCTCGACCCCACGCTTCAGAAATATGCCAAGAAAGCCCTCGTCGACGGCCTCGCCCGCTTCGACCGCGAGCGCGGCTGGCGCGGACCCCGCACGAAGATCGAGCTAGGCGCGGATTGGGGTGAGACGCTCGGCAAGATGGACTATTGGGAGGACATCGAGCCCTGGCGGCTGGGCGTCGTCATCGACATCGACGACAACCGCGCCATAGTCGGATTGCAGCCGAAGAAGGATGCCGACGGCTCGATCCTGAAGGATCGTCAGTCCGTCGAGCTGCCGGCCTCGGGCGCCAAATGGGCGACGGGCAAGAAGAAGCTCACCGCCATTCTCAGCCCCGGCGACGTCATCTTCGTTGCACCGGATGCGAAAGATCCCAAGGTCTACGACCTGATGCAGGAGCCCGAGGTCGAGGGCGCCATCGCCGTCATGGACCCGCATACGGGGCGCGTCTTGGCGTTGGTTGGCGGCTTCTCCTATGCGGAAGGCCAGTTCAATCGGGCGACCCAGGCGCGCCGCCAGCCCGGCTCCTCCTTCAAGCCTTTCGTCTACGCGACAGCCCTCGACAATGGCTACACGCCGTCCACCGTCATTCTCGATGCGCCGATCGAGATCGAACAGGGTGGGGGGTTGGGCGCCTGGCGGCCGGAAAACTATTCCGGCAAGTTCTACGGGCCGTCGACGCTCCGGACTGGCATCGAGTTCTCGCGCAACCTGATGACCGTCCGTCTCGCGCAAGATGTCGGCATGCCGATGATCTCTGAGTATGGCAAGCGCTTCGGCATCTACGACGAGCTGATGCCGGTGCTGTCGATGGCGCTCGGCGCTGGCGAGACGACACTGCTCAAACTCACAGGTGGCTATGCGGTCCTCGCCAATGGCGGCCGTCAGATCAAACCGACGCTCATCGACCGCATCCAGGACCGCCACGGCAAAACCATCTGGTCGCACGATGAGCGAAAATGCGACGGCTGCGATGGTGCCGACGAGCCCGATCTCGCCGATGCCCGCAAGCAGATCATCGACCCGCACACGGCCTACCAGATCACCTCGATGATGGAGGGTGTCATCCAGCGCGGCACCGGCACGGCCCTCAAGGATTTGGGTTTCCCGGTCGCCGGCAAGACCGGCACGACCAACGACGAGAAGGACGCCTGGTTCATCTGCTACACGCCCGATCTCGTCGTCGGCGTCTTCATGGGCTTCGATACGCCCAAACCCATGGGCAAGGGCGCGACCGGCGGCCAGATGTCGGCCCCGATCGCGCGTGATTTCCTCGCCATGGCGATGGAGGGCAAGTCCGCCGTGCCCTTCCGCATCCCGCCCGGCATCAAGCTCGTGCGTATCAATCGCCGGACCGGCGCCCGTTCGTCCTCGGGCGATCCGCAATCGATCGTCGAGGCGTTCAAGCCGAACTCCGATCCGCCCGAGCCCTATGCGGTCGAGAATTCCGGCTGGCAGCAGCCGGCGTCCTCCGGTGATGGCGGGCTCGGCGGCATCTATTGACGTAGCTGCGCCCGGCCCTATAGCACTCGCGACGTCAATTCCGCAGGAAACCCACTCCCATGCGCGCCGAAACGCTTTCGCTCGTCGAAGAGATCAAGGAGTCGCTCGTGCTCCTGAGGAGGCATCTTTGACCCGGAGAATGCCCGGGCCCGCCTCGCCGATCTGAACAACAAGGCCGAAGCCCCCGAGCTCTGGTCTAGCCCCAAGCGCGCGCAGCAGATCATGCGCGAGCGAAACCAGCTCGATCAGGCGATCCAGTCCTTCGAGCGGATCGAGCGCTCGCTCTCAGACAACATCGAGCTGATCGAATTGGCCGAGGCCGAGGGCGACAAGGCCATGGTCGCGGACGCCGAAGGCATGCTCGTCAAGCTCCGCGACGAGGCCAAGGCCCGCGAGCTCGACACGCTGCTCTCGGGCGAAGCCGATCACAACGACGCCTATCTGGAAGTCCATTCGGGCGCTGGCGGCACGGAAAGCCAGGACTGGGCCGAGATGCTGCTCCGCATGTACACGCGCTGGGCGGAAGGACGCGGGTTCGATGTAACATTGCTGGAAGAAAGCCCGGGCGAGGGCGCCGGCATCAAGTCGGCGACCATCGAGGTCAAAGGCGAGAACGCCTACGGCTGGCTCAAGACCGAGAGCGGCGTGCACCGTCTCGTGCGCATCTCGCCCTTCGATTCCAACGCGCGGCGGCATACGAGCTTCGCGTCGGTGTGGGTCTATCCGGTCATCGACGACGACATCAACATCGAGGTCAACGAGAGCGACTGCCGGATCGATGTGTTCCGCGCCTCCGGCGCCGGCGGCCAGCACGTCAACCGAACGGAAAGCGCCGTCCGCATCACGCATAATCCGTCGGGCATTGTCGTTGCCTGCCAGTCCGACCGCTCCCAGCACCGCAACCGCGCCACCGCCTGGAGCATGCTGAAAGCCCGCCTCTACGAGCAGGAGCTACAAAAGCGGGAGGCCGCGGCGGCGGTCGAGTTCGCGCAGAAGAAGACCGTCGGCTGGGGTCACCAGATCCGCTCCTACGTGCTGCAGCCCTATCAGCTCGTGAAGGATCTGCGCACCGGTATCGAGACGTCCGATCCGGCGAGCGTGCTCGACGGCGAGATCGATCCCTTCATCGCGGCAGCCCTTGCCCAGCGCGTCAAAGGCGGCGAGGCTGTCGAGGTGAAGGATTTGGATTAGATTTCGCGGGTGACCACCGGCCACTCTTCGACAATGGTTTTGGCAACGATCTTCCCTGTGGCCGCCCCTCACCCTCCCCTCTCCCCGCTGAAGCGGGGAGAGGCAGAAGCGCGGTGCGTCCCTGACATGTCGTTGAGCACGGCCTCGGCCTTCCTCTCCCCGTAGCGCAGCGTACGGGGAGAGGGTAGGGTGAGGGGCGGCGGCAGAGACAGTGCACGCTACGTCCGCAACCGAGTCCAGCGTCAGTCACCGAGGCCCCCATGCGCGACTTCTTCAAACCCCATCGCTCCCTCGCCTATGGCACACGCGGGATGGCCGCGACCTCGCATCCACTGGCGACGCTGGCCGCTCTCGATGCACTGAAGGCCGGAGGCACGGCGGTCGATGCGGCGATTGCGGCGTCGGCAACGCTCGCCGTCGTCGAACCGCAATCAACCGGCATCGGTGGCGATTGCTTTGCCATTCTCTGGCGCGAGAAGGATGGGCTTCGCGGCTTGAACGGCTCGGGCCGGTCTCCCGCCAAGCTCGATGCGGATGCGCTCATCGGCGGCGCACCACTCGCCGATACCTCGGCGTTGACCTGCACCGTTCCCGGCGCTGTCGATGCCTGGGACATGCTGATGCGCGACTACGGTAAGCTCGGGCTTGAGCGCGCGTTCCAACCGGCGATCAAACATGCCGAGGAGGGGTTCCTCGTCACGCCGCGCGTCGCCTTCGACTGGGCGGGCGAGGTCGCGCGCCTCGAAAAGAGCGCCGGTTCGCGGGCGCAGCTGCTGTTCGGCGGCAAGGCGCCGTCCGAAGGCGATCTCGTGCGCTTGCCGCAGCTCGCGAAAACGCTCAAAGCCATCGCCAAGCACGGCCGGGATGCCTTCTATGAGGGCGAGATCGCCGGGGACATGGTCAAGACCTTGAACGCACTCGGCAGCACGATGAGCGCCGATGATCTCGCACGCCACAAAGGCCAGTGGGTCGATCCCATCACCTCGAACTACGGCGGCCTCGACATCGCGGAAATTCCGCCGAACGGCCACGGCGTCACCGCGCTCATCATCATGAACATCCTGAAGCGGCTGCAGGACCGCGGGCCTGAGGCCGTGAGCGCGCAACGCTATCACCTGCTGCTGGAGGCGGCGCGCCTTGCCTATGCCGTGCGCGACAGCTTCGTCGCCGATCCGGAGAAGGCGGACGTACCTGTCGCTCACCTCCTGTCGGACAAGCTCGCCGATGAGCTCGCCTCCCGCATCGATCCGAAGCAACGGCGCAATGAGCTCGGTCCCATTCCGCGTCCGAGAAAATCCGACACGATCTACCTGACCGTCGTCGATGGTGACGGGCTCGCCGTCTCCTTCATCAACTCGGTCTACTTCTCCTTCGGCAGCGCCATCACGACGGAGAAGACCGGCATCTGGCTGCAGAACCGGGGCCTCGGCTTCTCGCTCGAGCGCGGACATCCCAATGTGATCGCGCCCGGCAAGCGCCCGCTGCACACGATCATCCCCGGCATGGCGCTCCGCAACGGCAAGCCGGAAATCTCCTTCGGCGTCATGGGCGGCGCCTACCAGCCGGTCGGCCACGCCACCGCCATCACCAACATGCTCGACTACGGCCTCGACTCGCAGGCCGCGCTTGACAGCCCGCGCGCCTTCTTCACGCCCGAGGGCCTGGCGCTCGAGCGTGGCGTCCCCGAGGCCGTCAAACGCGAACTGGAAATCATGGGTCATCAGGTCGCCTGGGCCGAGGAGCCGTTCGGTGGCGGCCAAATCATTGCGATCGATCGGAAGTCGGGCGTCTTGCGCGGCGGCTCCGATCCCCGTAAGGACGGCTTTGCCGCGGGGTTTTGAGACATGAATGCTGAAACCGATATTGCGGTGCGTTTGCTGATCGAAGGCCGTGTCCAAGGCATCGGCTATCGTCAGTGGATGGCGGGTTCCGCGCGCGGGCTCGGGCTTCGCGGCTTCGTGCGCAATCTCGCCGACGGCCGGGTCGAGGCGGTCGTCGCCGGCGCGCCCGAACGGATCGAGCAGCTGATCCGCCGCGCGGCCCGCGGGCCGAAATCGGCGTGGGTCTCAAATGTCAGCCGCGAGCCAGCTGCGATGCCCGCCGAGACCGGATTCGATATCAAGGCGACGCCGTAGCATCCCTCGTCCGTTTGCCACGTCCTCCAATCTATCTCCGCCTCCCACACCAGCCTGCGCGGTGTTTAATTCAGACCTCTCCACCCCGTCATGGCCGCGAAGGCGGCCACCCAGCCGTGTCAGACCGGGCGCTGTGTTGCGGTCAGTGAGCAAGCATATTTCGTTGGCAACATAGGCCTGCCCGAGCGGGACCGATCGAAAATTCCACCGGCTTGTCTGGGTGCCCGCCTTCGCGGGCATGACGGTGGGGAGGATTGCTTGGACGCCGCGTTCCAACAAGCAGCGTCCTACGTCTCCGCGGTCGTCGCCTCAAACGCCTCGCTGGCCTTGAGCCACGCCTCCTCGGCCTCTTCGCGTTTTTTCAAGAGCTGGCCGCGGTCGCGCGACACAGCCTTGGCGCGATCGGGCTCGCGTGAATAGAGACTGGGATCGGCGAGCAGCTTGTCGAGCGCCGCAATCTCGGCGTTGAGCTTGGCGAGCTTCTGCTCGGCCGCATCGACGGCGCGCTTCAGCGGTGCGTTGCCTGCCCGGCGCTGTGCCTCCTCGCGGCGCTGATCGGCGCGGGCGGCGGGTGCACCCGCGGCGCCGGCCCGCTGCTTGCCGCGATTGCGCCCGCTGCGCTGGTCGATCAGCTCGCGGCGATACTCGTCGATATCGCCCTCGTAGTTCTCGACGGTGCCGCCCCTCACCAACCACAGCCGGTCGACGGTTGCCTCGATCAGATGCCGGTCGTGGCTGATGAGGATGACCGCGCCCTCATAGGCATTGAGCGCCATGATCAACGCCTCGCGGCTGTTGACATCCAGATGGTTCGTCGGCTCGTCGAGAATGAGCAGATGCGGCTTGTGGAACGTCGCGAGCGCAAACAACAGCCGCGCCTTCTCGCCGCCGGAGAGATGGTCCGCTTTCGTATCCGCCTTGTCGGCGCCGAAGCCGTAGACGCCGAGCCGCGCGCGCCGCTCCGCGATTGTGTTGTCCGGCATCAGCTCGAGCATGTGATCGTAGGGTGTCATGCCCTCCGGCAGATCCTCCATCTGGTGCTGGGCGAAGAAACCAACGATGAGCTTTTCGGAGCCGAAGCGTTTGCCCGCCATCAGCGGCATGCGCCCGGCGACGAGTTTCGCCAGGGTCGACTTGCCGTTGCCATTTTGACCCAAAAGGCCGATGCGGTCGTCCTGGTCGATCCGGAGATTGAGATCGCGCAGCACCGGCCGTCCCGCCACGTAGCCGGCCTGCGCGTCATCCAGCCGGATGATCGGATTTCCGAACGTCTTGGCGGGCGTTGGAAAATGGAACGGCACCACCCGGTCCTCGATCACATCGGCGATCGGCTGCATGCGCTCGATGGCTTTCAACCGGCTCTGGGCCTGGCGGGCCTTGGAGGCCTTGTAGCGGAAGCGGTCGACGAAGGCCTGCATGTGCCGGCGATGGTCGTCCTGCTTTTTCTTGAGCTTCAGGTCGAGCTGCTGGCGCTCGCGCCGCGCATTCTCGAAGGCATCGTAGCCGCCGGTGTAGAAGGTGAGCTTGCCGCGATCCAGATGCAGGATGGCGGTGACCGCGCGGTTCAGCAGGTCGCGGTCGTGGCTGACCATCAGCACGGTATGGGGATAGCTTTTGAGATAGCTCTCGAGCCAGAGCGTGCCTTCGAGGTCGAGATAGTTCGTCGGCTCGTCGAGGAGGAGCAACTCGGGCTCCAGGAACAGCACGGCGGCGAGCGCCACCCGCATGCGCCAGCCGCCCGAAAAGTCCGAGCAGGGCTTGGCCTGCGCCGCCTCGTCGAAACCGAGACCGGCGAGGATGGTCGCCGCGCGGGAGGGCGCCGCATGAGCGCCCATGTCGGAAAGGCGCATGTGAATCTCGGCGATGCGCTCGCCGTCCGTGGCAGTGTCTGATTCCGCAAGAAGACGCGCCCGCTCGGTGTCGGCCGAGAGCACCCAGTCGATGAGACTCACCGGCCCGCCCGGCGCCTCCTGCTGCACATAGCCGATGCGGTGGCCCTTGGCGGTGGTGATACCGCCATCGTCCGGATGCAGCTCGCCCGCGACGATCCGGAGCAGCGTCGTCTTGCCCGTGCCGTTGCGGCCGATGAGGCCGACCTTGTGGCCCGACGGAATCCCGGCGGTCGCCTTGTCCAGGATCAGGCGGCCTTCGATGCGGTAGGTGATGTCGTTCATGTGCAGCATGGCGCGCAGGCCATAGCGGAGGTAGGGCGGTTTGTCACCGTCGCGGCGTTTTGCAGGCCTGCTCGCTCTAGCAGCGGGCGCGCCGGATCGGCTATGGTCCGAGCCGCTTCGCCTACGACATGATTTTTCTCCGGAGCCCGGACATGACCGACTACGCCACGCTGCGTCGCAACATGGTCGACTCACAGATCGCGCCCAACGAGGTCACCGACCGGCGCGTGCTGCGGGCCATGGGCGAGGTGCCGCGAGAGCTGTTCGCCAGCGAGGCCCAGAAGCCGGTCGCCTATATCGACGAGGCCCTGAAGCTCGGCGGCGGCCGGGTGCTGCTGTCGCCCGTGACGGTGGCGCGGCTCGTCCAGCTGGCCCGGATCGAGGAGGGGCACGCCGTCCTCGAGCTCGGCTGCGGCACCGGCTACCTCAGCGCCGTCGCTGCGCGGCTTGCCGGGCGTGTCATCGGACTCGAAAGCGATCCGGGCCTTGCGATCCGGGCCCGCCAGAGCCTCGCGACGCTTGGCCTGGGGAAAACCAAGGTCGTGGAAGGCCCGCTCGAGGCCGGCTACCCGGGCGAAGGCCCCTACGATGCAGTCATCCTCTCCGGTAGCGTTCCCGAGGTGCCCGAGCGGCTCACCCGCCAGGTCAAGGAGGGCGGCCGGCTCGTCGCTATCATTGGCGAAACGGCACCCGGCCGGCTGACTGTTTTCACACGTACTGGCAATGCCTTGAGCGGGCAGGCGCGCTATGACGCCCCGTTGGCCCAGCTCCCCGGTTTCGAGCGCGCGCCCGCTTTCGTGTTCTGATCAGCGATCCGCATTCGGATCGTCAGAGTGCGCCAGACCTTTTGCTCAGCCATGTGCAACCTTTGCTGTGTCCGCGCGGGCACAGACTTGGGCGACGGAACCGTTGATAACCTGTGAGGCCAGTGTTGAAGGTGAGTGATTCTTAACCTACTGCGGGCAGGGTCGAGCCCGTATGTGTTGCGTCTCTGTGCGTTGCTGCAGGGGGATGTCGAGAGCATGCATGTCGGAAGTTCCAGGGCTCCGCGGCCCGTCGCCAGACACCTGGCGCGGCATCGGCTGGGCTTTGCCCTAGTGTTGGCCTTAGGGCTCGGTTGGGCTCCGCGTGTGGCCTGGCCGGAATCGCTCTCTGAAGCGCTTGCCTCGGCCTACGCCAACAATCCCCGGATCAACGCCGAGCGCGCCCGCCTCAGGGCGACTGACGAGGAGCTTGCCAAGGCCCAGTCCGGCTACCGGCCGACCTTTTTCGGCACGGCGGATTGGACTTTCTGGCAGAAGACGGAGACGGCCCCGCGCAACAACCAAGCCGACGGAGTCACCAACCCCAAAGTCATCACCCTCAATGCGCGCCAGCCCATCTACCAGGGCGGCAGGACGGTCAACACGGTCCGGCAGGCCGACGCTGTCATCCTGGCGTCGCGCGAGCAGCTCCGCGGTGTCGAGCAACAACTCTTCATCGAAGGCGTGACCGCCTACGCCAATGTCATCCGCGACCAGGCGATCTTCCGTCTGCGCCAGTCGAACGTCGAGGTGCTGTCGAAGGAGCTGCGCGCCACCGAGGAGCGCTTCGCCGTCGGCGAGGTAACGAAGACCGACGTCGCCCAGGCGCGGGCCCGGCGCGCGGCGTCCGTATCGGCGCTCGACGTGGCCAAATCCAACCTGCGCTCCGCCATCGCCGACTACGAGCGCGTCACCGGCCATCCCCCGACCTCGCTCGAGGAGCCCTCGGTGCGCGCCGATCTCATCCCGCCCGGTGTCGAAGAGGCCGTTGAGATCGCCGTCACCGGGCATCCTGACGTCATCGCGGCCGCCTTCTTCGAGAGGGCGGCAGGCTTTGCCGTCAAGACCGTCGAGGGCGAGCTCTTGCCCGAGCTCAACCTCGAGGCGACTTATGTCGATCGCATCGATCCGAACCGGTTCGCGGATCGCCAGGAGCAGGGCACGGTCGTCGCCCGCCTGACCGTCCCCTTCTATCAGGCCGGCGAGGTCGATGCCCGCATCCGCCAGGCGAAAGAGGAGCGCATCGGCCGCCTCGAGGACGTCGAGCAGGCGCGCGTCCAGATCCGGGCCCAGACGAGTTCGGCCTGGTCGGAGTATGTGGCCGCTCAGGCCCAGCTCGAATCCGACAAGGTGCAGGTCGAGTCGGCCCAGATTGCCCTGGACGGTGTTCGCGAGGAGGAGAAAGTCGGACAGCGCACCCTCCTAGACGTGCTCGATGCCGAGCAGGAGCGTTTGAACGCCGGCGTTCAGCTGGTGACGACCGAGCGCAACTTGATCGTTGCCTCCTACACGCTGATCGCCTCCATGGGGCGTCTCACCGCCATCGACCTGTCGCTGCCGACCGCGCAGTACGACGTCGAGGAGAACTACCACGAGGTCAACGGCAAGTGGTGGGGTACGAGCATCGAGCGCGAGGAAGGATACGAAGGGGCGACCGAGTACCCCGACTGGCAGGCCGAGATCTCGGATACCGAGGATGCGACCCGCGGTCCCGACGCCGAGGCCGGCGCCGACCCGGCCGCCGGTACGCCCTGAACCGCCACCAACAGGTATTGCTGCGAAAGAGCACACGAGGGCTGGTTTCGCCCTAATTTGCTGCTATGAGGGCAAAATGTGCCGCTGGGCGCGAGATTCGCGGCCCCGCCGCGTCAGCAACCAAGGGGCCGGGCGAAGGGCAAAACCATGAGCCGATCCGAGCAGCTCCACGACGCCAGCATGGACGAGATCCTGGCCTCGATCCGCAAGATCATCACCGACGACGAGCCGGACCAGCCTTCCGAGGATGCCTTCTCGGCCAGCGCCATCGACGAGTTCCGTGAGGCGAGCGCGGCGCTCGCACGCAACCGGCCGTCGGGCGGCTACATGCACGATCTGACCCGGGCGCTTGCCGGCGATGCGCCGGTGGCGGCAGCCGATGACGACATTTTCGACGATGGTCGCTCCCAGCCGGCGCATTCCGTGCCAGAGCGGGCGTTGGAGGACGAGTTCGATGCTGCGCCCGTGGCGCTGGCGCCGCCGCCTGCCGACGACGAGGATTTGTTCGAGGCCGAGCCGGAGCTGGCGCCTGTGTTGGAAGCCTCAGCCGGGCCGCCCGTCGCTGCGAACGAAGAGGACGAGGAGATCATCGAGGATCTCAGCGATCCGATCATGCTCGGGCCGGAGATCGAGCTTGTCGAGGAGGCGCCGGAAGCGCCCGTCGCCGTTGCGCCGGTCGAACCCGAAGCGGCCACCGAAACCGCCGCTCTGGAGCCGGACGTGCCGGCGAGCGTTGCGCAAGAGCCTGTCGCGCCGATCGCTGAGATCGTGGTGAGCGCGCCAGTGATCGAGGTTCCGGTCGCTGCGGCGCCGCCGCCTCCGCCACCGCCGCCCCCGGTCGTCAGTGCGATTGTCGAAGAGGCAGCCGCTTGGGTAGCCGATGTCGCCACCGAAGCCGTCGCGGACGTTGCCGAGGCTCAGACCGAATCGATTGCCGAAGGTGCAGCAGACGTGGTCGCTGAAACTCCGGTTCTCGACGCATCACCCATTGTGGAAGCGGCGGCGGAAGCAATTGCGGAAACCGCCGTTGAAGCGGCTGTCGAGCCCGGGATACCGGCGGTCGAGGCTATGGTCGTGCCCGCTGTGGAGGCCGTGACCGAGATCGCGATGGAGCCGGTCGCCCAGTCGCTGGAGGCCAAGGCCGCCGCGCTCGTCGAGGAGATTATGGCGTCTGTCCCCGAGGCGGTCGTTGCCGCCGAGGTCCTTGCACCCCAAACCATCGAAGCCGCGCCTGCGGACGAAAGCGCCCCGGAGGTAGATCAGCCCGCGCAACCCATAGCGGCACCATCGCTCGTCCCCGACGACATGATGGCCGCCATGCTGAAGCCAATGCTGAAAGAATGGCTCGACGCCAACATGCCCCGCATCGTCGCCAAGGCGATGGGCGGCAAGGACGAGGCGGCATCGTTGGAAAGCTGAGCGGCAGATTTCTCGGCTGAGTCGTCCGCCCGTTGACAGGCCGCGCACCCATGCGGCTTATGCCCGTCAACAGTCACTGACGGGTCGATAACGATCATGCTCGAGAAACATTTCCAGCCGGCCGAAGTCGAGGGCCGCATCTATCGCGCGTGGGAAGAGGCGGGCGCCTTCAAGGCGGGCGCCGGCAAGCGGGGCCAAGCCAAGCCCTATTGCATCGTCATCCCGCCGCCCAATGTGACGGGCTCCCTGCACATGGGCCACGCCCTCAACAACACGCTGCAGGACGTGCTCGTCCGCTTCGAGCGCATGCGCGGGCGCGACGTGCTCTGGCAGCCGGGCACCGATCACGCGGGCATCGCGACGCAGATGGTGGTCGAGCGCAAGCTTGGCTCCGAGAACAAGACCGACCGGCGCACGATGGGCCGCGAGGCGTTCGTGCGCGCCGTGTGGGCCTGGAAGGAGGAAAGCGGCGGCACCATCACCAACCAGCTGAAGCGGCTCGGCGCCTCCTGCGACTGGAGCCGTGATCGTTTCACCATGGACGAGGGCCTGTCGCGGGCGGTCCTCAAGGTGTTCGTCGGCCTCCACGAGAAGGGCCTCATCTACAAAGACAAGCGTCTCGTCAATTGGGACCCGAAGGTCCAGACGGCGATCTCCGATTTGGAAGTGCAGCAGATCGAGAAGAAGGGGGCTCTCACCTGGGCCGACGGCGATCCCGAGAAGCCCTTCGATGCGGCGGCGCTCGCCAAGGCGCTCAAGAAGGACCCGAGCGGGCATCTCTACCATTTCCGCTATCCGCTGAAGGACGATCCGAGCAAGTTCATCACGGTGGCGACGACGCGGCCGGAGACGATGCTCGGCGATACCGCCGTCGCCGTGCATCCGGAGGACGAGCGGTATACGGCGTTGATCGGCAAACACGTCGTGTTGCCGCTAGTGGGTCGCGAAATTCCGATCGTCGCCGACGACTACTCCGATCCCGCGAAGGGAACGGGCGCGGTGAAGATCACGCCCGCGCACGACTTCAACGATTTCGAAGTCGGCGAGCGCCACAACCTCGCGCGCATCAACGTGCTCGATGCTTTCGCGAAGATCGACGCGAGCGCGCCGGAAGCCTATCGCGGCCTCGATCGCTTCGTGGCGCGTGAAAGAATCGTTGCCGACATGGCAGCCCTCGGCCTCCTCGCCAAGATCGAGCCGACGACGCACACCGTTCCCCACGGCGATCGCTCGGGCGTGCCGATCGAGCCGTGGCTGACCGATCAGTGGTACGTCGATGCGAAGACACTCGCGAAACAAGCGATCGCCGCGGTCGAGGACGGCCGCACCCGCTTCGTGCCGGAGAATTGGTCGCGGACCTACTTCGAATGGATGCGAAATATCGAGCCGTGGTGCATCTCGCGCCAGCTCTGGTGGGGTCATCAGATTCCCGCGTGGTACGGACCCGACGGGAAGATCTTTGTTGCCATGAGCGAGGCCGAGGCTTACGAAAAAGCGCAAGGCCATTATCGGAGCCAGAAGCATCCTCTTTCACCTCAGCGGGAAGGGGATCATGGTGAGGGGCAGCGGCAGTCGCCTGCGCAAGGGGCTGTCCCTCACCTGCAAGCCTCATCCGGCAAAATCACATTGAAACGCGACGAGGACGTGCTCGACACCTGGTTTTCATCAGGTCTGTGGGCCTTCTCGACGCTCGGCTGGCCGGACGAATCGCCGGAATTGCAGCGCTACTATCCGACCTCCACCCTCGTCACCGGCTTCGACATCATCTTCTTCTGGGTCGCGCGCATGATGATGCTGGGCCTCGAATTCATGCACGAGATCCCCTTCGACACCGTCTACATCCACGCCCTCGTCCGCGACGAGAAGGGGCAGAAGATGTCGAAGTCGAAGGGCAACGTCATCGATCCGCTCGAGCTGATCGACGCGTTCGGCGCGGATGCGCTGCGCTTCACGTTGGCCGCCATGGCGGCGCAGGGCCGCGACATCAAGCTCGCGAAATCGCGTGTCGAGGGCTATCGCAATTTCGCGACGAAGCTGTGGAACGCGGCGCGCTTCGCCGAGTTGAATTCCTGCGCGCGGGTGGCGGGTTTTGATCCGGCGAAAGCGAGCGAGACCGTCAATCGCTGGATCATCGGCGAGGCCGGTCGGACGGCGGCGGCGATCACATCGGAGATCGAGGCCTATCGCTTCAACGAGGCAGCGGGCGCGGCCTATCAGTTCGTCTGGGGCACCTATTGCGATTGGTATCTGGAGCTCAGCAAGCCGATCCTGACCGGCGCCGATGGACCGGCGAAGGATGAGACGCGGGCCACCGCCGCCTGGGTGCTGGATGAAATCCTGAAGCTGCTCCACCCCTTCATGCCCTTCATCACCGAGGAGTTGTGGGCGAAGACCGGCGAGGTCGGGCCGAAGCGCGATGGCTTGCTCGTGCTCACGGCCTGGCCCGAGGGGCGTGGCCTGTCGAACAAAGCGGCGGATGAGGAGATCGGCTGGGTCATCGGCGCCATCACCGATATCCGCTCGGTGCGCTCGGAGATGAACGTCCCGGCCGCTGCCGAGCTGGAACTGGTGCTCTCGGGTGCTAACGCCACCTCGAAGGCGCGCGCCGAGCGCCATGGCGATCTCATCCGGCGTCTTGCACGTCTGAAATCAATTGCCTTCGCGGCCGAGGCGCCCAAGGGCTCGGTGCAGATCGTGATCGGGGAAGCCACCGCCGCCCTGCCGCTTGCGGGCGTCGTCGACATCGCCGCCGAGCGTCAGCGGCTCGAAAAGGAGATCGAGAAGGCCCGTGCCGAGATCGCCAAGGTCGACACCCGCATGGCGAACGCCGAGTTCGTCGCCAAGGCGCCTGCCGCCGTCATCGATGAGAACCATCAGCGGAAGGCGGATTTCTCGGCCCAGATCGAGAAGCTCGAGGCGGCGCTGAAGCGGTTGAAGGCGGCGGCAGATACGGCCGCACTGTCGCTGAATGCTCCGTGGACGGACGATCTCTCGGCGGGGAGATGGTGCGCCAGGGCCTGGCCGTCG
>JANNSX010000011.1:0-6599 GCA_031403155.1 Hyphomicrobiaceae bacterium
GTCGCCCATGGTGAGCGGGAAAGCGTGTGACACGAGCACGAGCGTCGCGGCGACAAGCCGGATGAAGTCGTAGTTGTTGGCGCGAGCCCCGCGCTCGGCAATGACGTCGCCGATGCTGGCCGGACTGCCGCTCATCCGAACATTTTCCTGAGCTTCTTGGCTACCCGCCCTGGATTGGTCGCACGCGTCACCACCTGCAGCAGGTCCCGGTAGTCGCCATACCGATTGATCGGCACCGTCAGCAATTCTGGCCACAGCGCCCTCACCCCCTCCGTGATGATGGCGTTGCCCCGCTTGGCGTCCGGCGGCAGCTCCAGCATGAGCTGATAGGACTCGCGGCCGATCATCGGATGGATGAGGCGCACGGTGTTGACGGCATAGTCCTGCGCAAAGGCCCAGGCCGACATCCGGAGCTCCAGATAGGCGAGGTCGAGCCTGGTCAGGGCGTTGAGGCCTGCGATCGGCTCGTGCCAGGCACGCGTTGCCTCGACCACAGCCTCGTGCACGGGCATGCCGAAGCGCGGCACGAGGGTGGTCGCATCGAGCGGCATCGCCTCGGTATCGCCCGGCCGCCAGAAGAAAGCCCGCCCGATCTCGCCCCCGAGTCCGCCGATGAACCATTTGTAGGGGGCGAGCGGGGCGATGGAGGGATGGCTCACCATGTTGGGTCCGGTGATGCCGTGGCTCGACCGGTAGCGCCAGGCGGCCTGCTCCTCGGAGCTTGCCTCCACGAGGGGCAGCAGGCGGTGATTCAAGCCGCCCATTGCAGCGAGACGCTTCGCCAGCACCACGTCCCGCCGGGTGGCGGGGCTTGCGACCGTCACGAAGTCGAGGTTGTTGCGCTGATCGCCGAAGGCCGCGAGCAGAAAGCGCGTCTCGTTGCCGCCGGTGAGCGCCGAGACGGTCTTACCGTCGGCGATGAGCGCCGCCGTCGTGGCTCTGACGATCTCCGCGATGCGGACGGAATGGTCGCGTACTTGCGTCGTCCAGGCGAAGTCGCGCTTGGGCCAATGGCGATGCGCCCGCCCGGTCTTGAGATCGAGGGTGTGGTTGCAGAGCAGGCGCTTGATACCGGTATGCGCCGTCAGGCCCGAGGGGAACCAGCCTTCGCCTGCGACGCCCAGCGCGTTATAGAGCGCGCCATCGAAACGCGCCCGGTAGGCGGTGTCGTTGAGCAGCAGGCCGGTGGTCGCAGCCGCGGCTTTTCCATCGGGGTCGTAGACGAGAGAGAGCGAGCCATCGGCATCGAGGTAGATGCGCTCCTCGCCCCCCGCCGCGATGACGAGCAGCCAAGAGCCGGTGTATCGGTAGGCGAAGCTCTCGATGGCGGCGTCGAGGCCGGCCGGCGAGGTTGGGCCGTCGAGGGTGAGGGGCGATTTGCACACCGCACTTCGGGCAGGGTCGATGACGGTGCCGAGGAAGAAGCCGATGACGGCTCCGCTGCGATCCTGCACCGGCAGCGCGGTCGCGCCCGGATAGAGCGTGAGCGTTTGGCCGCCGACGGAGTGCTGGATGTCCCACCCGTCCCGAAGCGGCGGCGTTCGCCCGACATGGAACTGGCGCTGCCAACTTTTGCCGGCAGGAACCAGATCCACGCTGTCAGAGGCGGTCGTCACGGGCGATCCCTCGCGCGCCAGTCATCCTGTGATTGCGTGACCGATTCGCTGGAGGATGGCCAGGGTGATGAGGATGGCAGGAGCGGCCAACGTGAGATTTCGCAACCCCGATCAGCACGGAAATCTCATCGCGCTCGGCAACTACCGAACCATCAACTCTTCGGCTGAGCTGCTGCCGCAGCCTGGGCGGCCGCTTCCACCTTCGCCTTCTCGGCCGCCTCGAAGCGGGCGCGCCAGGAACCGACGACGCTGCCGTCAAACAGCTTGGGATCGGTGAGCGTCGTCTCGCCGCCTGCGGGCGCGCAGAGCTGGCGATCGATCAGCGGGCCGGGCTTGGGCGGGCGGCCCGCAGCGAAGCCGTCGAGCACCTCTCCGAACGTCTCGGGAGTCAAATCTTCCCAGGTGTCCTTGCCGATCAGCACCATCGGCGCGTTCACGCAGGCGCCGAGGCACTCGACCTCCTCCCAGGAGAAATCGCCATCGGCCGACAAGTGGAACGGTTCGGCATGGATGCGGCGGCGGCAGACCTCTTTCAGTCCTTCCGCGCCGCGCAGCATGCAAGGCGTCGTGCCACAAACCTGGACATGCGCCCTAGTCCCGACGGGGGCGAGCTGGAACATCGTGTAGAAGGTCGCAACCTCGAGCACGCGGATGTCGGCCATGTCGAGCATGGCGGCGATCGCCTCGAGCATCGGCCGGGTGACCCAGCCCTCCTGCTCTTGCGCCCGCCACAGCAGCGGGATGACGGCGGAAGCCTGCTTGCCCGGCGGATACTCAGCCATCTTGGCCTTGGCCCAGGCGAGATTTTGCGCGCTGAAGGCGAAGCTGTCGGGCTGGTCGGGATAAAGGCGGCGGACGGCCATGTGACGTGTCTCGGCGGGGGCCCAGAGGGGCTCATGAGAACCTGTCCGACTTCTAAGGGGTCGTTGGGGAGATGGCTAGAGGCTTGGTGCCGCAATTGGGGGAATGACAGTGTCTCAGGACTCGCCCAGCGGCGTGTATTGATAGGCCACGGCGAGCGGAATGCTGACGCCGATGGCGGACAGATCGCAGGAAGCCGTAATGCCCTGCACCACGCGCTGCTGCCAGCCCGTGGACCGGTCATAGACCACCATTTCGGCGGCCTTCATTGACACCGTCACGTAGTGCTCGCAATTCGGCACACTAGCGTAGACCTTGCGGCGCCAGACCTGATCGGCCTTCGTGTTCGACTTCGACAGAACCTCGAAAAGCACCAGCGATTCGTCGCTGACGGGCGAATCCTTGCCAGGCTCCGCCTTCACCATCAGGTCGGGCTGCGGGAGGCTATTCTTGGAGATTGGCACACGCGTGCCGATGCCAGGCAATGGCAGCCACCTAGAGCCTGAGCTGACTTTGGCTTGTAGCAGGTAGCTCCCGATGTTCAGCACTATGATCTGATGAAA
The DNA here is from genome assembly GCA_031403155.1 of Hyphomicrobiaceae bacterium. Lineage (GTDB taxonomy): Bacteria > Pseudomonadota > Alphaproteobacteria > Rhizobiales > Hyphomicrobiaceae > JANNSX01. The sequence continues at coordinate 3,041 of JANNSX010000011.1, forward strand.
GTCCGTCGGCGAGGGATTCATGGTGGGGCGTCCCTCGATCAGCTCCCACTTCTCGCCGTCGGGGCGCGATGCCGCGAAGCCGAGGAACTCCTCGACCGTCAGTTGAAGCTCGCGGGCCAGAGTGACATGGGCTGTCATGGCTTGCAGCTTACATCAAGTTGGCGAGCTACGCACCCACCTACCGATCCACCTCGCCGAACACGATATCCAAGCTCCCCAGGATCGCCGAAACGTCCGCCAGCATGTGGCCGCGGTTCATGAAATCCATGGCTTGGAGATGCGCGAAGCCGGGGCTACGGATCTTGCAGCGGTAGGGCTTGTTGGAGCCGTCGGCGATGAGGTAAACGCCGAACTCGCCCTTGGGCGCCTCGACCGCGGCGTAGACCTCGCCTGCCGGCACGTGGAAGCCCTCGGTGTAGAGCTTGAAGTGATGGATCAGCGCCTCCATCGAGCGCTTCATGTCGGCGCGCTTGGGCGGCACGATCTTGTGGTCCTCGGCGACGAAGGGCCCAGCGCCTTCCGCCGACAGCAGCTTCTCGCAAACCTGCTTCATGATGCGGATCGACTGGCGCATCTCGAGCATGCGGATCAAGTAGCGATCGAAGCAATCGCCGTTGCGGCCGACCGGAATGTCGAAGTCCAATTCGGAATAGCACTCGTAGGGTTGGGATTTGCGCAAGTCCCAGGCCGCGCCCGAACCGCGCACCATCACGCCCGAGAATCCCCAGGCGAAGGCCTCATCCAGCGAGACCACGCCGATGTCGACATTGCGCTGCTTGAAGATGCGGTTCTCGGTGAGCAGCCCCTCGATGTCGTCCAAGACCTTGGGATGCGTCTCGCAGAATTTGGCGATGTCCTCGACGAGCTTGCGGGGCAGGTCCTGATGCACGCCGCCGGGCCGGAAATAGGCCGCGTGCATACGGCTTCCCGAAGCGCGCTCGTAGAAGACCATCAGCTTCTCGCGCTCCTCGAAGCCCCAGAGCGGGGGGGTCAGCGCGCCGACATCCATCGCTTGCGTCGTGACGTTGAGGATGTGCGAGAGCAGCCGGCCGATTTCCGAATAGAGCACGCGGATGAGCTGGCCGCGCTTGGGCACTTCCAGGCCCAGCAGCCGCTCGATGGCCAAGCAAAACGCATGCTCCTGGTTCATCGGCGCGACATAGTCGAGCCGGTCGAAATACGGGAGGGCCTGGAGGTAGGTCTTGGCCTCGATCAGCTTCTCGGTGCCGCGATGCAGCAAGCCGATGTGCGGATCGACGCGCTCGACCACCTCGCCGTCGAGCTCGAGCACGAGGCGAAGCACGCCGTGGGCAGCCGGATGCTGCGGACCGAAGTTGATCGTGAAGTTGCGGATGTCGGTTTCGGGCATTTTCTCTTCGCGAGTGGTGGGTGGCGAATGGCGAGTGGTCGGTGAGCTCGGTTACAGTCGCTGGTAGATTTCCGCGAGCAAGAGCGAGACGCCGAGGCTTGGTACTTCGATGGTTTGCTGCTTGCCCTTCACGGTCATGGGCTCTGCTGGAAACGCGCCCGCGTCGTCGCGCACCCAAACAAAGCAGGCTGGCTCGTCCTGACTAGCAACGATGTAGGCGTGAAGGGTGGTGAACGTCAGGTACTCAGCCGACTTCACGTCGATGTCTCGGTCGGTCGAACTCGCAGAGAGCACCTCGACGATCAGGACAGGCTCTGTTGTCGACAAGCTCTTGGGGTGAGCGCCGGTACGTTCGAGAAGGACGTCAGGATAGCGGACCGTGTCCTCGAGCTCAACGGCCCGATCGCCACGGCAGGCAAACCAAGCAGCTTCGTCGAGCTGCCGCTCCAGGATCGACCTGAAGCTCTGGGCAATCTGAATGTGCCTTAGCGTTGCGCCTTGCTGCTGCATCACCCGCCCCCGCACATACTCGACCCGCCCCTCGATCTCTTGAGCGAGCTGGAAGAAAGTCGCCTTGTCGACGTGCGTGAAGAGGTTTGCGTTCATGGGGCCAGTCTAGCCTATCCGAGGCCTGTCCAGCTAGTGGTGCGATGCTGACGGATGAGTCCTCATTCGTCAGCTGAATCGCTCCACCAAGCAAATGCCTAGTGGTCCGACGCAGGGATCCAAGTGTCAGAGTCGGACCACTAGCTGGGCTTGCCAGCCTTTTCGTCACCCGGCAGAGGATAGTCCACCCCTTCCCAAGGACTTTCGAAATCGAAGCTCCGGAACTCTTGCGTCAGCTTCACGGGCTCGTAGACGACCTTCTTGCGCTCGTCGTCGTAGCGCACCTCGACATGGCCGGTGAGCGGAAAGTCCTTGCGCAGCGGATGACCGCGGAAGCCGTAGTCGGTGAGCATGCGGCGGAGGTCAGGATGCCCAGAAAACAGGATGCCGTACATGTCGTAGGCCTCTCGCTCGAACCAGTTGGCGGCCGGAAACACATCGACCGCACTCGGCACCGGCGTGTCCTCGTCGGTCGTGATCTTGAGGCGGATGCGCTGATTGAGACGCGGCGACAATAGATGATAGACGACATCGAAGCGCTCCGGCCTTGCCGGCCAGTCGACGCCGCAGATGTCGATCAGGACGTGGAACTGCGAGCGGTGGTCGTCGCGGAGCAGTGTCAGCACCTCGACGATGCCGTCGCGCGCGACGGTGAACGTCAGCTCGCCGTGAGTGATCGTCGCGCCGGCGACACTCGATCCGAGCCGGCCTTCCAGATGCGTCCTCAGATCCGTCATTGGCTCGGCCATGTCCATCGCTCCAAAGCGGCAGTCGGCAGTCGGCAAAACTATGCTTGATTGCTCTTGTCGAGAGATTTGATTAAGCCTCGCAGCATCTTTCCGACTGTTTCACATTGACTCATGATCGGCTCGATCGCCAACTCGTCAACGAGATCAATTCTCGCCGCAAGGTGCAAATGCGTTTCGAGCTCTTTGATGGAGCCCGGTGCAATTCTGAGGAACTGAACGTAGGCGCCCTTGCTTTCCCTCCCATAGCCTTCGGCGATGTTCGCCGGAATCGAGGCGCTCGCCCGGCGTATTTGTGAAGTGAACCCGTAGAGCTCCGACTTGGGAAACTTCAACGTCAACCGGCAAGCTGCTTCGGCGAGCGCCATCGCTTCGCTCCAAACGCGCAAATCCCGGTACGAACGAATCTCCGATGCAATCTCATCCATCACAGGCCCGATTGCCGAATGCCGATCTGCCGACTGCCGACTGCCGAATCCTACCTCGTGATCGTCCCCGTCCGCCGGATCTTCTTCTGCAGCAGCAGGATGCCGTAGATGAGCGCCTCCGCCGTCGGCGGGCAGCCCGGCACATAGACGTCGATCGGCACGATGCGGTCGCAGCCGCGCACGACGGCGTAGGAATAGTGATAATAGCCGCCACCGTTGGCGCAAGAGCCCATGGAGATGACGTAGCGCGGCTCCGGCATCTGGTCGTAGACTTTGCGGAGCGCGGGCGCCATCTTGTTCGTCAGCGTGCCGGCGACGATCATGACGTCGGACTGGCGGGGCGAGGCGCGCGGCGCGAAGCCGAAGCGCTCGACGTCGTAGCGCGGCATGGACGCCTGCATCATCTCGAC
>JANNSX010000012.1:0-7411 GCA_031403155.1 Hyphomicrobiaceae bacterium
CCGGACGCCATCGCCGAAACGTATCTGGCGGTGCTGAAGCAGCACCGGTCCGCATGGACGAGCGAGGTCGAGCTTCGGCCTTGGGTAGAGCGATTTTGACCACGTCCGGAAATTTGCGGGCGTTTGAGGCATTTACCGGCCTTCCCGATTGCCGAGCATATGCCTATATTGCGGTTAACCATGGCGATTCTAACCCGCGAGAGGATGACATGGCATTGATGACAGTGTTTTCACACCGTCACTGGCTGACGGTATTGCCGGGTTTGGCGGTTGCCACGATGCTCAATGCCTCGCCCGCGTCGGCCGATGGTCCGTTCGCGGGCTATGCCGGCCGTTGGGTCGGCAACGGCTCCGTCACCTACGACGACGGCAAGACCGAGGCGATCAAATGCCGGGTCACCTACTTCGTCGTCGATGGCGGGTCGGGTCTGCAGCAAAACATTCGCTGCGCCAGTGCCAGCTACAAGTTCGAGGTCAGGAGCGACATCGACTATGCCGGCGGCAAGGTGTCGGGTAGCTGGGTCGAGATGGTCAACAATGCGAGTGGCAACGTCTCGGGTACGGCTTCCGACAATCTGATCCGCGCCAGCGTCAAGAGCGACAAGCTCGACGCCACCATGTCGGTGAAGCTCAGCGGCTCCTCCCAGTCGGTCAACATCTCACCGAAGGGCCTCGGCGTGAAGTTGGTGTCGATCAATCTGCGGAAGGGGTGAGGGACACGCGCATAGGCTCCTGCGTTTGGGGCTCGATACTTGAGTGGCCACGCTCAACTCGACCCCTCATCCGGCCCGTCATGCCAAAGGCATGCCTCCGGCATGATGGGCCACCTTCTCCCCGAAGGAGAAGGCCGACTTCAATCTGAACTGCGCCTTTGGTGAGGACATCGGGCGGCTTCTGCAGCGCCTCGCTTCTATCGGCCCTCTCCTTTGGGGAGAGGGTGCCGGCAGGCGGGAGAGGGGTTGAGTTGAGCGCGACATCTCGTTGTTCGCGCGCTAGCTCGAGAATGCCCGCGTGATCGCCTGATGCAACGCCAGCGTGCGCCACGCCATGTCGCGATGCAGCAGCTCGACCATCCGGCCGTCGAGGGTGATGGCGCCCTTGCCCTGGTTCTCGGGCTGTGCGTAGGCCGCAACGATCTGCTCAGCCGCCGCGACCTCCCCGGCGCTGGGGGAGAAGATCGTGTTGGCAATGGCGATCTGGCTTGGATGGATGACGGTCTTGCCGTCCATGCCGAGCGATCGGCCTTGCCGGCATTCCTCTTCGAACCCCTTGATATCCTGGAAGGCGTTGTAGACTCCGTCGATGACGTCCAGGCCGTAGGCGCGCGCCGCGACGACGGCCATCGACAGCCAGGTCAGCATCGAGGCGCGGCCCGGGATCTGTTCGGCGCGGGTTTCCTTGGCGAGATCGTTGGTGCCGAGCACGAAAGCGGTCAAGGGGTGGGCGCCATGGCTGGCCGCGCCGGCGATGGCGCCGGCGTTGAGAATGGCGAGCGGCGTCTCGATCATGATCCAAAGCGAAAGAGACCCCGGTGCGCCGTGACTCGACAATGCATCCCGAACCGTCTCGAGATCGGCAGGTACCGACACCTTGGGGATCAAAACCGCGTCGGCGCCACTCCTGGCGATCATGGCCAGGTCCGCCGCGCCCGCGTCGGTAGAGGGCGCGTTGCAGCGCACCGCGACCTCGCGGTGACCGAACCCACCTTGGGCCAGGGTGTCGGCGACCTGCTGGCGCGCGCCCACTTTGATGTCCGGCGCCACCGAGTCCTCAAGATCGAGGATCACGGCGTCGGCGGCAAGTGCCCGCGCCTTCTCGAGCGCACGCGTGTTCGAGCCTGGGACGTAGAGCACGCTGCGGCGCGGACGGATGGTTTCGGTCATGTCATGGTCCTCATATCTCATCTGCGGAAGCGCAGGTTAGTTGCCGTCCGTCCGCCATGCCAATATGACCATCAGCAGCAGGCTTTATCGGGGAGGAAGGCGTGGCAGCAGCGGCTTACGATGTCGTCATCATCGGCGGCGGAGCGATGGGGTCGTCCACCGCCTTCTTCCTGAAGCACGAGCTGGGTTTTCCCGGCAGGGTCGCCGTCATCGAGCGCGATCCGAGCTTCAAGACAGCCTCGACCTCGCTCTCGACCTCCGGCATCCGCCTGCAATTCTCGCTGCCGGAAAACATCCGCCTCTCGGCCTTCGGCGTCGCGTTCCTGAAGAGCCTCCAGGGCCGCTTCGGCTTCGACGCCTCGTTCAAGGAGCATGGCTATCTGGTCCTCGGCAGCCCCGAGGGACGCGGCGTCGCCGAGAGCAATGTCGCGATCCAGAACCGCGAGGGCGCCAAGACCATGCTGCTCGAGCCGGACGCACTTGCCGAGCGTTTCCCCTGGCTCAATCTCGACGGCGTTGCCATTGGCTCCTACGGGCCTGAGCGTGAAGGCTGGTTCGATGTCGTGGGTGTGCATGGGCTCTACCGGCAGAAGGCGAAGGAGAAAGGCGCTACGCTGCTGACCGGCGATGTCGTCGCCATCGGCCGGGACGGCGATCGGCTCACCAGCGTGACGCTCGCGAGTGGCGAGACCATCAAGGCCGGCATCGTCGTGCTGGCCGCCGGTCCGCGCGCCGGGCGCGTCGCCAAGCTCATGGACGTCGAGCTGCCGGTCGAGGGACGCAAGCGCACCGCCTTCGTCATCCATTGCCGGAATGCGCCGGCGAGCATGCCGCTGCTGACCGACACGACTGGAGTCTGGCTCCGGCCCGAGGGGCAGTACCACCTTTGCGGCTGGTCGCCGCCCGAGGAGGATGACCCCGCCGCCGATCCGGACGATTTCGAGCCGGTCTACAGCCAGTTCGACGAGATCTGCTGGCCGGCCATCGCCAACCGCATCAGGGCCTTCGAGGAGACGAAGCTCGTGCGTGCCTATGCCGGCCACTACGACCACCATGTGCTCGACAGGAACTGCGTCATCGGCCGGCATCCCGGGATCGGCAATCTCTACTTCATCAACGGCTTCTCAGGGCATGGCGTGCAGCAATCGCCGGGCGCCGGCCGGGCGTTGGCCGAGCTCATTCACTTCGGAGAGTACCAGTCGATCGATCTTTCGATCTTCGGCTACGAGCGCATCCGCCTGAACAAGCCGGTGCCCGAGACGAACATTTACTGAATCTGTGAACTCTCTCGGGGCAGATCGCATGCCGGTGACAGACGCGATCCTCTCGCTCGGGCCCGCGGCCCTCGTCTATCTCGTCATCGTGATGGCGGTCGCCGCCTTCGCGCGCGGCTACTCCGGCTTCGGCGCGCCAGCGCTCGTGGTGACCGGCGGCTCGCTGGTGGTGGCGCCCCAGACTCTCGTGCCGCTGATCCTGATGCTCGATGTCGCGGCGAGCATCGGCCAGCTCCGCGGCGTGCTGAAGGACATCGAGTGGCGGCGGCTCTGGCCGCTGCTCGCGGGCTCGGCTCCGGCCACGCCCCTGGGCGTCCTGGCGCTCGATCTCGTGCCGGCCGACATCGCGCGGATGGTTGTTGCGCTCTATGTGATCGCGATCTCAACCGTGCTGCTCCGGGGATGGAGGCTCGCGCGTCCCGTTGGCGATATCGGCATGCTGATGCTCGGCGTCGCCTGCGGGTTCATCACCGGCCTCATCGCCATGGGCGGCATGATCGTCGTGACTTTCCTGACGGCGGATGGCACACGCCCGGCGGCACTGCGCGCGACGCTCATCGCCTATTTCCTTCCTCTCGACGGATTCGCGACAGTGCTGTTTTTCTGGCAGGGCCGCTACACGGTGGACGGGCTCACGGCGGTCGCTTTGGCGCTGCCGATCCTTGCCGCCGGCGTGTGGATCGGCGGCCGGCATTTTCTCTCCTCGACGCCCGAGCAGTTCCGGCGATTTACGCTCGGACTGCTCATCTTGTTGGGCATCGCGGCTCTGGTCAGAGCGTTGATCGGCAACGGATAGCCCATCTGGCATGTAACTCCAGGTTACGTATACCGAAGCATCTTGCCGTTTGTCCGACAGCCTCCTCGCGCGCATTCTTGCCTCCATCGACAGGCCAGAAGGCCAGCCAAAGGAGGCCACCATGTTCGCCATCATCAAGCTCCTCGGAGAGGTGTTCACCCTCGCCGTTTTCTTCGCTGCCACGCCCGAGCCTCGCCGCGCCGGCGACCATCGGCCGGGTTCCGCCGGCAGTCGCGGCTGGTAGTGAGACGGCCGCAGATGACGTAACGGGTGGAGGCAACTCGCGAATACGGGCGGAGATAGCCATCCTCAGGCCGTCGACGGCATAGCCGCCCTGTGCGGTAGGGCTTTGTAGTTCCCGGGGCGCGCGGTAGAGGCGACAGTCACCGGGGCCAAACCGTCCATGAGCCAAACCGAAGCCCGACTGGGGTCGCCAGACCACAACATGACGGGCATCTTCCTTTTGCTCATCGGCGTCCTCGCTTTCACTATCCAGGACGTCATCGTCAAATTCGTGAGCGGCGGCTATTCGATCCACCAGATCGTGCTATTCCGCTGCCTCGGCGCGTTGCCTCTGATCCTGGCGGTTCTCATCTATGAAGGTGGTGTCAGGGCCTTTCTCAGGGCACCGCACGGCCTGATCTCGATTCGCAGCGTCATTCAGTACATCTCCTACACGCTGTGGTTCCTGGCGATCGCCACCATCTCGATCGCCGACGCGCTGGCCATCGGATTCATTTCTCCGCTGATCATCACGGCGCTGGCCGGTCTGGTGCTCGGCGCGCATGTGGGGCTCAATCGCTGGCTCGCGATCCTGGCGGGCTTCGCCGGCACGGTGTTGATGCTGCGGCCGGGCATCGGTGTGTTCGAGCCGGCGGCGCTGCTCGTATTCGGTTCCGCCACCTGTTACGCCGTAGGCGCCATCCTGACGCGCAAGATCGGCCATGCCGCCTCGAGCGCCACCATGGGGCTCAACTCGCTGCTGCTCGGCATTCTGTTGAGCGGGGCAGCAGGCCTCATCTCGAGCGGCGGCTTGGAGATGGGCAGCCATCCGAGCCTGCAGCTCATGTTCCGCGCCTGGCAGTGGCCCGACGCCACCGACTTGCTGTTAATGCTCTCGGCGGGCGTCGCCGCCGGCATCGGCATGATCACCGTCGCCCAGGCCTACCGGATGAGCCAGCCGGCGGTCATCGCACCATTCGAGTATTCCGGAATGTTCTGGGCGCTGATAGCGGGTTATGCGATCTGGAATCAGACCCCCGACATGATCTCGATCGCCGGGATCACCATCGTCATCGGCGCCGGGCTCTACATCGCGAGCCTGGAAGGGAGAAGGCGAGTTTCGTAGGTTGGGTCTTCCCCCGGACCAAGTCCGGGATCGACCCAACCTACATGGAAGCCGCTTGGCCTCCAGGCGCTTCGATCTTGATCAGAAAGACATCTGACCAGCCGCCGGCTTTTCCTCGCCCCGCATCGCCAGCACCACGGCGCCGGCCATCAGCAGACTCGCCAGCAGGAACGGCGCGCCCGGGAGATGCAGCCCGCCGGTGCCGCTGATCGCCCAGGAAAAGAACAAGGGAAACATTGCCGGCCCGATGAGGTTGGCGACGCCGGTCAGCGACGAGGTCGCGCCTTGCAGCTTGCCTTGCTCGGTCGCGCCGACCTGGCGCGTCATCAGCGCCTGCAAAGCTGGGTTCGAAATACCCCAGAAGGCCATGATCGGAATCCCCAACAGCGCCCAGACGCCACTTGGCGCGAGGCCGTAGATGGCGAAGCCCACGAGCCCGCAGATCGTCCCGAGGATCAGCGCCCTGGTCTCGCCGAGTGCCTTCACAATAGGTCCGATTAGGCCGCCCTGCACGATCATCGAGCCGACGCCGACGGCGGCAAGCGTCAGGCCGACCTCTTTCGTCCCCCACCCGAATCGATAGGCCGCATACAGCACGAAGGTCGACGGCAGCACGACATGGGCGAGGTCACCCAGAAACTTTATGGTCGCAAAGCGCATCAGGCCCGCGCTGCGCAGGAGCCCCATGGCGCCGATGGGATTGGCGGCCTTGAGCTTGAAGGGGCTGCGTTTTTCTGGCGGCAGAGACTCTGGCAGCACGAACAGCCCGTAGAGAAAGTTGGCGAGGCTCAAAGCCGCCGCAACCCAGAAGGGAAGCCGGGGATCCTGATCGCCGAGCAACCCGCCGAGTGCCGGCCCGAGCACGAAGCCGACGCCGAAGGCCGCGCCGATCATGCCGAAGGCCTTGGCGCGTTTGTCGGGCGCCGTCACGTCGGCGATGTAGGCGAAGGCGCACGAGAAGCTCGCCGAGGTGATGCCCGAGAGCAGGCGGCCAATGAAGAGCCAGATCAGGTTGGGGGCGAGCGCCATCAGCACATAGTCGAGCCCCATGCCGAGATTTGAGAAGAGGATCACGGGGCGGCGGCCATAGCGGTCGGAGAGCGAGCCCAACACGGGCGCGAACAGGAACTGCATCAGCGCCCAGGCGAAGCCGAACAGCGCATAGACTTCGGCGCCCTTGGCGCTGTCGCCACCCATGAATTGCACGACCAGCGGCGGCAGCACCGGGATGATGAGCCCAAGCGCCATCATGTCGAGCAGCACAGTGATCCAGACGAAGATCAGCGCGGCCGTGCGGGGAGGCGGGCTTGCGGTATCGGAAGCCATGCGGGACTCTGGTTTGGCGCGGTCGCTCCTCCTACGCTAGGCATGTGCAATTGGCGAGAGTGCGGCCATTCACATTCCGGAGTGCCTGCGTGACCAGCATCACCATTCCCGCCCGCGAAGGCCGCGCCGTCGAGGTGGCCCGCGAGCAGCGGCTCAGGATCACCACGCCCAAGGGCAATCAAGCCGTCGATTTCTTCGCCTTCGCCGCCGGCAATATGGGCGAATGGCTGTCGGTTCCGCACACCTGGTCCGGCACCTTCCGGATGAAGCTTGCGGAGGGTGACGAACTCCTCTCGCAATTCCGCCGGCCGATGCTGCGCTTCGTACGCGACGGTGCGGGCGGTCTGCACGACCTGACCTTCTCGGCCTGCGATCAGTTCCGCTACGAGCAGTTCGGCCATCACGCCCCGCATGCCAACTGCGCCGATAATCTGGTGACGGCGCTGCGGCGTGCCGGCCTTGTCGCGCCGCTGGTGCCGCATCCGATCAACTTCTTCACCAGCTCCCGCATCGAGCCCGACGGCCGCATCGTCTCGCCGCCGGCCGATATCCCGCCGGGCTCGTTCGTGGAACTCACGGCGCTGACGGACATCGTCGCCGTCGCCTCCGCCTGCCCCTTCGATGTCTGGCTCGACGGCTGGACGATCCATGGCCGGCCGCCGGTCCCGAGCGAGATCGTGATGGAGGTGGAATGATGGTGGCGTCCTGCTAGTGTGGCGTCGCGCCATAGTTGACCAGTCGCGCTGCACGGTCGGAGTCAACTATGGCGCGATGAACGCCACAC
>JANNSX010000013.1:0-2237 GCA_031403155.1 Hyphomicrobiaceae bacterium
ACGGGCTGTTGCTCCTCGATGGAACTGTCATTCGTTACCGAAGAGCTGAGAGCGCAATGCGAAAGTCGGCGGAAGGCAGTCCAGCGCCTTGGGCACGACGCGTCCAGCGCTTTGGAGATGGTATTAGCCGATATCGATGCCTGTCAGTCGCTGGAAGAGTTTGAGTCTATCTATGGCGACTTGCCAAGGGTGGCCGGCACGGAAAGCTGGATGCTGTCGCTGGATGGCGCGATATGGGTTCATTTCTCATCCGGCCACGTCAAGACGCCAAGACGAAAAACTGGCGAAGTCGACCGTAGCAGAGTTACTCGCCTAAAAATTGAAGAGATTGGGGTTCTGCCATGACATCTGAATTTGCACCGGAGTGGTTCTCGCCACCCGGCTCAACTCTATCGATGATGATGGCACGGCGGGGCCTCAGCACGCGTGAACTGGCAACGAAGTTGCAAGAAGACATCGCGTTCGTCCTGCGCTTGCTTGCAGGCACGGAGCGGATAGAGAAGCAAGTTGCTAATCTCTTAGCTGAGAACGTAGGGGCGACATCAAAATTCTGGATGTCGCGTCAAGCGAAGTACGACACCGCACTAAATAAGACGGCTCGCAATATCGGTTCGGACGTCGCGGCGGCTTGGCTCCGTTCGCTCCCGCTCAAAGACATGCGTTCGGCAGGATGGATTGTGCCAACGGGAGAATATTCGCTTCCAGCGGCACTCGCGTATTTCGGCGTCACTGGTCCTGATGAGTGGCGCGAAAGGTACGCTGACCATGCGACCAAGTACTCGTACCGGACTTCTCAGACGTTTGAGTCCAAACTCGGCGCACTGGCAGCCTGGTTGCGCCAAGGGGAACTCCAGGCGGCCGGGATCACATGTGCGAAGTGGGACCTGGAGACGTTCCGCTCAGCGCTGGTGGAGATTCGACAGCTTACCCGCCTAAAGAGCCCATTAATGTTTATGGCAAAGCTACGCGCCTACTGCGCATCGTCAGGCGTAGCGGTCGTGTTCATCAAGGCCCCCGCCGGTTGTCGTGCCAGCGGCGCAACGCGATTTATAAGTCGTGACAAGGCGATGCTCATGTTGAGCTTCAGGCACCTATCTGACGACCATTTCTGGTTTTCATTTTTCCACGAGGCGGGGCATTTACTCTTGCACGGCCACGACTCGACATTCGTCGACGGGGATGCTGCGGAAACAACAGAAAAAGAGAAAGAAGCAAACCTATTCGCTGCCGGGACGTTGATTCCGCTTCCAGAGCGCGGGCGCCTTGATGGGTTGCGCGCGAGCGTGAACGGTGTAGTCCGCTTTGCTGTGTCGATCGGAATCTCCCCGGGAATTGTCGTTGGTCAAATGCAGCATGAGCGACTGTTGGGACCGAGCCAGCTGAACGGATTGAAGCGTCGCTACACATGGGACGAGGTGCAAAAGGCTGTCGAGCAACTCAGCCTTTGAAATGCACAAAGACATCAGGGCTTTTCTGCCAGTTGCAGAGTGAGTCCTCCATGGCCTGCATACCTATGTTGAGATCGGCATTGAGCTCAATTGCCCAAGCGTCAAGGTCGCTTACCGATAGCGCCGCCTTTCTGTCATTGCCGAAAAGAAGACGCGCTCCAGCGACGGGCCCCGTCGCGCCCTTAAAATAAGCTGATCCGGGCGTAATTGGCGCAAGGTCCAATCGGCCCACGAGAGCGAGGAAGTCGAACTTTCCAAGCCTCCCGAATTGCCGGACATTCATGTCCCGATAGAAGGCATCAAAAATCGAGTTCGGATCGTTACCGCCAGCCTGCACGAGACGCGCTACTGTCTGCTGGTGCGAACGCCCTGGTCCGATCCAGTCCAGATAGCTTTGGAAAATCTTGTCGGTCCCCTCATCGGAATCAGTTCGAAGAGACGCGTATTTGCGATGGTTTCCAAAGCCTCCCCCGATGCGGTCTTGGTGCGCCGTCAGCCAATCGACGAATGCTTGCGGGGCGTTGGTGTAGGCGGCCCATGTCCATCGTCTAAGACCGAGCCCTGAGTACACGTCACGCAACCGACGCCAGCCGTGGCGGCCATGCTTTCCGAAATGAATTGAGAGAAAGGTGATCCAGAAGGCTTCGTCCAGGTCGCCGTTTCGATGATGCAGAATTGCCGCTCGTTCTGGATCGAAGAGATCACTATTCGGGTCGGCACGTGCGGCATCTATGGGTCGACGTCGCAGCAACGCTGTATATTCTAGCCGCCGCAAGCTCGCGACCATCG
>JANNSX010000014.1:0-2059 GCA_031403155.1 Hyphomicrobiaceae bacterium
GCCGGCCTTCGAGGCGGCCGCGGCCGCGACGTGGGTTCATGGCGCGGCAGCCACCCAGATCGGGCCCGGGCTCATCGCCGAGGACTTGCGGCAGTCCATTCCCCATGTGCTGCGCGACCTCATGTCCGGCCTATCCTCAGCCCACAGGGTTTAGGACATCCCGCGATTGCGGGTGACCTGCGAACCGCCTAGACCGGTTGCCGATCCTGGTGTTCCGGCCCATTCATATGATTCCGGCGAAGCTGGAGTTATGAATGGAAAGACGGAACACAAACAAAGAGTTGGCTAGTGGGATGGCCATTCATTTGGGGTACCAAATGAATGCGTCAGAACACTAGCGGATCGGAAAGCCGGTCCAGGATGTTGGCTTTGAGCACTTTCTTTCGACCAACCGGATTCCACTTGGCCGGAAAGTGCTCTAGGATTCGGCCAACCCTCGGAGAAGAAGGGCGTATGGGGCAGGCTGGGATACTGGGCAACGTGACCGATCGTTATTGGCAACCGTCCCTGCGGGTGAGCGTGCTCGGGCATGAGGTGTCCGAGCGGATGTTCGGCCGCTTCGTCGGCTCGGCACTCATCGCCATGGTGCTGGCGATGTTCGCGGCACCCCGCTCGGCCCCGTTTCAGCTCGGGCTCATTCTCATCCTCGCCATCGCCGTCATGTTGCGCGACAGGCGGAATTTCGTACCCGTGCTGCGGCCGTCGGTGCCCGTCATGCTGCTGGTGCTGTTCTGCGGCTTCGCCATGCTCAGTGCGCTGTGGGCCCGCGATCCAACGCGATCGTTCCAGCTCGCCCTCATGTTTGCTGCCAACATCCTCGCCGGCATCCTGCTCGTGCGCTGGATCGAAAGCGAGACAGGGGAACGATTGGCTCGGCTTGGCCTCGGGCTACTGATCGGGCTCACGCTCGGCTTGGGCTTCCTCGCCTTCGAGATGGCGACCGGCCAGCTTCTCAAGCGAATGCTGTTCAACCTCGACTCGTTCCGCCCAGCCACCGACAAGCATTTCGGCATTCGCGATGGCGAGATCGTGCGGATCGCCACCTACTACCTCAACCGCGGCATCGCGGTAATGGTGCTGCTGGTGTGGCCGGTCGCCCTCATCGCCGCGCTTTGGCCGGTCAAGAGCCGCCGGCGCCTGATGGTGTACGGCTTTTTCATCACCGCGACGGCGCTGACGGCCTTCTCCGCGCACGAGACATCGAAGCTCGCGCTGCTGTTGAGCTTCGCCGGGTTCGCACTCGCGCAAGTCTCGGCCAAATGGGCCTGGCGGGTTCTCTACGCGAGCTGGGTCGTGGTGCTCGTCGGGGCGGTGCCTCTGTCGCTTTACGCGCACCGAAATGGGTTTCACGAGGTCAGTTGGCTGCAGGATTCAGGGCGCGCGCGCATCATCCTCTGGGGCGTCACGGCGGAGCGCACGCTTGCGAGCCCGATTCTCGGTGTGGGCGTCGATTCCACGCGCGACATCGATGCGGAGCTTGCGAAGACGGCCGTCAAGCAGAAGGGCGCGCCGTACGCGCTCAGAACCGGCCGGCACGCCCACAATGTTTATTTGCAAGCCTGGTTTGAACTCGGCGCCATCGGCGCCGGCCTGATGCTGGTGGCGGGGCTGGTTCTCTTCCGGCGGCTCTACGACGTGCCCGCGCTGGCACGCCCCTTCGTGTTCGCCGCCCTCATTGCCGGTGTCGTCATGGCGGGTCTCTCCTGGGGCCTGTGGCAGCCCTGGCTCGCGGCGGCCTACAGCTTGATGACGCTGTCGCTCGCCATCGCCATCCGCTACGCCGAGACCGGCATCGCGGCGTTCTGGCAGCCGCCGGACAGCGCACGTTCAGGCGAAGTGGAAGCCGGTTCGCCGTAAGAACGTGCTCAAACCAAGAGTCAGCACGTTCAGGCGAAGTGGATGCCGGTTCGCCGTAGAACGTGCGCCAAACAGGCATCGGCACGTTCAGGCGAAGTGGATGCCGGTTCGCCGTAGAACGTGCGCCAAACAGGCATCGGCACGTTCAGGCGAAGTGGATGCCGGTTCGCCGTAGAAAGCACCCGACTCGAGCGAATTGGTG
>JANNSX010000015.1:0-28824 GCA_031403155.1 Hyphomicrobiaceae bacterium
CTCTCGACGACGCTCAGCCTGCAGCGCGGCGTCTTCCTCGTGAAGAACGACGCCGAGAAGCGCCGCATCGCCGAGCACGCCTACACCTACTACAGCAGCTTCGACAATGTGTTCGGCGGCGCCGGCATCGTCGATCAGGGCATCGTCCGCCCGCTGCCGCGAACGCAGACTCTCGAAGAACTCACCGGCAACCTCATCGTCTGCGGGCCCAGCGAGATGATCGACCGCCTCGCCCACTACGCCGAGCTCGGCATCGATGCCGTCTTCACGACCTCCAATTTCGGCCAGGACCAAGCCTGGACGCTCGACATGATGAGCCGCTTCGCGGCAGAGGTGATGCCGCATTTGCAGGCGGCGAAGGCGAGGGCAGCTGAGTGAAGTAGGCTTTGGGCTTTGGGCATTAGTCCGAGGAAACTGAGCACTCGATGACGTGCTGCCAAGACCAATTCGTGCCGCCTAGAACCTAGTGCCCAAAGCCTAAAGCCTAAAGCCTAAAGCCTAAGGAGCCCCCATGCCCACCCCCATCCGCTCGAGCTTCTCCGTCCAGGGTGAGGGCCCGCCGCTGTTCCTGATCCACGGCATCGGCGCCTCGCGCCATTCCTGGGATGGGCTGGTTGCGGCGTCGAAGCACAAGTTCCGCTGCGTCCACTATGATCTGCGCGGTCACGGCCTCTCGCCGAAGCCCAAACCCCCTTACACGCTCGATGATCTCGTCGAGGATCTGGAGGCGTTGCGCGCCGAGCTCGGCATCGAGAAGGCGCATTTCGCGGGGCATTCGCTCGGCGGCATGATCGGGCCGGCCTATGCGCGGCGGTATCCCAAGCGTGTGCTCTCGCTTGGTCTCTTCTCGACGGCGGCGTTCCGCACGGAGGACGACTCGACGAAAGTGAAGGGCGTCGTCGCGGCGATGCGCGCGAAAGGCATCGCGCCGGTGCTCGAGGCCTTGAAGGACCGCTGGTTCACGCCGGAATTCGCTTTAGCCCGCCCCGACATCATCGAGCGGCGCATGCAGCAGGTGATCGATTGCGATCCCGAGGTGTTCCTCTCGGTGTTTGATATCTATGCGGGGACGGAGATGGCGCCCTGGATCCACGAGGTGACCGCGCCTTCGCTCGTGCTCACCGGCGAGAACGACGGCGGTTGCCCGCCGCGCCTGAACGAGCTGATCGCCAAGGCGATGCCCAACGCTGAGCTCGTCGTGCTCGAGGGCTTGCGCCACGCGATCCTGCTCGAAGCGGCCGAGAAGGTGGCGAAACCGATGCTCGAGTTTCTGGCGAAGGTGTAGGGCCCGTCTCCCTTTCCCCGTCGCGCTGGAGGCTCGCCTCCGGCACAACGAAGGCGAAGGCCAAGGCGGATGGGATGGGGTGTAGGTTGGGTCGAGGAACGAGACCCAACAGGCTCAGGGTCATGCCGGCGTCGGGTCTCGCCAGCGCTCGACCCAACCTAGGGGCTGCCGCTCCGCGATGGCTCGCCACCCTCGAGCCGCGACAGCGAAGCTGGAGCGGGCTCGGGGATCCAGCGCGATGCCCTGCGCCGGAGATGCAAAGCACCGCTTGCCACGACCAGGCCATAGCCAGCTTGGCCGCGTAACAATTCGCAATTGCAGCGTCCAAAGAATCGCTGGGATGCTGAGCAATGGTGTGCCAGAATTGTGTAACGGTCGCGGCTGACGTGCGGCAACGAACAGGCGAGGGCGCGACAATGCGGCGGTTCGTGGGTGCAATGCTGTCTGTCTTGGCCGTGCTCTACGCCACCAGCCCGGTGCTTGCCGCCGACGCGTCCTGCAATCAGCTCTTCAAGCTCAAGTCCAAGAATTCCAACACGCCGACCACCATCACCTTCGTCAACGGCGCCTCGACGGTGCGGGCTATCATGTGGCTCGGCTTCGACGGACATCCCAAGGACTATGCGAACCTGCAGACGGGCGAGAACGTCACGCTGCAGACATTCCTCACCCACCCCTGGATGGTCGTGACCGGGCCCGGCGATTGTCTCGAAATCGTCATGCCGGTCGAGGGCGGCTCGACCGTCACGCTGTTCGACGAGGGCGCGAATGCCGGAGAGGAGGGCAGCCCGCGGACGTCATGTCCAGCAGGCACCGTTCCCGTGCCCGAGACGGACAACTGCGTGCCGGCTTCGCAAGCTGGTGGCGAGGAAGGCGAGGCGCAGACCTCCTGTCCCGAAGGTACCGTTCCGGTGCCCGAAACGGACAACTGCGTACCGGCGTCGGAAGCCGGTGGCGGGAACCTGCCGATGTACGGCCGCTCGCTCGGCGGCGTGATGCGCGCGAAACCCGACATGGGATCGAAGAAGGTCGCAAGCCTCAAGGACGGCGACCGCATCGAGATCCTCGAGGATACCGGCGTCACCATGAACGGCTACACCTGGTTCAAGATCAAGACCAAGGGCCGGACCGGCTACCACTGGGGCGGCATTTTCTGCGCGGATGCTTCGCTTCAGGGCGCGTTCGAGGTGTGTAGGTAGAGGGGTGGCGCGGCGGCAGGCCTACCCCGCTCTCTCCCGCCGATGCGCGTCGGCCAGCTCCGCCATGCTCTTGAAATGGAAGTGCACCTTCGGCGGCTTGGCGACCTTCTTCGTCGCGCCGCTCCCTTCGCGGCCGAAGCGGCGGTCGATCCAGGCGCGGGCGAGGCCCGCCTTCGTTGCCGGAACGTGGTCGTGGTGGAGGCTTTGCGCGGTGTGCAGCACCTCGTTCTTCGCGACGCCGAGATCGCGCTTCAGGTGCTTCAGCATGAAGTCGAAGTTCCGCGGATCGGGTTTGTAGGAGCCGATGTCCTCGGCGGTGTAGACGGCATCGAAGGTGACGCCGAGGCGTCTGTTGGAAGCCGCGAAACTCTTTCGATCGACGTTCGAGAGAATGACGAGCTTGTAGTGTTTCTTGAGGTATTTGAGCGCAGCCACACTGTCGGGAAACGCCGGCCAGTCCGGCACCGAAGCACCGAACGTCTCGTGCTCGGCGGCTATGGCATGGATTCCCCAGTCGTGGGCGAGGCGCGCATGCACGGTCGTCAGGAGCGAGGAATACTTCAGCGAGGGCGTCGCGTGCTCTTGGCTTGTCTCGGCGAGGCTGAAGGCTTCCAGCGCCGCCTCGCGTCCGAGCTTGGCTTTCTTCGCGAGCGGCGCGAGTGCCACCCAGATCCCGCTCTCCCAATCGATGAGCGTTCCGTAGCAGTCGAAGGTCAGTGTCGAGAAGTCGTGGAGCTTCATGAGGTTCCCCCGTCGCGTGTCAGGGCGCAGCGATAGCGGCTCCGCCCAGCGATGGCAATCTGGTGGGTGGTGGGGGAATGGAACCGCTATGCAGTTCAGGAATTGGCCCCGTGCACCGAATGCCTGTGGCGCAGGCACAGAG
Source organism: Hyphomicrobiaceae bacterium (assembly GCA_031403155.1). GTDB lineage: Bacteria > Pseudomonadota > Alphaproteobacteria > Rhizobiales > Hyphomicrobiaceae > JANNSX01. Next base: position 3,368 of record JANNSX010000015.1, read on the forward strand.
ACTGTATACAGTCGGCAATGCAGGGAAGCCAAAACTGTTGCCGATTCCGAAAATCCGGATGAGGATAGGACATCGGCCGGGACGGCGAACGATCCCATGGCCGCGAGGAGGAGGAGACATGTCGAAGAAAATCAGTCGCCGTAGTGTCATCAAGACGACTGCCGCAGCTGCGGCAGCCTCGACGCTGCCGATGCCGTGGGTCGCGCGCTGGCACGCCATGGCCGCCGAGCCTATCCGCATGGGCCTGCCGACGGCGCAAACCTCGGCCGCCGGCGTCGCCGATCACACCGATCACTTGAACGGCGCGACGCTCGCCATCGAGGAAATCAACGCCGCGGGCGGTGTTGGTGGGCGCATGATCGAGCCGGTCGTCGTCGACATCGACATCCTGTCACCCGAAGGCTGCCAGGCCTCGTTCCGCAAGCTCATCGACTCCAAGGTGCATGCCATCACCACGGCCTTCACGCTGGCGCCGATCCCGACCATCGATACGACGGTCGACTACAAGTGCCCGCTGCTCTGGGGCGTGACATCGCGGTACTACACCGAGCACGTCAAAGCGAACATGCCGAAGTACGACCATTGCTTCCAGACCGACCCGTCCGAGGACCACTACGGCTACACTTTCCCGATCTTCCTCAAGGATATGAAGGATCGCGGCCTCTGGAAGCCGCTGAACAACGGCGTGCACATCGTCCAGGAGCAGCTCGCCTACTGCCAGACCATCTCCAAGGCGCTGCAGGAGGTCTTGCCGAAGAGCGAGTTCACGCTCGCCGGCATTACCGACATTCAGTTCCCGGTGCAGGACTGGGGCCCGGTCATCCAGGAGATCAAGAAGATCGGCGCCGGTACCGTCATGCTCGATCACTGGGTGGCAGCCGAGTATGCGTCCTTCTGCAAGCAGTGGCTGGCCGACCCCGTGAAGCCCGGGCCGCTGATCTACATGCAGTACGGCCCCTCGCAGCCCGAATTCCTGCAGCTGGCTGGCGCCGAGGCCGAAGGCTTCGTCTGGTCGACAGTGCTCGGCGTTTACGCCGACGAGAAGGGCAAGGCCTTCCGCGAGAAGTACGTCAAGCGCTTCCCCGGCATCATGGGCCTCGTCTACACCGGCAATGCCTATGACACGATGCAGTGGTTGAAGCTCGCCTGGGAAGCTGTCGGCGATCCCAATAACTTCAAGGGCGTCTGCGATTGGATCCGCAACAATCCCTATCGCGGCGTCTGCGGCTACATGGATTTGAACAATCCATGGCAGGAAGCCGCCCACTACCCGGACGACGGCCACCCGATCACCGCCAAGACCCTCGAGGAGGGCATGGGCCAGCTCTACGTGCAGGTGCAGGACGTTCAGCACAAGATCGTCTATCCCGACGTGCTGGCGGAATCGACGCTGCGTCCCTGGTCCTGGGCCTGATGCAGACCGCATTGACGACGGACGCGGGGTTTGCCCCGCGTCCGTCACCTCCCATTTTCTCCGGTCAAGACATCAGCCTCGATCTCGGGGGCCGCGAGATTCTGCGCCGCATTTCGCTCGAGGTCTCGCGCGGCGAGGTCTTGGGCATCATCGGCCCCAACGGCGCCGGCAAGACGAGCCTGTTCGAGGTGCTGTCGGGCCGTCTGCAGCCCAAGTCCGGCCGCGTCATGTTCCAGGGAAAGGACGTGACGAAGCTGCCGATGTTCGCGCGCGCGCGCCTCGGCATCGGCCGTACCTTTCAGACACCGGTGGTGCCGGATGAGCTTACCGTCGGGCAGACGCTGAAGGCCGCGCGGCAGGCGTACAAGCCTTATCTCACCCGTCTTCATGCCGAATGGGGCACCGAGCTCGTCCGCTTGAACGTGCCGGACGATCTGCCGACGGCACAGCTGGATACGCTCAATCGTCGCAAACTCCTGCTCGCTTGCCTGATGATGCGCCGGCCTCCTTTGCTGCTCATGGACGAGCCGGCCGCTGGTCTCATCAATTCCGAGGTCGACGAGTTCGACGATCTTATCCGCATCCTGTCGAAGGAAATGAACGTCGCCATCATCATCGTCGAGCATCGCATCGAGTTGCTGGAGACGATCGCCGACCGGGCCATGGTGATGGATGCCGGCGAGGTCATCTCTGCCGGAAGCCTGCACAAGGTGCTCAACGATCCGAAGGTGCACGCCGCCTACTTCGAGAACGTCGAGGAAGGTGCGTTGGAAGAGTGAGATTGTGAGTTGTGAGTTGTGAGTGAGACGGGGCAAGTGATGAGCACGCCAGACCTGCCGACCACCGAAGCATCGCCTGTCGGCCCGCGAGCAGCAGCACGCTCGGCAACAACTCACAATCTCACAACTCACAACCTCACATCTGTTGCAAAGCGCGATGTCCTCGTCGTCAAGGGCCTCTCCGCCGGTTGGGGCGCGCTGCGCGTCATCCACGATCTCGATCTCATCGTGCAATCCGGCGAGCGGGTCGGTGTCGTCGGCCTCAACGGGCACGGCAAGTCGACCATGTTCCTCGCCATCGCCGGATTGACCGGCTGGCAGCGCGGCTCGATCAAGCTCAATGGCGTCGAGGTCGGCCGCACGCGCAGCCAGGGTCCCGGCCGCTACACGCATCTGGTTGTCCGCCAAGGGCTCGCCCTCATCCCGCAGGGCGACGAGATATTTACCGGGCTCACCGTCGAGGAGCACCTCGACTCGGGCGCTTTCACGCCGCGGGCGTGGCGCGAGCGGACCGAGCGCAAGAAGAATGTCTACAAGGTCTTCCCGCCGCTGGTGAAGCTCAAGAACACGGCCGTCGGCCGGCTCTCCGGCGGCGAGCGCCGCATGGTGTCCATCGGACGCGGCTTGATGGCGGAAGCCTCGCTTTTCCTGGTCGACGAGCCCTCGCTCGGCCTTTCGCCTAAGATCGGCAAGGGCGTGCTCGACGCCCTGCTGTCGGTCGAGCTGGGCGACGCCGCCATGATCATCGCCGAGCAGAATGTAGCGCTGCTCCAGGGCCGCGTCGACCGCGTCATTGGCATGCATGTCGGCAAGCTCAAGGGCGAGGCGTCGGCGTCTCTATCCCATCAGACGAAGCGTGAGGTTTAGCGAATGGATTGGGGCTTCGTCTTCGTCAACGCCATCACGCTGGCATGTATCTATGGCACGCTGGCGGTCGGCATCTCGATCACCTGGTCGAGCGTCGGCCTCATCAACATGGCCTATGGCTTCATCTTCGCGCTGTCGGGCTACGTCGCCTGGGTGGTGGCGCAGTATCTGCCGCCCGATTCACCCATTCCGCCCGGCTTCATTCTGCTTCCGGTTGCTGTACTCGCCGGCGCGTTCGGCGGCGTGCTCGTTTGTCTGCTCGCCTTCATTCCCGTCCATGACAAGCCGAATTACACATTGCGCGGCATGATCGCAGCACTCGCGATCTCACTCATGGGCCCGCAGGCTCTGATGTGGTGGTTCGGCGCGCGCATCAAGAGCATCCCACCGATCTTCGGTAACTGGAAGGTCGAGCTGCCGGGATTGGGTGTCACCATGACGGCGGAGAAATTCGGCGCCGTCGTGACTTCGATCGGCATGCTCTGTTTGGTGCTGTTGTGGATGCGCTCAAGCCGTCGTGGTCTGGAAATCCGCGCCATGATGATGAACCCGTCGGCCGCTGCCATTGTCGGCATCGGCGTCCGCAGGACCGGCCTTTCGGTAATGGCACTGACTGGCGGCCTCGCGGGCCTCGCCGGCGCGCTCCTCGCGCAAACCTACTTCATCAGTCCGTTCGGCGGCGTGACACCAATGGTGAAGGGCCTCAGTATTGCCCTCCTTGGAGGGCTCGGCAGTATCTCGGGCGCCGTTATCGGCGCGATCATCCTCGGCTTCAACGAGGCGCTGACCTCGCGCCTGCTCGGGGGCCAATACGTGCTCATGACCCAGTTCGGGTTGATCATTCTCATTCTGCTCATCAGGCCGCGCGGCATCGCTGGCATTCTCGACAAGGCGCGGGAGGCCTGAGCGTGGCGAATACCTGGAAAGATCCGACAGCCGCACTGCTCGACGGCTCAAAGCACGAGGTCGCCGTCGGCGAATACAAGGACCCCCGAAAGGTCTGGGAGGAGACGCGCGCATACAAGGTGCCGACCTACAAGGTCGGGCGGTTGCGCTACTATCGCAAATGGCGCGGCCACAACGACAAGCTCTTGCAGCGCTGGCGCTATTGGCCGACGCGGCGGCGCGTGCTGCAGGTCCGCGGCGAGTACAACCCCAAGACGCTCGCCCGCGAGAAGACGATCGTCGACAAGCGGCCGATCTGGTGGATCTTGGGCCTGGCCGCCTTGGCCGCCGGACCGCTGATCTTCCCCGCCTCCATGCAGGGCTCGCTGTTCTCCGCCGTCTCGACCTTCTTTATCTACGCGGCGATCAATCTGTGCTGGATGCTCATTGTCGGCACGGCCTCGATCTTCTCGATGGCGACCTACGCAGTGGTAGGTGCTGCCGCTTACGCCACGACCTATGCCGCGATCCAGCTCGGTCTACCCTGGTTCGCACTGCCCTTCCTCGGCTTGTTCGTGGGTTTGATTTTCGGGCTCCTCATCGCCATTCCGGCGACGCGGCTCGATGGATTCTACTATTCTCTTCTGACGCTCGGCGTCGTCGAACTCTGCCGTGTCTATGTGCTGCAATCGCGTGAGCTCGGCTCGGCGACCGGCGGCCTCTACGGCGCGCCGCCTTATGCCCCCGACACGATTCCCGAATACCCGCGCCTACTCATCTCCTACTACGCCTGTTTCGTGGTGATGCTGCTGGCACTGGTGCTCTATCGCTTCGTCGACGGCAAGCGCTTGGGGCGCATCCTGCGAATGGCACCCGAAAAGCGCGAGGCCTTTGCCGAAGCGACCGGCGTCGACTATCGCCGCGCGCGCATCATGGTGTTCCTGATCTCCTCGGTGGCGCTCGGCTTCATCGGCGGCTTCTACGCGACGCACTTCCGCGGCGCCTCGCCCAATCTGTTCTCCTTCGACACGGTGCTGATGTCGCTCGCCATGCTCGTCATCGGCGGGCTCGGCCGCGCGGAAGGCGCGGTCGTCGGCACCTTGATCGTCGTGCTCATCGATCGCGTGCTGATCGACCTCGGGCCGTTGCGGCTCGTGCTGATCGGCACGCTCATGCTGTTGACCGTGCTCTTCCTGCGCGGCGGCATCTTCGGCATCAAGACGCAGTTCCGCGCCTGGCGCGACAAGAAGAAGAGCGAGCGCCGCTCGTCGCGAGCGGAAAAAGGAGGCGAGATCTTGCCCGAAGAAGCAACCGAAGCCATGAATAAGGACGAGGTCTACTTCCGCCGCTTCGACAAGCTGCAGCGCGACTATCTGAAGACGCTGATCTCGCCGGAGCTGATCGAGGAGTTCAAGGCGAGGCCCACCGGCCAGCACAGCGAGGCGCTGGAGCGGCTCTTGAACTACTTCCGCCGCCAGCCGCAGAACGACAAGTACGCGGTCATGGTGGTCGAGCAGTTCAAGGCCTATCGGATCGTTGCGATGTCGGGCGTCCGCGGCGTCGCGCCCCGGCTCGTCGAGGACAAGATCTATCCCTCCATCGAGGAAGCCTACAAGGGCGTGTTCTTGCGGCGGGTGCAGGATCTGCAGGAAGCGTAATCTTGTGAGGTTGTGAGTTGTGAATTGTGAATTGTGAGTTGTGAAGGAAGAGCCCCCGCCACAGCCCACCACAACCTCACAACTCACAATCTCACAACTCACAGATTTTAAAGCCCGGAACCGCACCCATGGCCGAAATCAAGCTCTTCGGATATTCGAACAAGATCTCGGTGAAGCCGGGGGACGAGGTTGCGTTCCACGTCAGTGCCGATGGCACCTTCGAGGCCAATGCGCAGATGGTCCGTCTCATTCACGGCGACCATAACCCGGCCGGCCCCGGTTACATCGAGGAGGAGGTCGCCTCGGCTGCAAACGGCACATGGGCGGTGAAGAAGCAGTTCACGCAAGTGGGCTCCTACCTCACTGTTGCTGACAGCCAAGGCAAGCTCCGCCTCGACGGCTCCTTCACGCTTTGCGCCTTCATCTGGGCCGGCCATTTCGGCCAGGGCCGCCGGCAGTCGATCATCGGCCGCTGGGACATGTACAAGAACGAGGGCTATTGCCTCGGCATCAACCAGCGCGGGCTGCTCGAGTTCTGGCAGGGCGACGGCAAGGAGATCGACTACCTCGCCTCGGAGGCCGAACTCGGGCCCAAGGTCTGGTATATGGTCGCCGTCAGCTACGATGCCACGAGCGGCAAGGCGACGCTCTACCAGGCGAACGCGCTCAACCGCTACAACAGCATCTGGAGCAAGATCATCAACGAGTCGGCGGCCTTCGACAGCCACGTCGCCGAAACGCTGCGCTTCCGCGCCAAGAACGCCGCCGGGACGCCCTTCCTGATGGCGGGCGCGCAGGATTGGCACGAGCTGCGCGGCAACTTCGTCTCCCAGCTCTACAACGGCAAGATCGATCGCCCGGCCGTCTTCAATCGCGTGCTCTCGCGTGAGGAGCTAGACGCACTCAGGGTCGGCGGGGCTCCGCCATCGGATGCCATTATCGCCTATTGGGATACGACGAAGGGCTACACCGACACCGGCATCGGCGACACCGTGTATGACGTCGGCCCGAACGGGCTCGAGGCGCAAGGCTACAACCGCCCGGTGCGCGCACAGACCGGCTACAACTGGGGCGGCAAGAACGATTGCTTCCGCCTCAATCCGAAAGAGTATGGCGGCGTCGAGTTCCACGAGGACGCGATCATCGACAGCAAGTGGGAGGTGACGAAGACGCTCACGATCCCTGAGGGCATGAAGAGCGGCATCTATGCCGTCCGGCTTCGCTCGGGCTCTGGCGCGCTCGGCGAGGAGTACATCGTCTTCTTCGTCCGCGCGGCCAAACCCAAGGCGCCGATCTGCTTCCTGGTACCGACGGCGAGCTACCTCGCCTACGCCAACGAGCGGCTCGCCTTCGACGCCATGATTGCGCAACCCATCACCGGGCAGACGCCGATCATCTCGCCCATCGACGTCGAGGTCTATCAGAGCCGCGAGTTCGGCATGTCGACCTACGACAGCCACATCGACGGCGCGGGCGTCTGCTTCACGAGCTATCTGCGCCCGGTCATCAACATGCGGCCGAAGTACCGCATCGCCTCGATGGGCATCCCCTGGCAGTTCCCGGCCGATCTATCGATCATCGCCTGGCTCGAGCACATGAAATACGACTACGAGATCTTGACCGACGAGGATCTCGATCGCGACGGGCTCGACGCCATCAAGCCCTACAATCTCGTCATCACCGGCACGCATCCCGAGTACTACTCGGAGAAGATGCTGGACGCGACGGAGGACTATCTCTACGAGGGCGGCCGGCTCATCTACATGGGCGGCAACGGCTACTACTGGAACGTCGCATTCCGCCCCGAAGAACCGGCGGTCATGGAGGTGAGGAAGCTCGACTCCGGCATGCGCGCCTGGCAAGCCCGGCCTGGCGAGCACTATCTGCAGACGACCGGCCAGAAGAGCGGTCTGTGGAAGAACCTCGCACGGCCGCCGCAGAAGTTGACCGGCGTCGGCTTTATATCGCAGGGCTTCGAGACGTCGGTACCCTATCGCCGAATGCCGGATAGCTGGCATCGCACGGTGTCGTGGATCATGGAGGGCGTCGAGGGCGAGATGATCGGCGACAAGGGCCTCGCCCATGGCGGCGCCGCCGGCATCGAAATCGATCGTTACGATCTCTCGCTGGGCACGCCGCCGCACGCTAAGATCGTCGCCTCATCCGGCGGGCACCCCGACAACTACATGCTGGTCTGCGAGGAGATCCTCTACTCCCACCCCGGCATGTACGGCACCTACGACTACCGCATCCGTGCCGACATGGTGTACTTCACGACGCCGAAGGACGGCGCGGTGTTCTCGCCGGCCTCCATCGCTTTCGGCCAGGCGCTGCCGATCAACGGCTTCAAGAACAACGTCTCGACGGTGATGAAAAACGTGGTCGATGCGTTTTCGAAACCCGGCAAGCTCCCCGGCGGCGAATGGATATCGGACGAGAAGCAGTGGCGGTAGACTTCTTCTCCGTCGCTCTGCTGCACTTTAGCACGACGATCGGCAAGCGCAGGTGCCGGTTGTAGCCGGCCCTTGGGGAGAGGGTGCCGGCAGGCGGGAGAGGGGTTGAGTGATTCAAAGGACTCTCGTCGCTCTTGGCCTCGGCAACGATGTCGTCGAGGGACTCCGCTCAACTCAACCCCTCTCCTGGCGCATTCGCGCCGCCCTCTCCCCAAGGGAGAGGGCCGGCCAAATCGCTGACGCCTGTGGATGGAATTGATATCGTCATGAGAGCAAACATGCGCATCGAAGCCATCGACTGGTTCCGCTTGGAGCCCAAGGTCGTCAAGGAGAGCTGGTCGGACGACACCTCGGTGTGGCCGGCGACGCCGCCGTGCTTCATCGTGCGCGTCGCAACCGACAAGGGCCTCACCGGCATCGGCGAGGCGACGAGCCAGGTTTGGTACTACGGCGAGACGGCTGACCAGATTCACTCCTGCCTCACCCTTTATGCCGAGGTGCTCAAAGGCTCGGACGCGGAAAACATCGCGCTCTGCCAGCACAAAATGGCCATGGCCTATTCGGGCGGCATGCCGGGCGGGCGCTCGGCGCGCGCCGGCATCGAGATGGCGCTGCTCGACGCCATGGGCAAGCATCGCGGCTTGACGGTTGCGACGCTGCTCGGCGGCGCGCGCCGCACCCGGCTCGAGCAGCTGACGAACCTCTATCACAAGACGCCAGAGAGCATGGCGGAAGCCTGCAAGGATTTCGTTACCCGGGGCTTCCGCGCCCTCAAGATCAAGGTCGGCGACGTGGTCTGGCAGCAGGGCTTGACGGGACCGGCGCTGGAGCGCGAGCTATCATTTCTGGAGGCCGCGCTCGCAACCGTCCCACGCGACGTCATGATCGACGCCGATGCCAACCAGGCCTGGCGCAATCCGAAGCTCGCCACCGCCAAGATCTCGCGCTTCGACGCCTACGACAACCTGTCGATCGAGCAGCCGCTGCATTACGCCAACATCGAGGGGCACCGCGAGGTCCGGATGACGACCCGCGTGCCGGTGATCCTGGATGAAAGCATCCATTCGCCGGAGGCTGCCATGCAGGCGGTGCGCTCGGGCGCCTGCGATCGCGTCGTCATCAAGGCCTGCCGGGTCGGTGGCCTGACGATGGCGCGGCAGGTGATGGCAATCATGGAGTCGGCCGGCCTCGGCGTCAGCATCGACACCGCGCCCTACACGCTGGTCGGCGACACGGCGCATCTGCATCTGGCCGCGACCGCGGCCGATCCGTACCCGATCGATTGCGACGGCCACATCACCTTCTTGAAGCTCGCCGACCCGACCGTCTTCATCGGCGGCCTGACGTTCGATGGAGCGATGGCGGTGCTTCCCGACGCACCGGGCCTGGGCATCGATGCGGATTGGACGAAGCTCGTGGCGATCGCGGTTGAAACGCCCAGTCGCGCGTAGCTCAATCGTCGCCGCCGCCCTTTCCACCCTTGCCGCTGTCGCCGCCGCCGCCTTTTCCGCTCCGGCCTTTGCCTTTGCCGTCCTTGCCGTGCGTGTCACCCTTGCCGGTGTCCCCGTCGCCGAAGTCGCCGCCGCCGGGATTTTCCCCGGCATGGCCATTGTCGCCGTCATTGCCTGGATTACCGGTGCCGTGGCCGCCTTTGCCGCGATGTCCATGACGCCCCCGGCGGCCCTTCTTGCCGCCACCGTCCTCGGCGGTCGGACCTTCGACGGTCGGCGTCGGTGAGTCGATCGGATCGGGCATGGCGCTCGGCGTCGGATCGGGATTGGTCGGCGTCGGGCCCGGCGTGCTCGGGGGCGTGGGATCAGGATTAGAGGTGGTGCGGCCTTTAGCCTTGCCGGTCGAGACTGACTTGATCGCCGAAGCTTTGGCCGGCTTTGCCGTCAGGGCCGCCGTCTTCGTTCGTGTCGCGCGCTTCGCCTTGCGCGTGCGCAATGTTCTTTGCGCCTTGCGCTGCCGCTGCACCTTGCGAACCTTGCACGAGGCGTTCTTGACATGGAACGGCTTGGAGAGCCGCTCATTGTCGATGAAGGGAATGAGCCCGGTACCTTTGAGCTCGAGCGCCCGGCTCCGCGGCAGCGCCTCGGCGTCGCGGATATCGATGCGCGTCTCGGAGACGATGTACTGGCAGCGGCCGGCAACCGTCCGGCAGTCGCCGGTGGCAAGGCAGACCGTCACCTCGCCCTCGTAGAGCACCAGTGTCAGCGAGCCCGCCGGATCGACATTCACGTCGAAGGCCGTGCCACGGATCGCAAGGTTCGCCCAGCCGGTCGAGAGCTTGTAGGCCTCGGGCTGGCTCTTGCCGCTGATCCAGCGGAACGTGCCCTTCGTCAATCCGACCGCCAGCTCCTTGAAGGAGCCATCGTCGTTGTAGACGAACTTGTCGATCGTCACCTCGGCATTGGGGCCGATGGCGAGCTTCGTGTCGTCCTTGAAGACGATCTGACCGACGCCAGTCGCGTCGGTCTTCAGCTTGTCGTTGAAGTAGACGGAAGCGCCGGTGACGAGTTGGCCCGAGGGCCCTGTCAACGTGTCCTCGACTTTGGCCGCGGCACCGATTGGATCGGCGGCGTGGGCCGCCGGCAAGCCGGCCGAAAATATCAGAAACAGAGCGTAGGCGATCGCGTGGAACCGCATCGAACCCTCCAGAGAACGCCGCAAAACACTGAGACCGCATGCTTAATCTGAAATACTATACGACCGAACCGCGGACTTGAACAGCCCTTGATGCTAAGGGGGTTATCCCGCCCGCCGGCCGGGCGAGGGTTCGCGTCAGAAGCAGCTTCGAATGGCCGAGACGATGCGGGAGAAGAAGATCTCCTCGCCGTGGCGCATCCACAGGCCGAGCGAAGCGAGCAGCATCAGACCGAAGAGGACGGCGCCCGCAATTGCGAGCCGGCGCTCGGCGCGCCGGAGACGCTCGGGTCTCCCGGGTTTGCCGCTGTCATCCGCCATGGGGCTCGAGCGCGCCCTTCAGCGCGGCAATCGCGACGTCATCGGGTTGCGTCATCTCGATGAGGCGGATGAGCCGGCCATCTTCGTCGATAAGATACACCGCCGCTGTGTGCTCGAAGTCGCCGGTTTCGGTCTTGCGGGCGAAGGCGCGGAAGGTCTTGAGCATGTGCGCGACTTCGTCCGGCGATCCCGTCAGCGCGGCGATGCGCGGATCGAACGCCTGCATGTACTCGGCCAACACTTGCGACGTATCGCGCTCGGGATCGACGGTCACGAAAAGGGCGGCCATGCGATCCGCCTCCGGCCCCGCCGCCGCGAGCCAGCGGCTGACGGAGGCGAGCGTCGCCGGGCAGACGTCGGGGCAATGTGTAAACCCGAAAAAGAGCAGCATCGGCCGGCCCGCGAAGTCTTTCTCCGTGCGGCGCTGCCCCATGTGATCGATGAGCGAGAAGGGGCCGCCGACGGCCGGTCGGGGGCTGAGAGTTTCGCCAAGCCAAGCGAGCACGCGCGCTCCCGGTGGCGTCAGGGCGAGGCCGGCGAGGGCAATCGCCATGGCAAGGGCGATGGCGACCGCCCGCCATGGCCGGCCTGCTTGCGCCGAAGTGTCCTTCTCAGAACTCATGCCGCGATCATACGCGTCTGTCGCGGCACAGGCCAATCGGCGGGCCGCCATTGAAACGGCGATGACACATCCGTGAAACAATGTGACGCCGGCCGGACTGGCGGAGCGACGGCCGGACTCCCATCTCTTGGCTATCGACGACTGACGCGGGCGTGGCCGCGGTTCTCTCTTCCACGCATGTGCCTATCTCCCCTGTCCCAACTCGGCCATCCTGCCTCAGGATCTCCCCCCGACCGGCAGGATGGCAATTTTCTTTGGCTAAGCCGAACTGAGGGTCACCGACAGCCTAGGCGGCGCTCTGAGCGTCTGAAACACGACGCAGTAGCGCTCGGTCAGCTTCTCGAGGGTCGCCCGTTGCTCTTCGGAAAGATCACCCTCGATATCGAAAGCGAGGCGGATATCGGTGAAACCGACGGGAGCGTCCTTGGCGACGCCGAGCGTGCCGCGGAAATCGAGATCGCCTTCGGCCCGCACAGTCGCACCGCGAACGGGCAGGTCGAGCGCGGTCGCCACCGCATTGAGCGTGACGCCGGCGCAGGCGACAAGTGCCTCCAGCAGCATATCGCCCGAGCAAGCCGAGAGGCCCGTTCCGCCGGTCGCCGGATGCAGCCCGGCCTCGACGAGTGCGCGCCCGGTCGCAACCGAACAGGTCACGCCCTCACCGAGCCTGCCTTCGCGTTTCAGCGTGATGCGGGCAGAGTCCGGCATCGTGCGGTAGTGCTCCTTGAGTGGAGCTTGCAGGGCCTTGATGGTTGTGGAGTTCATGGCGCGTCCATTCCTCTGTGCCGTTCCAGCATATCACGAGCATGCTCCGCGCGGCTGGCGCGGATCAGAGCCGCCCCTCCGCCTTCAGCACCTCGTGCGCCGCCTTGAAGGCGGAGAGACCGGCTGGGATGCCCGCATAGACGGCCGCCTGCAGCAGCGCCTCGCGGATTTCCTCATTTGTCAGGCCATTATTGATGGCGCCCTTGGTGTGCAGCTTCAACTCGTCGGTCTTGCCGAGGGCGGCGAGCATGGCGAGGTTGAGGAGGCTGCGGTCGCGGCGCGAGAGCCCGTCGCGCGTCCACACATGCCCCCAGCAGAACTTCGTGACCAGCTCCTGGAAGGCCATCATGAAATCGTCGGCTTGCGCGAGCGAGCGCTCGACATACTCTTTGCCGACCACGGCTTTGCGGACCTCGAGGCCCTTGTCGAAGAGGTCATCGGTCATGGTGGTCTCCTGTTTGGGTTGTGGTCAGAGCACGTTCAGGCGAAGTGGATACCGGTTCGCCGTGGAACGTGCTCAGAACCAAGAATCTAGCGCGGGTTCTTAAGTCCTGTATAGCTGAACCCGCGCTAGAGGCGGCGGGTGAGGAAGTCGAGGATGGCGTCGGTGAAAATCTGCGAATGCTCCCAGATCCCCATATGGCGCAAGCCCGGCACGATGCGGACCTCAGCGCCCGGCACGAGCGCTGCCATCCGTCGCGACATCTCCGGCGTGTTGCCGGGATCGTACTCGCTGGTCATGGCGAGGAGGGGTATGCGGAGGGTGGCGATGCTGGTCGCGATCTCGGCATCGCCCTCGGCGAGCACGCGGTAGAGGTTCGGATAGACGGCGCGATCTTGCGCCAGCACGGCGGCGCGGACCTCGGCGATCGCCTCGGGGTGTGCGCTCCGGAACTCCGGCGTGAACCAGCGCTCGATGGCCGCATCGATGGTGGCGTCAGGCCCGCTCACTTTCGCCTGCTCGACGCGTTTCCGCACCGCCTCGCGCTCCGCCTCGGTGCGAGCGTGTGCCGAGTTGAGCACGATGAGGGCGCTCGCGCGTTCGGGATAATCCACGGCAAAGCGCCGCACGACCATGCCGCCGAGCGAGAAGCCGGCGAGCGCTGTCCGAGCGATTTGCAACGCATCCATCAAGCGACGCAGTTGCTCCGAAAATGAGCCGAGCGATATTGGATCGCCGGGAGGCGGACTTTGACCATGACCCGCGAGGTCAAAGGTGATGACGGTGTGCTGGGCGGCGAGCGCGGGCAGCAGCGGCCGCCACATCCCGCCATGCATGCCGAGGCCGTGCACGAGGATAAGCGGCGAGCCGGATCCCTCGATCGTGTGGTGCGTCTCGCCGGACTGTGTGACGGCCATCTCTGCTCACTCCGGCCTATACGCAACCACTTCGACCTCGACGCGGCAATCGACGAGGAGATCGCTGACGACCGCCGAGCGGGCCGGTGGCTGATCGGGAAAATACTCGGCATAGACGGCGTTGAAGCCCGGGAAGTCCGCGCGCTCGCGCAGCCACACCATGGCCTTGACGACATCGCCCCGATCGCACCCGGCTTCCATGAGCGTCGCGGTGATGGCGTCGAGCACGGCCCGCGTCTGCTCCTCGATGGAGCCGGTTGTCATGGGCACGCCATCCCGCATCGGTACCTGGCCCGTCAGGAACACGAAGTCCCCGGCCCTTATCGCCCGCGACAGTGACAAGGTCCGCCCACCGATGACGAGCGGGCCGCCGATGACCTTCTTCTCTGCCATGTTCGTCCTCCCGGCGGCAGTACACGCGAACGACGATCCTTGCATTTCGCTTTTTCGACGGCAATCTGTCGGAAAAGGTGGAAGTGTCCACCGATCCGGCGGACACTCTGCACCGATCCACCCACACCTTGCCGCGGAGACCACCCATGGCCAACCTCGCCCGCTATCAGATGCTGATCGACGGCGCCTGGGTCGCCGCCTCCGACGGCGGCACCACGCAGAGCCTCAATCCGACGACGGCGGAACCCTGGGCGATCGTGCCGGAGGCGACCGCCGCCGATGTCGACCGCGCCGTCCGGGCCGCCGACCGTGCCTTCCGCGAGGGGCCATGGTCGCGGATGTTCGCCTCCGAGCGGGGGCGATGTCTCAGGCGGCTCGGCGACTTGCTCGCCGCCAAATCGGAAGAGCTCGGCCGCATCGAGACCATCGATACCGGTAAGCTGTTGAAGGAAACCCGCTGGCAGGCGAAATACATCGCCGAGTTCTTCCATTTCTTCGCGGGCGCCGCCGACAAAATCACCGGCGAGACGCTGCCGATCGACAAGCCGGACATGCTGGCCTTCACGCTGCGTGAGCCGCTGGGCGTCGTGGCGGCGATCGTGCCGTGGAACTCGCAGCTGTTCTTGACCGCCGTGAAGATCGCCCCGGCGCTCGCCGCCGGGAATACGGTCGTGCTCAAGGCGTCCGACAATGCGCCGGTCGCGATGCTGGCCTTCGGAAAACTGTTCGAGGAAGCGGGGTTTCCGCCGGGCGTGGTCAATATCCTGACGGGGGGCCCCGAGCCCTGCGGGCGCGTGCTGACATCCCATCCGCTGGTGTCCCGCATCAGTTTCACGGGCGGGCCCAACGCGGCGCGCCACGTCATCCGCAACTCGGCCGAGAATTTCGCGGAAGTGTCGCTGGAGCTCGGCGGCAAGTCGCCTTTCATGGTGTTCGACGACGCGGATCTGGAGAGCGCCGTCAACGGCTCGATCAGCGGCATCTTCGGGGCGAGCGGGCAATCCTGCGTCGCGGGCTCTCGCGCCTATCTGCACGAGAGCATCGCCGACAAGTTCCTCGATTCCATGACCGCGCAGGCAAGGAAGATCGTCATCGGCGATCCACTCGAGGACGCGACCCAGATGGGCCCGCTCGCCACGACCGGCCAGCTCGAGCGCATCGAAAAGGAGGTGGCGCATGCACAGGAGGAAGGCGGCAAGCTGCTCACCGGCGGCAAGCGCCCGCCCCAGCTCAACCGCGGCTGGTTCTACGAGCCGACCGTCATCGAAGCGCCGCGCCAATCCCTCAAGATCGTCGATACCGAGTTGTTCGGCCCGGTGCTGACGGTTCTCCGCTTCAAGACGGAAGAGGAGGTGATCGGTCTCGCCAACGACACGCGCCATGGTCTGGCCGCCGGCATTTTCACCCGCGACAGCGCGCGCGCCATGCGGGTCGCCAAGGCCACCCGCGCCGGCATCGTCTGGGTCAACACCTATCGCGTCGTCTCGCCGATCGCCGAGTTCGGCGGCCACAAGATGTCGGGCTACGGCCGCGAGGGCGGCTTCCAGGCGATGTGGGACTATACGCGGCCGAAAACGGTCTGGATCAACACCAGCGCGGCCCCCGTCGCCAATCCGTTCGTGATGAAGTGAAGGTTGTGTCCCGCTCAACGGCGAGTAGCAGCGGCAGCGGTTCGAGGCGCTGGCCGATCGATTGGATTTGGTGGGGAAGGTCTGGGTGGGAAAGTAGTTGGGACTGAGGGCATGCGGTGATTGGCTTCTCCTGCGTTCTCTCGTGACGCATCGGCCCCGGCTCGACCCCAATACACCACCCGGCCTACTCGTTCGAGGCCTGCGTCTGCCGCTCTTCCTCGCACTGAGTTTGGGTTTCGAAAATCAGATACTCGCTGCCGCCGCCAGCCTCCGTGCAAACCTGGGCCGGAAATCCCGACGCGGTGTTGGTGATGGGAGCCAAATTGCAGGTGAACTGCGAGGATTTGAGAGTCGACAGGAGTTCATCGCCGATCGCGGAGCACTCGACTGTATCGGGATCGGTGAACCAGTTAAACGTGAACTTGCCGCGAAGGTCGTCGATGCCGTCAGCATGTGCCGAGGCGGCGCTCAGAATGAGGTGCGTCATTGCGATCAGTTTCGCGCTGCAGCGCATGTTGGGCCTCTTTCCAGCTTGTTCGAGCGTGCCGCCCTCAGTACACCGCCCGGCCGCCCGACAGATCGAAGGTGAACGCGGTCGTGAAGCTCGATGCCGGTGAGACGATCCAGGCGATCATGGCAGAGACCTCGTCGAGGCTGCCCAAGCGCTTCATCGGGATCTTGGCCACCATGTAGTCGATGGTCGCTTGCGGCAGCGCATCGACCATCGGCGTCTGAATAACGGCGGGCGCCAGCGCGTTGATGGTGATGCCGGTCTCCGCATAGTCCTTGCCCATCGATTTGACGAGCCCGATGAGTCCCGCTTTCGTCGCCGAGTAGGCCGCCATGCCGGCATTGCCGTCCTTGCCGGCGATCGAGGCGATGTGGAGGATGCGGCCGTAATTGTGCTTGAGCATGCCGGGCGCGAAGGCCTTGGTCAGGATCATGGCGCCGCGCAGATTGATCTTGTAGACGCGGTCGAAATCATCGAGGTCGACCTCGTGCGGCTTGATGTTGGTCTTGCCGGTGATGCCCGCGCAGTTGACGAGGCCGTGCAGCTGGCCGTGTTTTTTGTCGACTGCCTTGGCGGCGGCAAGCACATTGGCATCATCGGTGACATCGCAGCGGACGACGTCGCCCTTGCCGCCGGCCTTGGCGATGAGAGTGGCCGTTTCGGCCGGCCTCTCCTCGTCCTGGTCCATGCAGATGACGGTGACGCCGGCGGCCGCCAGATGCAACGACGCCGCGCGGCCGATGCCGCTGCCGGCGCCGACGACGGCGACGCGATAGGGGGTGTCGGGGAACAGGGACTTCGTCATGGGGGCCTCGTGTCTGGGGGTTTCCGAGGCATATCGACGGGAACCCAAGACCGCGTCAAGCGTGACGGGCCGTGGGGACCCAGACGCTCCTATGCGGCCCGGCCGAGCCGTGGCATCCTCGGCATATCTGGGCAGTGGCAGGCACTCAAGATCATGCAGACCCTTCACATCGGCGATGTCACCATCACCAGCCTCATCGAGCGCGACGGGCCGTGGCGGCGGCCGGAGGACATGTTCCCGGCCTATGATGCCGCGATTGGCCGGCGCCACCTCGCGACCCTCGATCCCTTCGTCTTCGATGCCGCTTCTGGGCGGATGGTTTTCACCTATCAGACCTTTGTCGTCAGGACGCCCCGGCACACCGTGCTGATCGACACCTGCACGGGCGAGGACAAGGGCTATGCCGCGCCGCTCGATTTCCCGAAGCAGCCCTGGCGCGATGCATTTGTTGCAGCAGGATTGACGATGGAGGCCATCACGCATGTCTTCTGCACGCACATGCATTTCGATCATACGGGCTGGAATACGCGGCTTCTGAACGGACGCTGGGTCCCAACATTTCCCAATGCGCAATACATCTTTCATCGTGAAGAATATGCTCACTGGGAGCGCGTCGCGAAGGCGGGCGGCAAGCCGCCGGGCCCATCGCCCGACAGCGCCTGGGCGTTCAACTGCCGCCCGATCGTCGAGGCCGGACAGGCCCTGATGGTGGGCGACGGTTACGAGCTCGACGAGACGTTCCGTCTGATTCCCTCGCCGGGGCACTCGCCGCATCACTGTTGCGTCGAGATCTCCTCGAAGGGCCAGCGCGCCATCGTCACCGGCGACCTGATGCATCATGCGCTGCAGGTGCGGGAGCCGCACTGGTCGACGGTGTTCGATAGCGATCCTGAGCAAGCCGAACGCTCGCGCCGGACGTTTTTCGGAGATGTCGCGAACACGCCCGCCATCGTGCTGCCCATCCACTTTCCCTCGCCGACGGCGGGCCGGATCATCACGCGCGGCGATGCCTTCGACTACGCATTCCTGCGCTGAGCGAGGCCCGCAGGCCGCTAACAAGTCGTAATCCAATCGTTGCCGCGCGATCCCAATTCGATCAATTGCGCTTCAACTTCGATAAAACTTTAGCGAAAATTGCGAAACGATCTTTAAACGGATTGAAATAGGTCTTTGCGCTTAATTAAGTCCATGGCGTGTGGGCACATGCCGATATTGGGGAGTTGTCAATCATGCGAGTGGCATCTGCGTCGAAACGGTTTGCCGTTAACGAGTCTGGTAACGTCGGCATGATCTTTGCTGCAATGATCATTCCAACGATCATGCTGATCGGCGGCGCCGTCGACTACGGTCAAGCAATAAATAAGAAGACGATCCTGCAGGGCGCGGCCGACGCCGCAACGCTCGCCGCCGCCAAGCTCGACGACGACGAGCCGGAGGCGATCATCCAGGCGGCGCATGCGATCTTCCTCGCCAAGGTCGAGAAGGCCGGCATCGAGAATGTCCAGGTCCAAGTCAACTTCGTCGACAACGAAGTGAGGCTGACGGCCAGCACAACCGAGCCGACCGCCTTCATGAAGGTCGCCTCCATCGACGAGCTGCCGGTCGAGGCCTATTCGGTCGCCACCAAGGGCTACGACGAGCAGGTCGAAGAGCAGGACGACACCTGGGGCAAACTCTGCATGCTGGCGCTCGATCCCAATGCCAGCCAAGGCCTCAAGGTCCAGGGCAGCAAGATCGCTGAACTCGGCAGTTGCTGGGCCTATGTGAATTCCGATCGCGAGGCTTCCGTGCAGTCGGTCGGTAATTCCTACACCTTCAATGCCGGTGGCGTCTGCACGGCAGGGCTCACCGACATCGAGCACAATAATTTCAACCCGAGCGTCCGCCCCGCCTGCGATCCGGTCGAGGATCCGTTCGCCAATGCGAGCGCCTATCCGAGTGCCGCGAGCTGGGAGCCGAAATTCGCGCTTCCCGACGTCGAGGCCGAGGGCTGCATGGCCGACGCTCTGCGGCTCCGGAAAGGCACCTTCACGATGCTGCCGGGCCGCTATTGCGGCGGCCTCGAGATCCGCGCGCAAGCTAGTGCGACCTTCACGGAGGGAGTCTATACGATGGACAGCGGCGCGTTGCGGGCTTGGTCGGGGGCAACACTCTCCGGCGACAACGTGGTGTTCTACCAATACGGCGGCGACGCCATCGTCGAGATCCAGGGCGGCGCCCATGTCGATCTCATCGGCCGCCATGCCGGCGAGAGCTATGAAGGCTTCCTCATCATCCAGAACGCGCAGGCCGCCGAAGGCGAGACCTCGACCATCCAGGGCGGCGGCGTGTTCGACATGGAAGGCATCGTTTACATGCCGACGCAGCAGCTCGAGATGGGCGGCAATGGCGACATGAACGGCTCTTCCGATTTCTTCATCGTCGTCGCCAAGAGCTTCTACATCTTCGGATCGGGTGAGCTCCACGTCAAAGCCAACAACGGCTCCTCGCCGCTGCCGGACCTGACGCCCGACATGCCCGACCTGGAAGCGCAGACCACCCGGCTCGTGAGGTAGAGTGGTCTTGATCCGAGTGGCGCGGAGCCCGCACTCCGCGCCACTCGGTTTTTGATTTGAATTGAGCGGCCTCAGCCCTCACGCGATACGCATAGGCAACCGCCGGCTCATTCCGGCAATGTTGATTGCTTCCGGCCTTGTGGGGCCAGCGTCGCGCAAGCAACGCACTCCCGTGGATGCTGACTTTCGTCAGCAGGACGGGGTTGAGGGATTGCGCATTATACCAAACCGCAAAACCCCTGACCCGCGTCGAAGCCCGTTTCTTCGACAGCGGCAAGACCGGCCAAGCCCCGAAGGGGCTTCGGATTGTAGCCACGGGTGAGCGCAGCGGAACCCGTGGAAACGTCACTCCCGTCGCCCCGCCCCAAAGGGGCGGAGGAAGCATGGAGCGGTTCTCCTCCGCCCCTGCCGGGGCAGTATCACGCAACCTTCTCTCCACGGGTTTCGCTGCGCGGCCGGGCATTGGAGCACTTGTCCTGCCAAGTGGAAACCGGTTGGTCGAAGACAAGTGCTCAAAACCAACAACCTAAAGCGCTGATCTGATTCCATCAGATCGAATAGCGCTCAAGCCCAGCCTCCCGCTTCACCCGTGGCTACAGTCCATGGCCCCTTTCGGGGCCATCAGACCGGTCGAGCATTCTGCGGTTTGGCATTACTCCCGCGCCTGTTGATTTGTCCAGAACTCTCGCCACCCTCCGTCATGGTCGCGGAAGTGGCCATCCACGGGAGATCGCGGGACGGTCAATCCAAGCCGCGAAGCAGTCGTTCTCCGCCCTGGCAGATTGGTTCAGGCCACCATCTTCGCGAGCTTCCTCACCAGCGCCCGCGTCGCCTTCAGCCGCTCCTCCGGTAAATCCCAATCGCCCTTGACGATGAGCTTGCCTTCGGGCGTGACCCGCATCGCATCGGCGTTCTTCTGCACCTCGGCGATCAGCGCGGCCGGATTGCCGAAGGTTTTTTTGCGGAAGGTTAAGGACGCGCCTTTGGGTCCCGCATCAATCTGGGCGATGTTGGCCTTCCGGCAAAGCCCCTTGATCTCAACGATCTCCAACAGATCGCGGACCTCGCCGGGCGGCGGCCCGAAGCGGTCGACCAGCTCGGCGGCGAAGGCATCGATGGCGGGGCGATCCTCCAGCGAGGCGAGGCGGCGATACAGGCCCAGGCGCAGATCGAGATCGGCGACGTAGCTCTCCGGGATCAGCACGGCCGTGCCGATCGCGATCTGCGGGCTCCACTGATCCTCGATCTCGCTGTCGCCGCCGCCCTTCAGCATGGCGACGGCTTCTTCCAGCATCTGCTGATAGAGTTCGAAGCCGACCTCGCGGATGTGGCCGGACTGCTCCTCGCCGAGCAGATTGCCGGCGCCGCGGATGTCGAGATCATGCGAGGCGAGCGCAAAACCGGAGCCGAGCGTATCGAGCGATTGCAGCACCTTCAAACGCTTGTCGGCGGCAGGCGTCAGTTTCTGGCCGGCGGGTATCGTGAAATAGGCGTAGGCGCGGACTTTCGAACGGCCGACGCGGCCTCGGAGCTGATAAAGCTGTGCCAGCCCGAACATGTCGGCGCGATAGACGATCAGCGTATTCGCGCGCGGGATGTCGAGGCCGGACTCGACGATGGTTGTCGACAACAACACGTCGTACTGTCCGTCGTAGAAGGCGTTCATGACATCATCGAGCAGTCCCGGCGCCATCTGCCCGTGGGCGCGTCCGGTGCGCAACTCCGGCACCGCCTCGCGCAGGAAATCCGCCACCTCGTCGAGATCGGAGATGCGAGGCACCACGAAGAAGGTCTGCCCGCCGCGCATCCGCTCTCGGAGCAGCGCATCGCGCAGGATCACCGGATCGAAGGGCGAGACGAAGGTGCGGACCGCGAGCCGGTCGACCGGCGGCGTGGTGATGAGCGAGAGCTCGCGCACGCCGGTCAGCGCCAGTTGCAGCGTGCGCGGGATCGGCGTTGCCGACAGCGTCAGCACATGCACGTCCTCGCGCAACTGTTTCAGCCGCTCCTTGTGCTGGACGCCGAAATGCTGCTCCTCGTCGACGATGACGAGACCCAGATCCTTGAAAACGATGCCCTTCCCCAAAAGCGCATGTGTGCCGACGACGATATCAACTTGACCTTCGGAGAGGCCGCTCTTGAGGGCATTGAGGTCTTTTTGCGAGACCAGCCGCGAGGCCTGGCCGATCCGGACGGGGAGACCCTGGAAGCGATCGATGAAGGTTCTCGAATGCTGGCGCGCGAGCAGTGTCGTCGGCACCACGACCGCGACTTGCTTTCCGGCCATCACCGCGATGAAGGCGGCCCGCAACGCCACCTCCGTCTTGCCGAAGCCGACATCGCCGCAGATGAGGCGGTCCATCGGCCGGCCGGCGCCGAGGTCCTCCACGGTTGCGGCGATCGCCGTCTCCTGGTCCTCGGTTTCCTGATAGGGGAAGCGGGCGGCGAACTCGTCGTAGAGGCCGCTCGCCAGCACCAGCTCGGGCGCCTTTTTGAGCAGCCGGGCGGCCGCCACCTTGATGAGCTCGTTGGCAATGGCGCGAATGCGCGTCTTGAGGCGGGCCTTCCTCGCCTGCCAGGCGGCGCTGCCGAGCTTGTCGAGGACGATCGTGTCCGATTCACTGCCATAGCGCGACAGCAGCTCGATGTTCTCGACCGGCAGGTAGAGCTTGTCACCGCCGAGATACTGTAGCTCGAGGCAATCGTGAGGGGCGCCGATCGCCTGGATGGTCTTCAAGCCGACGAACCTGCCGATGCCGTGATCGACATGGACCACGATATCACCGACCGAGAGTGAGGTCGCTTCGGTCAAAACGTCGGAGGCCTTCCGGCTCTGCCGGCGCGGGCGGATCAGCCGGTCGCCGAGCACATCCTCCTCGGCGATGAGGGCGAGGTCGGGCGCCTCGATCCCGTGCTCGATGCCGAGCACCGCGAAGGCCGTCGTGTCCTTGGGGAGCTTTTTGACTTCCGGCCAGCTCTCGACCTTGGCGATGGGCTCGAGCGTGTGCTCGGTCAACAGATGGGCGAGGCGCTCTCGCGCGCCAGCCGACCAGGAGGTGATGACAACGCGTTTGCCCGCCTTCTGCAGCTGGCCGATATGAGCCACCACCGCATCGAACACCGTGCCGCTGTCGACCTGCCGCTCGGCGGCGAAGTTGCGCCCGACCTTGGCTTTCAGCGAGACGGTTTGCGTGGCACTGTCACCCGGCGCCTCGAAGGGCGACAAGCGGCGAACGGGATGGGCGGCGAGAAGCTTCCGCCATTCGGCATCGGTCAGATAGAGCTGCTCCGGCGGCAAGGGTTTGTAGGGTGCCGCGCCGAAGGTCGTCTGCTCGAGGGCGTCGACGCGGGCCTGGTAGTGCTCCGAGATCTGCTCGAAGCGATCCTTGGCCGCCTCGTCCGCCAGATGGTCGAGGACGATCGAGGCCCCCGGCAGATAGTCGAGGAGCGTGTCGAGGCTTGCGTGAAAGAGCGGTAGCCAGTGCTCGAGCCCCGGAAAGCGCTGTCCGGCGCTCACCGACTCGTAGAGCGGGTCTTCGCGTGTCACCGCGCCGAACAGCTCGACATAGCGGGTGCGGAAGCGCGAGATCGCCGCCTCGCCGAAGCTGGCCTCGCTGATGGGAAGCAGATTGGCGCGGTTGATCGACTTCGCGGTACGCTGCGTTTCGGGATCGAACGGCTTGATGGTTTCGATGGTGTCGCCGAAGAAGTCGAGGCGCACGGGGCTCGCGCGGCCGGGCGGAAAGAGATCGACGATGTGGCCGCGAACGGCGTATTCGCCGCGCTCCATGACGGTGGAGGTGTGGACGTAGCCCGCGATTTCGAGGCTACGGCGCAGCTCCCCCATATCGAGACGTTGGTCGGGCGCCAGCACTTTCGCCGTCTCGCGCAAGAATTTGCGGCCAGGCACCCGCTGGAGCAGGGCGTTGACGGTCGCCAGCAACACCATCGGCTTGTCGCGCTTCATCAGGCCGATGCGGGCCAGCGCCGCGATGCGCCGGGCCACGATGTCGGAATTGGGCGAGGAACGGTCGTAAGGCACGCAATCCCAAGCGGGGAATGACACCACGACGAGCTCGGGATCGAAAAATTTGAGTGCGGCCTCCGCTGCTTCCAGCCGCCGGTCGTCGCGCACGACATGCAACACCGGATGCGACGCCCCGCCCTCGGCGGCCATGCCGGCGACCGCCAACGCATCGAGCCCCTCCGGCGTGCCGGAAAGGATCATTTCGCGGGGAGCGGCGAGAGTGGCGGTCATGGTGTGTGGGCGACAGCTAGATCGGCACAAGAAGCGCGCACCGCTTGCCCGTAGGGACGACCGGCGGTCGCCCGCCTTCGACGCCCTGCCGTGTTGCACGACGGGCGACCGCCGGTCGCCCCTACAAGGAGGCGAAACCGTTCGCGCCTAACCACAACAGCGTCCATCTCTCACTCACACCAATCCATGAAACCGGCGCAGCTCGGCGACGAGCGGGGCATAATCCGGGTCAACCACCGCGCCCGGTGACAGGATCCAATTCTGCACGTCCGGGTCCGGCAACTCCACCAGCGCCTCGAAGTGGTCGAGTTCCTCGGCCGTCATTGCCTCCAATCTCGCCTCGGCATAACGGCCGAGCAGAATGTCCATCTCCTTGGTCCCACGATGTGAGGCACGAAAGAGCAGCCGCTTCAATCGCGTCGACTGGACGTCACTCTGCATAGGATAGGGGTTCACTCTGCCTTGACGCGCGGGAAGCCCGCCGCCACGTTCGGGCCCGTCCTATAGCCCCGGGCGGGCGCGCTGTCAGCCGCCCGCTGCATATGAGCCCGCGACCCCATGCGCCCCGAGCCGCTGACACCCCTGTTCGCGAGCGTCCAGAGCCTGGAAGGCATCGGGCCGAAATTGCTGTTGCTCGTCAAGAAAGCACTCAGTCTGCCGGGCCAGGTCGCCGAGCCGCGTGTGATCGATCTGCTCTGGCATATGCCGACGGGCGTCATCGACCGCCGCGCCCAGCCGCTCTTGTCGCAGGCGGTGCCGGGGACGATCGCGACCGTCAAGGTGCGCGTCCTGAAGCATCGTGCGCCGCCCCGGAACAGCAAGGCGCCCTACACCGTCCAGACCGAGGACGAGACCGCCCGGCTCGACATCGTCTTCTTCCACGCCGATCCGCGTTTCGTCGAGCGCATGTTGCCGATGGGCGAGGTCAGGATCGTCAGCGGCCGCATCGAGCAGTATGGCGAGAAGTTGCAGATGATGCATCCGGACTACGCGGTGGCGGAGGCCGATATCGCGAGCCTGCCGCTGCTCGAGCCGGTTTATCCGCTGGTGGCCGGCCTCTCCGGCAAGACGGTTTTGAAGGCAATCCGCAAGGCGCTGGAGCGCGTGCCGGAATTGCCTGAGTGGCTCGATCCGGCGTTTGTCGCGGAGCAGGGCGCGCCGGGCTTCAAGGCGGCGCTCGCCGGCATCCACCGCCCGCAGGAGCCGGCCGATGTGACGCCGCAGAGCCGCGCCTGGCAGCGGCTTGCCTTCGACGAGCTGCTGGCCGGGCAGCTGGCGCTCGGCCTCGTCCGGCAGGCGACGCGATCGGTGAAAGGGCGCAGCATCGAAGGCGATGGCGGCGTGCGGACGCGGCTGATGGCGGCGCTGCCCTTTGTGCTCACCGGCTCGCAGATCCAGGCGCTGAAGGAGATTGCGGCCGATCTCGCGGCACCGCACCGGATGATGCGGCTCCTCCAGGGCGATGTCGGCTCGGGCAAGACGGTTGTCGCGCTGATGGCGATGGCCCAGGCGATCGAAGCCGGCGCTCAAGCCGC
>JANNSX010000016.1:0-4407 GCA_031403155.1 Hyphomicrobiaceae bacterium
CGATGAGCTCGAATTCCTCGGACGGGATCTCGATCGTCGAATCGTGGATGTGCCGGTCCCACTGCGTCTTGATGGCGAAAGCCGGATCGGCTGCTTCCGGCTCGGCCGGTTTGACGGCGATCGGCACGGCGGGAATCGCGACGGCCGGAGCGACGGCCTCTTCCTCCGTCTCCTCGCCGAGCATTTGGTGCCAGCGCTTCTGGGCATGCTCGAGGAGCCGCCGGGTGGATAATCCCGCCAGCTCGCGCATGAAACCGGTCTCGACCATTTCGACGAAGGCCGGCAGCTGATCGCTCAGCCCCTCCTCGTCGAAGGCGGCCTGCATCCGCTTCAAGACGATCTCGCGCGCCTCGTCCTCGTTGCGTACCTCGCTCAAGAGGATCGGGCCCGCTTTCTCGATGCGGTCGAGGAAGGATTGGGCGAGGTATTCGCGTGTCGCCGCATAGAAATCGTCGAGGCAGGAGATGATGATGATGGCGGTGGTGACGCGGTTGGCGATCTGGATGAGATCGCGGATCGCCTTCTGGAACCGTTCCTCCGGATTGTCGAAGAAGCGCAGGTCCTCCACCTGGTCGATGCAGAAGACGAGCGCCGCGCCGTCGACCGCCTTCATCAGCCGGCCGAGGCACTCGATGATCTCGAAGGGGCGGTCCTGGCCCTCCAGATGCTCGAGCGCGCCGACGAGCGACTGCCCGACCTCGTTGACGGGACGGCCATAGAGATACTGGCGCACCCGCTGGTCGATCCTGGGATCATTGCGCTGGAGATAGAGCAGCGCGCGGACGATGTTGATGTCGAGGTCCTGGCCTGAGAATTTCGGCGCCGAAACGATCTCATCGGCGAGGCGGGCGACGAGGTGGGAGAGCTTTTCGCCCTCGACGGCCGACTCTTTCAAAAGTTCGCGCGCGCCCGGCGCCAGTACGCCGGCGCGGCTGACGAGATGGTTCGACAGACGCATCAGCCCGGTCTCGACCGGATTGCGCGGGTCGTAGGGTTTTTCAAGGCTGTTGATGAGGCGGCGCAGGAAATACTCGGCGTAGTTGCCGACGTCCGGCGTCATCTGCGCATAGCCGAAATAGCCGCGATGGGCGGCATGGGCGCCGCTGCGGAGCGCGCGGATCAAGTGCGTCTTGCCGGCGCCCGAGTGACCATGGAACAGCAGAATACGGTTCTGCGCGGTCGAGCGGCCCTGCGTGACGGTGGTGAGCAGCTCCTCGAATTTCCGGCGCGCCAGGGCGTGCACTTCCGGCACATCGAGCGGGTCGGCCTTCCAGACATCGTCCTCCCAGGTGATCGAATGCTCGAACACACCCAGAAGGCGCTCATGGGCGATCGCTTGCAACGGCTCTGGCAGCATCATGCGTCCTCGACTCTGATCAGGTGCCAGATCGTGTTCTGGTAGGCGACGGCGGAGGCTTGCACGTGGCTCATATTGGCCTTGTCACGCAAATCGGCATTGGTGAGCGACAGGAGGCCCAGGCGATGGGTTTCGATGAGTAGGGACTTGAAGCGCGCCTCGCTGTCGGGCGCGGCCGCACCCAGCGGCGCCAGGCGCTTCCAGACATCGGCAATGTAGGCCTTGCGGGCACCCGGCACGCCGCGCGCTTCCGAGCGCGCGATCTTCAGGATCTCGGCGGCGAAGCGCGGGACGTCATAGGTCAGCACATCGTCGACGGAGGGCGCCTTGATGGCGCGGCTGCGAGTCTGTCCGGCGACGTAGCGGCGGAGTAGCGCCAGGCGAAGCGCCGAGACGTCGGTCTGGACGGCGCCGACCTGCTCGGCAGCGAGCAGGCTGACGAGCTCGCCATCGGTTGCGGCCGGGCGCCTGCGCGTGAGGAGACCGGCGGCGAGCTGCCGCTCACATTGATCTTTGCGGGTCGCCGCATTGGCATCGGCGGCGAGCGCGGGGCGGCGACGGGTCGCTTCGCGGGCGAGCTCGGTCCTGGCCTTGGCGAGGCTCGGCGCGCCCTTGAACCGCAGCATGAAGGAGCGCTCGAGGATCGACAGGCGCAGGCCCGGTGCGCTGGAAAGCTGCTTCAGGTGCCGCTTGGGCTTCTTCTCGACGCCGAGCGCCTTGGCGACGAGCACCGTGTTCTTGAGGTCCTGCCAGCCGGAGACCTTGGGCAGCCGCCCGCCCCAGAAGCGCTCGCAGGCGATGCCGCCGTCCTCCGTGAGCCGCAAGCGCCGGCCATCGTCGTCGATGTCGCCCGCGGTGGTTGCCTCGGCAACGATGGCGCTGAGCTCGCTGCGCCATTCCCCCTGGGACATCTTGTGGGCAACCAGGGCATAAAGGTCGCGTGACACAGCCGAGCGCGTCGCTCCGGCGTCGCCGGCAGCGAACAGCCGCAACAGCACCACCTCGGCGATCGACGGCCGAAGCTCGGCGCCTACCGTCATGCCCTCTCCCCCAGCCACGCCACGCCGAATCGGTTCCTTATCCGGGGCACGGTCGAGCGACCGGCCGGGTACTGGGCTACCAACGAATCAGGTGTGGACAACAAGAGCTTGCCGGAAGCCGGGGCCCCGGCCAAGGGGGCAGCGGACCTATGTGCTCAGTCGGCGGGCGAATGTGACTCCCAATCACCGGTATGTGGCTGCTGCAACGCGAATGACCGGCGTCCGCCGCGCAATCGCCGCAATCGCTCCCCGTTTCCGACGCGGATTGGAAATAGTTTCAAGTCTGAGGGGAAGACGTGCCGGCCGTCCTGGGAAAGTTTGGGGCGTAACTCCAAATTTACCATGGCCGGGATAGTAATCGGCTTCGGGCCCGGTATGACGGTTCAGAAGTTCGCCCCGCCATCTCGGCGCCAAGCTATTGACTCGTCTAGTGTCCTTATCGATCCCGAAGTTCGCGCTGAACTCGCCGCTTGATCTGACGAACTTCGGGATCGGGACACTAGTACCCGATCGCAGAATTGAGTGCCACACGTGGTGGCACGAAAATGCCGCGTGAATCGGGTACTTCAGCCAAAAAGCTAGTACCAGCCATTTCTGATGGCGGGTACTAGAGTGGCTGGCTGGCACGCGTGCGTTGCATCCGGAGAGTGTGATGCGTTGCATCGTCTTATCAGTCGTCGCCGCCCTGGCGCTGTCGGGCTGTAGCATCGGCAGTTTGCCGATACCGACCGGCTTTGCCTCAGACGAGACCGAGTACGGCCTCGACTCCACGGGCGCCATGTCGCTCGCCGAGGCTGGCAGCGGCGATGATATCGTCTCCCAGGACACGCTGAAGCGCCGCGCCAAGGAGCGCGCCCAGCGTAATGCTGCGACCGAGACGGAGGTCGCCGTCGACAGCACGGCGACCGCGCCCAAGGGCGCCCTCGACGACCGCGACTATTCGACGGCCAGGCTCGACATGTCCGAGGCCCTTGAGCTCATCAACGCCTACCGCAGCGAGCAGGGACTGAAGCCCTTGAAGCTCGACCCGCTGCTGACGGCCGCCGCCAAGGCCCATTCCCGCGACCTCGCCAAGCATGACCGGATCTCCCACTACGGCTCCAACGGCTCGAGCCCCTGGGACCGGGTGACCGCCGCGGGCTACAAAGCGCGCGTCGCCGCCGAGAATGTCGGCACCGGCCAGGCTTCGCTGTCCGAGGTCATCAAGGGCTGGAAGGCGAGCGAGGGCCACAACAAGAACCTGCTGCTTGCCGACGCCGAGCACATGGGTATCGCCCTCGTGCAGGATACCGGCACCGAGTTCAAGACCTTCTGGACGCTGGTGGTCGGCGCGCCGCTGTAGACTCATGCCGAAGGACATCTTCGGCAGCTGCCTAGTGTGGCGTCGCGCCATAGTTGACCAGTCGCGCTGCACGTTCGGAGTCAACTATGGCGCGATGAACGCCACACCAAGCTCATGATATTGCTAGTGTTCTGACTCATTCATTTGGTACCCCAAATGAATGGCCATCCCACTAGCCAACTCTTTGTTTGTGTTCCGTCTTTCCATTCATAATTCCAGCTTCGCCGGAATCATATGAATGGGCCGGAACACTAGTGGCCCGTAAGCGTCCTCTGACGACTGCGGTCTGCCTCGATTGACGGGTTGCTCAGGCAGCGAGGGCGTTGGCCGCAGGCTTCGCCATCTTCCAAGGCAGGAGCTCGTCGAGCCGGTTGATCGGATGCGAGCCGATGCGGCCGAGGATGTCGCGGAGCCAGGCTTCGGGCTCCAGGCCGTTGAGCTTGGCGGTGCGGATCAGCGTGTACATGATGGCGGCACGTTCGCCGCCACTGTCGCTGCCCGCGAACAGCCAGTTCTTGCGGCCGAGCGTGACAGGCCGGATCGCATTCTCGGCCGCGTTGTTGGAGATTTCCAGCCGGCCATCGTCGAGGTAAGCGGTGAGCGCCTCCCACCGGACACGCGCATATCGGATGGCCTTCGCAAGCTCAGATCTTCCGGAGATCAGCGCG
>JANNSX010000017.1:0-3080 GCA_031403155.1 Hyphomicrobiaceae bacterium
CAGGCTTGGTCAACGCCGTGTCGCGCCGGCTGGCGCGAGACGCACAGCAGCTCAGGGAGCGGACTGGAACCGCCGCGATCAACACACCGGACTGGCTGTTGCGGCGATGGTCGGCGCAGTACGGCGAGGAGATCGCCGGGCGAATTGCGGCGGCCCATGTCCTCGAACCTGCCCTCGATCTCTGCGTCAAATCCGATCCGGCCGGGTGGGCCGGGCGGCTCGGCGGCGAGGTGCTCGCCACGGGTAGCGTCCGCGTGACAAGTGGCGGCCGGATCGAGACGTTGCCCGGTTTCGAGGAGGGCGCCTGGTGGGTCCAGGACGCGGCGGCGACCTTGCCCGTCAAGCTGTTGGGCGACGTCTCCGGCATCGAGGTCGCGGACTTGTGCGCGGCTCCGGGCGGCAAGACCGCCGGGCTTGCGGCGGCAGGCGCCAAGGTCGTGGCGGTCGAAAGCTCCAAGCGGCGGATCGGCATTCTCAGGCGCAATCTCGACCGGCTGAAGCTCGAGGCCGGGATCGTCGAGGCCGACGTCTGCAGCTGGGTTCCGGGGCGATCATTCCCGAAAGTCCTCCTCGACGTGCCCTGCCTTGCGACCGGCACCATCCGCCGCCATCCCGACTTGCCTTATCTCAAATCCGAAACCGACCTCGTTCCGCTCGCCGCGCGGCAGCGGCTATTGCTCGAAGCAGCGATAGCGCTCCTCAGCCCCGGCGGCACGCTCGTTTACGCCACCTGCTCGCTCGAGCCGGAGGAGGGCGAGCAACAGATTGCGGCGGCCTTGGCCGCGCATCCGGGGCTGACGGTCGCGCCCGTTCGCCCCGGCGAGGCCGGCATCGAGCCGGACTGGGTCACGGCCGAGGGATATCTCAGGACGCTCCCCTTCCATTCTCCGGGGGGAGGCCCCAATGTTGCCGGTATGGACGGGTTCTTTGCAGCCCGGCTCGTCAAATCGACGGGCCTCTAGTGGTCCGACTCTGACACTTGGGTCCCTGCGACGGACCACTAGACCTTTGCTTGGTGGAGCGATTCAGCTGCCGGATGAGGATTCATCCGTCAGCATCGCACCACTAGGGTGTTTCCGTGATTGATTGAATCACGCCAACACCCTAACTCTTTGGTTTGTCGTGCTTCTTATCGGAAAACCGCTTCGGATCCCGGCCTTCGCCGGGACAGGCTTTTTCCGGAAGCACTCTACTTGGTTTGTCGCGCTTCTCATCGGAAAACCGCTTCGCACTTTTCCGGAAGCACTCTAACGGATCAGGACGGCATGCGGTCTCTCGCCAAGGCGGAGTATCACCTCAGATCGAATGCCGAGCGCATCCGGCAGGCGGCGGGCGAAGCTGTCACGCGCCTGCCCTGGATGAAACCGCCGGTCGAGGTCGAGCAGGGCCACCTGCTGATCGTGCCCCAGGATTTGCGCACGCCCGATCCGAGCTTTGCCACCGAGATGGCCTCTGGAAAGATGGGGCTCGCGGGCGCCGTGGCCGATATCGACGGCCTCTCGCCCTTCGACGCCCGGCCGCCGAGCGAGGCCTGGGCCGAGGCGCTCGTCGCCTTCGAGTGGCTTCGCGACTTGCGCTCCGCCAACACGGCGGAGGCGCGCGAAGCCGGTGTTCGCCTGGTGCTCGACTGGATCGACCGGGAGCGCGACGGGCGCGGGCGCTCGCTCGTCCATCACCCGCGGATTGCGGGGCTGCGCATCATCTCCTGGCTGCTCAATGCCGGCTTTCTCCTCGAGGGCGCCCCGCCCCAGGTCTATGACAAGATCGTCGACAGCCTGCTCCGCCAGGTGCGCGCACTCGTCGCCGAGGCACCCGGTCTCGTCGACGGCCGCACGCGCTTGACCGTCGAGACGGCGCTCACCTATGCCAGCCTCTGCGTCTCCGAGCAGGAGGCGCTGGTCGAGAGCCAGACGGCGCGGCTGTCGGATATTCTATTGCACCACATCCTGAAGGATGGCGGGCACGCCTCGCGCAACACCTCGCTGCTCATCGACGTGTTGCTCGATCTCCTGCCGCTGAAGCAGTGCTACGTCTCGCGCAATCACGAGCCGCCGCCGATCGTGCTGGAGGCCAGCCGCCGCATCACCGACATGCTCCGGCACATGCGCATGGGCGACGGCTCGCTGGCGCGCTTCAACGGCACGGGTGCGACCCGGACCGATCTGTTGGCCGCCGTGCTTGCCTACGACGAGAACGTCCAGCGCCCGGGCGAGGCGTTGACGGTCTCGCGTTACGCCCGCATGCAGCGGCGCCAGTCGATCCTGCTTGCCGATGTCGGCCCGCCGCCGCTGCCGGAGCTCTCGAACGAGGCGCATGCCGGCTGCCTGTCCTTCGAGCTGAGCTCTGGCACGCACCTCGTCATCGTCAATTGCGGCGCACCCGGTCCGGCCGATCGCGATTGGCGGCTCAACGCGCGCTCGACCATGTCGCATTCGACGGTGGCGGTGAACAACGCCTCGTCGTCGCGGCTGATGCAGAAGGCCGAGCTGGAAAAGAAGCTCGGCGCGCCGCCCTTGGCCGAGCCCTCGCAGGTCGAGGCTCGGATGACACCCAACGACGACGGGTCGCTCGAGCTGGCGGCCAGCCACAACGGCTATATGGAGCGCTTCGGGATCTGGCATGCGCGCCGGCTGCGCCTGTCGGCCCAGGGCGACCGGGTCGATGGCTCCGACCGGCTGTTCGATCCTGCCCGCACGCAATCCTGGAAGGGCAAGCGCGGGTTGACCTTCTCGGTGCATTTCCACGCCCACCCGGCGAGCCGCGTCGTACGCGGGCCGGAGCCCGGGCAAGCCTTGATCGAGTTGCCCAATGGCGAGGTTTGGGGGTTGGCCGGGCAGGGTGCCGAGCTCGGCTTCGAGGAGAGTCTCTATCTGGCAAGCCTGTCGGGCCCGCGCCGGGGCGTCCAGATCGTCTATCGCGGCCGGGCCAGCGACGACGCCGATATCCGCTGGCGGCTGGTGCGATTGCGGACGGCACCGGCGAAGGCGCGGTGATTGGTTTTCGGATAGGGCCACCCCCACCCCAACCCTCCCCACGTCGTGCCGGAGGCGCGCCTTCAGCACGACGGGGGGAGGTCCAAG
>JANNSX010000018.1:0-4810 GCA_031403155.1 Hyphomicrobiaceae bacterium
AGGCAGGTGGCCCGTCGCAATTCTAGGAGGTGCTCTCCGCTGCTCACCTTCTCCGATGGGGTGAAGGTGGTCCGTCATGCCGAAGGCATGCCTTGGGCTTGACGGACCGGATGAGGGGGTACGGTCTTTCAACAAGAAGAAGGTCCAACATCACGGTCCAGCGGGCAGACCTTCTTCCTTCTGAAGGTCCGTACCCCCTCTCCCGGCTATCGCCACCCTCTCCCCAAGGGAGAGGGCGAATTCGGCGATTGTCGTTGCGGGTCGCAAAATACAACGGCCGGCGAGCCGCCGAAGCGCTACGCCCCCGGCCTCAGCCGCGGATGCCGGTTGACGTCCTTGTAGAGCAAATACCGGAATGGGCCCGGTCCTCCCGCATAACAGGCTTGCGGGCAGAAGGCGCGCAGCCACATGAAATCGCCGGCTTCGACCTCAACCCAGTCCTTGTTCAACAGGTAGACGCCCTTCCCCTCGAGCACATAAAGCCCATGTTCCATGACATGGGTCTCCTCGAAGGGGATCATGCCGCCGGGCTCCAGCGTCACGATGGTGATGTGCATGTCGTGGCGCAGATCGGCCGGATCGACGAAGCGCGTCGTTGACCAGCGGCCATCTGTGTCCGGCATGGCATTGGGCGCGATGTCGCGCTCGCTGGCGATGATGATGGGGTCCGGCTTGTCGAGGCTAGGCACCGACTCGTAGGCCTTACGGAACCAGTGAAAGACGACATTCGCGCGCGCCGTGTTCTTCACCCACCATGCCGTACCCGGCGGCACATAGGCGAAGCCGCCGGCCTCCAGCTGATGCGCCTTGCCGGCGATCGAGAGAGACAGCGTACCCTCGACGACGAAAAGTGCGGCCTCCGCTCCCGGATCAGGCTCCGGCGTCGTGCTACCGCCGCCGGGCGCGACCTCCATGACGTATTGCGAGAA
The DNA here is from genome assembly GCA_031403155.1 of Hyphomicrobiaceae bacterium. GTDB lineage: Bacteria > Pseudomonadota > Alphaproteobacteria > Rhizobiales > Hyphomicrobiaceae > JANNSX01. Next base: position 930 of record JANNSX010000018.1, read on the forward strand.
GGTCTCGGCGAAGCCTGATAACGGCCGCGCCAGAATCCAAGCCCGCGTCTTCTCCCAGCCCGGGAAATAGCTGACGAGAATATCGGAGTTCGTGCCGCGCGGGATGACCGCATAGGCTTCGGTGAACACGGCCCGGCCGGTCATGAGGGCCGTCTGCGGCGGCAGACCGCCCTTGGGCGCGTAATAGCGGGACTTCGTCATCGCTTACTCCTATTCCACCGTGCTCGCACGATAGGCCGCACGCTCGAGCCATGCGGGATTGATCTCGATGCCCCAGCCGGGGGCATCCGGAACCGTCACTTTGCCATCCTCGACGCGATAGGGATCACCCAGAAACAGGCCCTCCTGCCAGGGATAGTAGTCCAGCCCTTCGATCGAAAGCTCCAGATACTTGCCGGCATTGGGAATCGCTTTCAGAAAGTGCATGGTGCACATGGTGACGAGCGACAGGTTCGCCGCATGCGGCGTGCAAGGTAAGCCCGCCTTGGCCGCCATCGCCGCCACCTTCAGCGTGCGCGACAGCCCGCCCATGTACATGACATCCGGCTGCACGACGTCGACGGCGCGGAGCGCGATCATGTATTCGAAACTAATGAGCTCGCAGTCCTGCTCGCCGCCGGTGACGTCGATGGAGAGCGCATCGGCGACTTCCTTGGTCTGCCGGAACTCCCAATAGGGACATGGTTCCTCGAAATGACTGACGCCCTCGGCCTCGAGCATGCGGCCGACCTCGATGGCGCGCTTCACCGAGTAGCAGGAGTTGCCGTCGACGAGCTTGGCGATGCCGGTCCCGAGCGCCTTGCAGACTGTTGGGACAATCTCCTCGGTCCGGCCTGGCCACTCGTCGCGATCGTGCCCCGCCTCAGCGCCGACGCGGAACTTGAAGGCATCGAAACCTTTCTCGTCGCGCAATCTCACGAACCGCGCGGCCTCGTCTCTCGGCGTGATGTCGCGCTTCATGGAGGAGGCGTAGGCGCGCAGTTTCCCTGGCATGCCGCCGATGAGGGAAACCACGGGCTTGCCTTCGAGCTTGCCCCGCAAGTCCCAGAGCGCCGTGTCGAGGCCCGTCATGGCGCGACGGAGATAGGAGCCTGGAAATTTAAGCTCGCGATCGAAGATGCGGACGAGATGCCCGTCGATGTCGAGTGCGTCGCAGCCCAGCACATGCGGCGCAATCTGACGATGGAAAATTTCACAGGTGATGTCCGCGTTGTAGGTCGAGACCTGGCCCCAGCCTTGCGCGCCCGTATCCGTCGTCACACGGACGAAGCCCACATACTGGTTGGTGAACGTCTCGAGCTTGGCGATTTTCATGGCGGCTCCCGTCTTGCCGACGCGCCAGCGGTGACGTGAGGGTTCTCGATGCCAAGCACATGGGCAACGAGCTGGCAAGGCCCGGACTGCCTGATCCGTAGGGTGCAATAGGCGAAGCCGTATTGCACCTTTCGCCGAGGCCGTCTTCTCGCCGGCGGAGCGGCGCAATACGCCGGCCGAAGGGGCCGGCTATTGCGCCCTACGGTTCCTCGACCACCGAACGGCGTTCCGCCCGTCAGCCGCCCCTCAGCTGATGCAGCTTCTCCATCGCATAGCCGCTCTCCGGCAGCACGGCGCCGCCATCGATGACGATGCTTTGCCCGGTGACATAGCGGGCTTCGTCCGAGGCGAGGTAGACCATGGCCCAGGCGATGTCGTCAGGCTTGCCCATCTCGCCCAGCGGTATGTAAGTCTCGATGCGGGCGCGCGCTTCCGCGGTCGACATCGTGCCGCGATCGGGCTTGGCGATGAATCCGGGCTCGATGCCGTTGACGGTGATCCGGTCGGGCGCCAACTCCAGGGCGGCCGAGCGCACGAAACCGTTCACACCGGCCTTCGAGGCGGCGTAGTGCGATAGACCCGGAAAGGCGACGCGCGGGCCCGTGACTGACGAGGTGACGATGATCCGCCCGCCGCCACGTTTTTGCATGTGTGGAATGGCGGCCTGGGTCAACCAGAAGCAGGCCTGGAGATTGACGCGCAGCGTCGCCTCGAGCGTCTCCTCCGAGAGCTTGTCGAGCGTCTCATGGGCGATGTGCGCGGCGTTGTGGACGAGAATGTCGAGGCCGCCGAGTTGCGCGGCCGCGGCGGCAACAACCTCCCGGCAGGCCGCCGCCGTCGATGCGTCGATGGGCAACGCTATCGCCATGCCGCCAGATGCCGTGATGCGCCCAACGACCTCCTCGGCCGACCCGAGTGTCCTATTGGCGACGGCAACGGTGGCGCCCGCCTCGGCGAACCGCTCGCAGGTCGCCGCGCCCATGCCGCGTCCGCCGCCGATGACGAGCGCGCGCTTGCCTTCCAGTCTCCGGGTCATCCTGTCATCCTCAGCCGACGGCGCCCTTGCCGATGATCCACGCGACGAACTCCGCGAACACCGCCGTGTGGCGCGCGACATCCTCCTCCGAGGTGGCCGGACACATCAAGACCATGTTGTGGAACGGCGTCAGCAGCACGCCGCGATTGAGGAAGAAGGCGTGGAGCAGAAGCTCGAGCCCGCCATGGCGCGCGGTGGCGGCCTCGGTCGCGTTCCGGAGAGGGTGGGGTGAGAACATGTACTCGACCCGGCCACCGATCTGTGTCGCGTGCCAAGGTAACCTACCAGCAACAATCGTCTCGCGAACGTCGCGCGCCAATCGCTCGGCACGCACGATCATGGTTGCGAAAGCCGCCTCGGTGAGGACCGAGCCGAGGACGGCTGACATCGCCGCCACCGCGAGCGCTCCACCGGCGAGCGTTCCGCCAAACCCCAGATGCGCGCTCTGACGGATGACCGGATTGACGCGCGGGACGACCTTCCAGAGTCGCTCGGCGACATCCGGCGACATCCCATAGACGGCCCCGGGGACACCGCCGGCCACCGCTTTGCCGAGCGTCAGCATGTCGGGTGCGAGGCCGTGCGCGGCCGAATAGCCACCCGGGCCGGACGAGAAGGTGTGGGTCTCGTCGACGATGAGGAGTGTACCGGTTTCCTTCGTCAACCGCCGAAGCGCGTCGTGAAAACCGGCGATCGGCGGGATCATGCCGTGGTTCGTCATCACCGGCTCGGCGAGCACGGCGGCGACTTCGCCCGGCGCCAAGGCCTGCTGCAGTGCCCCGACGTCGTTGAACTCGACAACCTTTGCGATGGCACTGTGATCGAGCCCGTTGGGATGAATGTTGTTGCGCAGTACCATCGCCCCGTCGCGCAGCGCCACGTGCGCCTCCTCGACGGAGCCGTGGTAGCAGCCATTAAAGACGAGGATCTTCGACCGTCCCGTGATCATACGGGCGATGCGGATCGCGGCGCGATTGGCGTCGGAGGCCGATGTCGTGAGGCCCCAATAGGGCAGGCCGAAGCGACGCGTGAGCTCCTCGCCGAGCCACAAACTCTGCTCCGTCGGCAGCATGGTTGTGGCGCCTTGCAGCATCTGCCGGCCGACCGCCTCGGCGATCGCCGGATGCCCATGCCCGCACATGCCGCCGCTGTCGCCGAGGCAGAAGTCGACATAGTCGTGGCCGTCGGCGTCGGTGATGTGTGCCCCCTCGGCCTTGGCGACATAGATCGGGAAACCACCCGCCCAGCGGCGCATCCAATGCGAGGGCGCGCCGTAGGGGTAGTGCCGCTGACCTGCCGTATCGAGCGCCTGCGTCGAGACCATTCCCTTCGGGGGACCGTGTTGCGACCACTGCCGCTTTGCATCCTGTTCGGCCTCACGCGCAGCGTGGCCGTCCACCGCAGCGGCACGGTCTGGAGCAGCGCCCTCTGGGACATGAACTGGCTGCTCATCAACAAGCATGGCTACGACAGCGACTTGATTTGCGGCAGCAGCGGGCGCACCAACTGGCCAAGCTTCATGGCCGGCCCG
>JANNSX010000019.1:0-7067 GCA_031403155.1 Hyphomicrobiaceae bacterium
CGTGAGCTTGCCAGCAGCGGCGAGCGCGGTAACGGCGGCGTTGAGCTTATCCTTCAGCGCCGTATCCTCCTTGCGGATGCCACCGCCGACGCCATTGCCGAGCACTTCCTTGTCGGGGGCGACGAGGCCCTTGAGCTCGCAACAGGCCTTGCCGGCATCCGTCTGCAGGAAGGCGTCGAGCGCAAGGCTGTCGGCCATCGCGTAGTCGAGGCGGCCAGCGGCGAGGTCGTTGTTGGCCTCATCCTGCGTCTGATAGGTCTTCACGACCGCGCCAGCCGCCGCGTAGTACTTTTGGACGTACTTCTCGTGGATGGTCGAGACCTGCACGCCGAGGTTCTTGCCCGTGAGATGGGCGGGCGTGATGTCCATGTCGCCGGTCTTGCCGGAGATCAACACGGCGCCCGAGTCGTAATACATGTTCGTGAAGTCGATCGTCTGCATGCGCTCGGCGGTGATCGACATCGACGACCAGATCACGTCGATCTGCTTGGATGTCAGCGCCGGGATGATGCCGTCCCACGCCGTCGGCACGAGCTCGCACTCGAGCTTGGCCTCGGCGCAGACCATGTCCATCAGATCCATTTCCCAGCCGATCCACTTGCCGGACGCGTCGGCCGAGGAGAACGGCGGATAGGGCTCGGCGGCGACGCCGAACTTGACCTTTTGAGCAGACGCTGCACCGGCACCGAGCCCGACGACGAGCGCGGCCGCCATGGCAGCCTTCACAAAGAACTTCATGTAGACCTCCCATTGCGCGGACGTTTCGTCCGCATTGCCACAGTCACCATTCGGAAGCGGTGTCCGGGGGACATGTCCGCTCCAAATGGGTTGGCCCCAGAGTAGGGGCCTTCACGCCCGCATGCAAACAACGGCATGTGGGCGGAATTCCGCATGATCCCGCTACTTGTGGATCGACGAGATGAATTGCCGGAAGCGCTCGCTCTTAGGGTTGGTAAAGATCTGCTTCGGCGGCCCTTCTTCCTCGACCAGCCCCTTGTGTAGGAACATTGTGTGGCTCGACACGTCGCGTGCAAATGCCATCTCGTGGGTGACGAGCAGCATGGTGCGCCCCTCCTCGGCGATACCGCGGATGACTTTCAGCACCTCGCCGACAAGCTCGGGATCGAGTGCCGAGGTCGGCTCGTCGAAGAGCATGACCTTGGGCTCCATGGCCAGCGCCCTGGCGATCGCCGCCCGCTGCTGCTGGCCGCCCGACAGAAAGGCCGGGTACTGATCCTTCTTCTCGTAGAGGCCGACGCGATTGAGGATCTTCTCGGCGCGCTCGATGGCTTCCGCCCTCGGCAGCTTCAAGACATGCACCGGCGCCTCGATGACGTTGCCGAGCACGGTCATGTGCTGCCAGAGATTGAAACTCTGGAACACCATCGAGAGCTGAGTGCGCATGCGCTCGACCTGGCGGATGTCGGCGGGCATCATGTTGCCGTCGCGGCCCGGCTTGAATTTGATGGCCTCGCCGTTGACGACGATCTCGCCCTTGGACGGCAGCTCGAGCAGGTTGATGCACCTGAGGAAGGTGCTCTTGCCGGAGCCGGAGGCGCCGATGATCGAGACGACATCGCCCTCGCGTGCCGTGAGCGAGATGCCCTTCAGCACCTCGAGCGGTCCGAAGCTCTTATGCAGATCGCGGACGTTGACGGCCTCGCCCTGCCGCACCGAAGCGCTGACCTGGGCGGATACCTGATCGTTCATGTCGTTTCCTTCCCATCGAGCCCGGCCGGTTGATCCAGCGCTTGTTCTCAGGAACTCACTATAGCCGAGGCGGCAAACGAAACAATTCCTCCTGCCTAGGCGGCGCTTTCCACTTTCTTATTGTTCGCAAGTTGTTCGGAAAACGTGCGAATCCGGCGCGCGGCGTCCTGCAACTCGGCTTCCGAGATGGTGAAGGCGACCCGCAGGAACCCTTTGGCGCTGGGGCCGAAGGGCGTTGCATCCAGTGTCGCGGCGCCGGTTGCCTCGAACAGCTTCCAGGCGAAATCCTTGGCCGAGAGGCCCGATCTCGCGACGTCGATCATCATGAACATGCCGGCCTCTGGCTTGAGGCAGCGGATACCGGGCACACCCTGGAGTGCGCCGAGCATCAGGTCGCGGCGGCGGCGATAGATCTGGCCCATGCGTTCGACTTCGGCATCGCCTTCGGTGATCGCGACATAAGCCGCCTCCTGGATGAAGCCCGGGAGTCCGTAATGCATGGCGATAGCAAGGTTTGTCATATGGCGCGCGAGTAAGGCGGGCCCGATCGCCCAGCCGGAGCGCCATCCCGTCATGGCATGCGACTTCGACAGGCTGCCGATGGTGACAGTGCGCTCGGCCATGCCGGGGAGCGAGGCCATCGAGATATGGGGCCGGTCGAAGGTGAGATCGCCATATACCTCATCGGCGATCACCCAGAGGTCGTGAGCCTTGGCGATCCGCGCGATGCCTTCGAGCTCGTCGCGGCCCATGACCGCGCCCGTCGGGTTGTTGGGAGAGGCGTAGAAGATGGCCCGCGTCTTGGGTGTGACGCGCTTTGCCAGCGTGTCGAGATCGACGCGAAAGCCCGATGCTGCCGGTTGAGGAGATTGGACGAGCGTCGCCCCGGTGCCGCGGATGACGGCATCGTAGGTGACGTAGGTCGGATCGAGCGCGATGATCTCGGTCCCGGCCTCGGCGATGCAGCGGGCGGCGGAGTAGAGCGCATTTTGCGCGCCGGCGGTGACGACGACATTCTCCTCGGTGACCGGGACGCCTGACTGACGCTGGAAGCGCGCGGCGATCGCCGCCCGCAGCTTCGGGCGCCCATCCATGTCCGAGTAGTGCGTATCGCCGCCGCGCAGCGCCGCGATGCCGGCCTCGGTGAAGCGCTCGGGCGTGGCAAAGTCGGGATCGCCGATGGTGAGGATGATGACATCCCCGCCCCGGCGTTTGGCCTCGCTCGCGGCGAAATGCAGGTCCCATGCGTCCGTCGCCTCGCCGGCGATCCGGTCGACCAGCCCGGCGTAACGCATGCTATCTGCCTCGAGCGAGTAATTGAACGAGTGTTCAAGTTCAAATATAAGTAGCATGGCCAGTCGGGCGCGGGCAAGCGATTTTGAAGGTGGTGCGGGAATGGCGACGACGGCCCGGAAGTTCGAGCGGCAACTGCCGGAGGCGCGTCGCCAGGCCCTTGTCGAGGCGACATTGGCGTGCCTTGCCAAGCAAGGCCACGGCGGCCTGTCGATCCGCCGGATCAGCGAGGCAGCGGGCGTCTCGGTCGGTCTCATCAACCACCATTTCCCGAGCAAGACGGCGCTCGTGGCCGAAGCCTACCGGGCCCTCGACAATCGGCTCGCCGCCGTCTTTGCCGGGGCGCTAGAGCACTTTCCGACCGAGTGGAAACCGGTTGGTCGAAAGAAAGTGCTCAAAACCAACACCCTAGAGCACCGATCTGGCTCCATCAGATCGAATAGTGCTCTAGCGGCGGTCCCGGCCGGCAGCAGCACGGCCCGCCAGCAGCTCGACCGCTACATCGAGGCCTCGTTCTCGGCGCCGAACCTCGATCCGGACATCCTGCACATCTGGGTCGTGTTCTGGAGCCTGTCGCGACACACGCCCGAGATCCGCGAGGTGCGCGAGGCGACCTATGCGGCTTCCCTCGCCCGGCTCGAGGCGCTCGTTGCAGCAGCCATGCGCGAGGTGGGCCGGAAACCCAAGAGCGCGCATCTTGCGGCTATCGGGCTGACAGCGCTGCTCGACGGCCTTTGGCTCGAATGGTGCCTCAACCCGAGGACGTTTACGCCAGCGGAAGGGATCAAGCTGGCAAAAGCCTGGGCCGATCAGATGCTACGCGGCTGAAACGATCTTTGCTGCCGTCTCTCGCGCCGCCTCGATGCTCGTCGCGAAGCTGATGGCCGGCGGTTTGAGGCCGTGCACGGCGAGCGCTCGTCTGATTTCCTCCGAGGCGCCCGACAGGATCACGGTGACGCCCTTGCGGCCCGCCTTGTGCACGAGGCCCTCGATGGTGTGGGCGGCGGTCGAATCGAGAAACGGCACGCCGGCGAAGTCGACAATCAGCACCCGGTGCGTATCGGCGATACGGTCGAGCACGGCGCCGATCGAGGCCGCCGCGCCGAAGAAGAAGGCTCCCGAGATCCGGTAGACGACGATGTCGGGATTGCTGTCGCGCGCCTCGTCATAGGGCCGGCGGTTGCCATCGGTCGTATCCGCCCGATCCTCCTCGACGAGCGGCGCGTGGTGCTCGATCGTCGCCGCCTTCGACATGCGATGGATGAACAGCACCGAGCCCAGCGCGAAGCCGACGATGATGGCTTCCGTCAAGTCGCGGAAGATGGTGAGGAGGAATGTCACGCTCAGCACCGCCGCATCGCCGCGCGAAGCCCTGAGCAGTGTCGCCACCGCCTGCTTCTCGATCATGTTCCAGGATACGACGGCAAGCACGCCGGCGAGGCAGGCGAGCGGGATGTAGCTCGCGAGCGGCGCCGCCACGAGGATGAAGAGCAGCAGGAACACGGCATGCAGCATGCCCGAAATAGGGCCGTGCGCTCCGGCTCGGACATTCGTCGCCGTGCGCGCGATCGTGCCGGTGACGCAGAAACCGCCGAACAGGCTCGCGCCGATGTTGGCCGCGCCTTGCGCCACCAGCTCGCAGTTCGAGCGGTGCCGCCGCCCCGTCATGCCGTCGGCGACGACGGCCGAGAGCAGGCTTTCGATCGAGCCCAGGAGCGTGAAGGCGAAGGCGGCTGGCAGCACCTCCTGGACCTTCGCCCAGCTCATCGCGGGCAAGGCCGGCACGGGAATCGACGAGGGAATGCCGCCAAAGCGCGTGCCGATGGTGGCGACGTCGAGTGAGAGGAGGGCGGTTGCGAGTGCGGCGCCGGCTACCGCCATCAACATACCCGGCCAGTGCGGCCGGATTTTTTTCAAACCGGCGATGACGCCGATCGAGGCGAGCGCGATGGCGAGCGTCGTGGGATCGAGCGTCGGCAGGCTCTGCCAGAGCATGGGCAGCTTATCGATGAGCGGTCCAGGCTCGGGCACCGCGAGTGTCAGTCCCAAAAGCTCCTTGATCTGGCTCGCGAAAATGATGGCAGCGATCCCGGCCGTGAAGCCGACGGTCACCGGATAGGGGATGAATTTGATGTAGGTGCCGAGCTGCAGGAAGCCGACAGCGGCGAGCATCAGTCCGGAGAGCAGCGTCGCCAGGATCAGCCCGTCCATGCCGTGCGCCTGGACGGTTGCGCCGACCAGCACGATGAAGGCGCCAGCCGGCCCGCCGATCTGGAACCGGCTGCCGCCGAGCGCGGAGACGAGGAAGCCGCCGATGATCGCCGTGTAGATGCCCTGGGCCGGCGTCGCATGCGAGGCGATGGCGATCGCCATCGAGAGCGGCAGCGCCACGATGGCGACGGTCAGGCCCGCGATGGCGTCGGAGCGGAGATGGCGGGCCGTATAGCCCTCGCGGATGACCGTCACGAGCTTCGGGGTGAAGAGTTCGGCGAAGGTGGGGGAGGGGGTGGTGCCGGCGGTCGAGCTGGGCGCGCGAATGGCCATGATGGTGTTCGGCTTTGTCCGGTGGGCCCGTGAGGCGGCAGGCGATTCCCAGCGTGGACTGTGCCGCAAGCGCGGCTGATGCGCCAGCAACGTGCCAGCCGCGCACAGCTAGCCAGAAATGCCTGTGGGTCATGCCTGCGCCCTAGTGGCCCGTCGCGCCAAAAACGCCTGCGCGCCGGGCAACCCGCCGATTTTGGCGCGACATGAGGGCCACTAGCAATATCATGAGCTTGGTGTGGCGTTCTTCGCGCCGTTGTTGACTAGGCCCGGGCAGCGCTACTGGAAAACTATGGCGCGACGCCACACCAGCCGCCGCCGATCAGGCTGAGGGCACGGCCGGACAAAAGCGCAAGCTGGCGCGCCTTGCGCACGCTTTCGCGCCACCGTACGACTGTTTCGAAGGTTGCTCCAGGCTCAAGCGAGACGCATACAATGGATGTTGCCGTCGACCGACCAAAGCCGCTTGCGGGCCGCTACTACTTCGATCCGGCCATCTACGAGCGCGAGAAACGCGCCATCTTCTACCGCACCTGGCAATACATTGGCCACGAATCGATGCTGCCGAGCGCGGGCTCGTATGTCGTGCGGCAGATCATGGATCAGAGTGTCGCCGTGCTGCGCGGCGCCGATGGTGTCGTGCGCGCCTTCCACAACGTCTGCCAGCATCGGGCGCACCGGCTGCTCGAGGGCGATGGACGCCTCGGCTCGGCCGTCATCACCTGCCCCTACCATGCGTGGGCCTACGACCTCGAAGGCCAGCTACGCCAGGCGCGCGGTACGGAAGGGATGCCTGGGTTCAAGAAAGAGAAGGTCCGCCTGTCGGGGGTCCGGCTCGCCTCGCGGCTGGGCTTCCTGTTCGTCAATCTCGATCCCGGTGCGCCGGACTTCGAGGAGGTGGCGGGGCCGTTGTTCGACGAGGTCGAGGGCTTTTCGCCCCATGCCGCGAAGCTCAAGCTCGCGCGGCGCTACGAGATCCCGATCGCCGCCAATTGGAAGAACTCGGTCGAGAATTTTTCCGAATGTTTCCACTGTCCGATCTCGCATCCCTCGCTGGTCGCCAGCGCGCTCGACTATCCGAGCTACCGCATCACCACGCATCCCCATCACCACAGTCACCGCAGCCGCGATCGGGGCGCCGATGTGGGATACGGGACGCTGACGGAAGGCGCCGCCAAGCCCAACGAGTTCGGCAGCTGGCTGCTCTGGCCGAACTGGTGCATCGAGGTGTATCCGGGCGGCAATCTCACGATCTTCCACCACGTGCCGATGGGGCCGGAGCAAACGGCACAAGTTTGCGAGTGGTACTTCCCGAACGCGACGCCGACGGTGGAGGAGCAGGAGATCATCGATTTCGTCGACATTGTCCGCCGCGAGGACATCCCGATCTGCGAGAGCGTGCAGCAGGGTCTGCACAGCATGGGCTATGAGGGCGGGCATTTCGTCATTGACGCCGAGGGTTCGGAGGTGAGCGAGCACGCGGTGGCGGATTTCCAGGCGAAGGTGTTGAAGGCGTTGGGGGA
>JANNSX010000020.1:0-7482 GCA_031403155.1 Hyphomicrobiaceae bacterium
GGCGGCGCGCGAACATCGCGGTGATGCGTCCGTTGCGGTCGACGAAGCCGTCGATCAGCACGTGGTCGCCGCGCCGGCCTGTGCGCCCGGCGAGCATTCGATTTTGGCGCGACGGGCCACTAGTGGGAACTCTATCGCCAGAAGCCGCGGCCAGACAGCCTCTTGACGCCCACCGGTCGGGGCACGACGAAGCCCGCGTTCAGAACGACTGCTCGCGGACGAGCACGCGCGCGATCTGACGCCAGATCGAGGCGATCGGGCTCGTCGGCTCGGCCTCGATGCGTACGAGACCGCGGACGACATGAGGTGTCGGCTCGGCGAAGGCCGCGAAGGTCACCTCGAACATGCCGTCCTGGGTCACGAGCTCGCCGTCGATCTCGTTGGCCGTGATTTGGCCGCCATGCAGGCTTGCGAGTGCAGGCTCGACGAAACTGCCGTCGCTGGCGGGGGCGATGAAGTCCAGCCGGAGGTATCCGGCGGCCTGTGCGGCGTCGTCCGGGATGAAGACGGCGCTCGCTCCTGGCGCGATCCGGGCCAAGTCGTGGTCGCTCACCATGCCACGAACCACGGACTGGCTTTCCGAGACCACATAAGCCAGCGGCGAGCGCTCGTTGAGCCAAACACCGGCCGAGATCGCCTTGTCGAGATCGACGATGCGGCCGTCGAAGGGGGCGCGGACCTCGAGCCGTGCCAACTGCCTCCTAATGGCGGCAACATCGGTCGCGGCCCGCGCGACCTCGCTCTCGATGGCGGCGCGCATCTCGCTTTCCTCGCTGCTAGCCCCCATCCGTGCCGCACGGAACCTTTGCAGACGCCATTGCAGCACGGCGCGCCTCAACATGCTTTCAAGGCCCGCATCGGCCGCCGTGAAGAGGAGATCACCGCCACGTACGCGATCTCCCTCCGAAACCTTTATGCCGGTCAGGCGCGAGGGGAAAGGCAGATAGATCGCCTCCTCCTTGGCCGCCGTCCGCAGGCCGGGGGCTTCCACCGAGCGCTGCCAGGGGAGGACCAGAACAAGGAGCGCGAGAGCCGCCCATGCGGCCGTGACGCGCGAGCGGCGCTGGACGATGATTTCAGCTCTCAAGTCCCACCACCCTTTCAGCTCTTGCAGGATCGGCTTGACGATGAAGTAGCCGATCTCGAAACCGGCGAGGAAAATGCCGATGGTCTTCCCGGCGACCGCGTAGACGATGACCGCAATGCCCATGAACAGGAAGAAGCGATAGATCGCCGTGAGAACGGCATAGCGGATGAGGATGCTTTCCATGTGCCGGGGCAAATGCTCCGGCGGCTCTTTCCCGAACCCGAACAGACGCTCGCGCAGCTTCCATCGGCCGAGCGCAAATGCCCGAGGCTGCAGATTTGCGATATCGAGAATGTCGGAAAGGGCGAAGTAGCCGTCGAACCGCATGCAGGGATTGAGATTGACCATCACCGAGGTGACGAGCGCCGTGGTGGCGAGTGCAAAGCAGGCGTCCCGGAGCAAGCCCGCATCCAGAAACGACCAGGCCAGCAAGGCGAGACTTGCAATGATGGCTTCGGCGGCAACGCCGGCGTACACGATCTTCAGACGCTCCGCGCGGCGGGCGAGACGCCAGCTATCGGAGACGTCGGTGTAGAAAATGGGCGCGCCGAGCATGACCGCAATGCCCATGCTCGGGACACGGCAGCCGTAGCGCACGGTGGTCAGAGCATGTCCGAGCTCGTGACAGAGTTTGAGACCGATGAGCGCCGCACCGTACAGTGCCATCGATTCCAGCTCGAAGGCCCGGCCGGCCGCCTCGACGACCGAGGACCAATCGTGCGCGGCAAGGTAGAGACCAATCGCAAGGGAAAGTCCAACGCAGAGCCAGAACGGCCGCCGGTACACGAATGCGAACCAGGGAAGCAACCGCTTCAGCCATGGCTCCGGCCGAACCAGAGGATATCGGAAGAACAAGTAGCCATGCATTATGGTGCCGAGTATGCCGTGCTTGCGTTTTTCGCGAATGAGCGCGTAGCTGCGCCAGCCGCCTTCCTTATCCGCCTTCGTCAACTGGTTGGTCAGTCCGAACTCGACGACGGCCTCTGCTTCCGCCGGCGTGAGCATCAGACCAAACGTGCGCTGCAGATTGGCAGTGAGTTCCGGCATGCTCTTCGACTGCTGCCAGGCGAGAAAGACGGCGCATTCGGGCCAGCCGAGCTTGAAATAGGATCCCCGCACCGGATCGGTCACGACGATCGTGGCGAAGGGCTTGCCGCTTTCCTCGATGACATCGACGGCGAGATCGCCCCGCAACTGGGGTAATGACGGGCTCGCTGGCCCGGGCGCCGCGGCAGCCCCCGTCACAGCCCCGCCCACTGCCGGACGGCTGCGATCGGGCGGCGGAACAGGAAGAAGCCCAAGGGTACCGTGTCGCCGCTCACGCGGGCCACACCCCTGAGGCCGATGCTTCGGGTAGCATCTCCAGCAAAGCGCGCGTGGACGCGATAGACGAGTTGCTGATGCGCCGACATGGCCGGGCGATAGCTGATGCGGGTGATCACGCCCGGCACGGCTTGCAGCGGATTGCCATCCAGAAACAAGGCAACGTCGCCGCCTGACTTCAAGGCGATGGCATCGGAGACCGGAAGCTCGATCTTGATCTCGGTTTTTTGCGGATCGCCAATCTCCATCAGCCGCTCGCCGACGGCGACCGGTTTGCCGATGAGATCGGACTTCGCCGAATAGATCAGAAGCCCAGCGGCTGGCGCGGCGATCACCGAGCGGGACAACAACTGCTCGGCATACTCGAGCTCGGCCCGCGCGACGTCATACTCCGCCTTCGTCGTCGCCAGATCCTCCATGTTCTTCTGGGTTGCGGTCGAAGATTGCACGACGCGGAAGTGATTGGCTTGGGCAACGGCGAGGTGACGCTTGGCGACCTCGACATCGCTCCTGAGCGTCATGTCGACGAACCGGACGATGGGCTGCCCGCGCTCGACGGCACTGCCCGGTGGCAGCAGAATATCGCCGATGACGCCTTCGATGGGCGCGGTGACGAGGCTCGGCGTCTCAGCCACAACCTCCGCCGGTGCCAGTGCCGACATCGGCACCGGCACGACGGCGGCAATGGCAGCCGCCACGAGGAGCGCGGTCGCAATGCGTCGCTTCGAGATGAAACGGCGGGCCTGCGTCATTGCCGTGTTGGTGTTCGGCAGCAACGCTTCCCAGGCATGGGCATAAGCGCCGATCAACGGCGTCAGGAGAACGAGTGTCTGGGGATTCCAATCGGCTCTCCGCAAGCCGAGCAGGCCAGCGAAGACCGTTCCGTCACGCCGCCGGAGCGGGAGCCAGAGCGCTTTCGGATAGGCCAGAGTGGGAGCTGGAATCTCGCTTTGGGCGAGCTCCTTGTCGATCTCCGCGAGAACAACCTCGCCACGTTCGAGGCGGTCGGCGGCTTCAGGACGCGCGAGCCATCGGGCAATCGCCGCCGGGGCCGGTGCGTTCTTGTCGAATGTCGCAACGCTCGAGACGCGCGTGATGGCCCAGCCGCCTCCCATTGCCGCTTCGACAAGGAAGGCTTGATCGTACCCGGCGACTTTGGCCGTCGCGTTGACGATCGCCAGGCGAAGCTTGTCGAGGTCGGCGCATTGGCGTGCCTCGATCTCGAGCTCGATGTAGCGGGCGATCAGATCCGGCGGGGGCGCCGGCCGGGACTCGACCGGGGGAACTACCGTCAGCGCCGGCGGCTCCGCAACGGGCCGCAAAGTTGCGGTCGCCCGAGGCGTCTTCGCAGTTCTGGCCGGCCCCGGGGACTGATTGGCAACCGGCGACAACCTGGTGCGCGCGGTGATCGGAATGCGATTTGATTTGGTCATTGTCCCAATGCTTCCATCTCGAAGACAGCAGTGCCGCTCATGCCCGGCAACGCATCACGTGCCGGCTCGGCCAGCTCGCCGATGAGACGGCCGCTCTGGCTGACGGGGTCGATCATCCCGGTCGACTGAATGACTCTCGCCGGAAAACTCCGGTCGAGTTCGTCCACATGCAGCGCGAACGGCGTTCCGGCGACCATCTTCGGCAGCCACGACGAGGGAACCATCATCACCAGCTCGAGGCTCGAGGCATTGACGATCTTGAGGATCGGTTGATTGGGCTCGGCCATTTCGTGGATCTGCGCGGCTTTCTCGGTGACGATACCATCGAAGGGCGCGACGATCGTGCAGCCCGTCCGCTTGACCTCCAGTACACCGCGCTCGGCCTCGGCCTTCAGCATCTCGTAGTGGGCTCGTGCAACGGCGAGGCTTCCGGCTGCGGCGTAGGTCTCGAGTTTCACCTCGGCTTCATAGGCGGTTCGAAGGCCTTGGTAAGTCGCATCCGCGGCTGCAAGCTCTGCCTGGGTCCTTGCGCAATCGAACTTGACGATCGGTTCGCCTTTGACGATCCGATCGCCTTCGCGGCGTGGCAAATAAATGATCCTCGCAGAGAGCTCGGCACTGATCGAAGCACTCTCGAGTGCACGCAGGACGACCCTGACGGAGCTGCCATTGGCGATACTCTCGCGGCCGGCAAGACCGGCGGGCAGGAGGCCAGCCGCAAGTTCAGGTTCCAGCGCGCCCGGACTTGCCCAGTCCGCAACGGGCCGGGCCTCGCCGGCCAGGGCCTGACAGGCACAGGACAAGAGCGCCAGGAACCCGGCGGCAATGACGACTGCCCGGCTGCTCATAGCCGGGCTCCATCGAGGCCCGCTCGCCATTGCGCGACCGGCTGCTGGAGCTCCAATGGGGCATCGAGCGGCGGATTTTCTCGAACGACATCATCGCCTCGCGTCCTCGCATATCCGGCCAGCGCCGATTGATAATCGGCAAGAGCGAGAATGACCCTGACATCCGCCAGGACCGTCTCGAGCTTCTCGCGGACCAGCCTCTGCTTCCCGAGCTTGCCGGCTTTGACCGCGCCTTGCGTATGTCTGAGGAGCCGATGCTGCACGTCGGCGGATTGCGCAGCCAGCCGATAGGCATGCTCGTTGACGGCGACCTTCGCCCGCGACACATGCACTTGCATGACGATCGTCGCAGCCGCCGCCAGCGCCAACTGCCGGTCGAAGCGTTCCTGGCTTTCGACAACTTCGAGGTCGTCCTTGAGCCGCGCGAGCCGAACGAGATCACCGGCGATGCTCGCCCCCCAGCTGACCCAATTGCCGTCGAAGAGATAGGGATTGGCGTCAGAGGAATAGGACCGCGTCAGGTTGATGCCCGGTAGCGCCTCCAGAATTTTCGCGTAGACCTCCGCCTCGCCGATTCTGAGATCATACATGTGTTGACGGATCTCGGGCCGCTGCCGGAGCGCTGCCGTGACATCTTCGGTTGCATACGGCGCAATCGTCGAACGCGTGTCGAGCATGACCGTGCCGTCGAGCGACAGATCGCGGCCGGGCGGCGCTCCCAAGAGATTCTTGAGCTCTTCCTCCGCGCCGGCCAGGAAGACCAGCTGATCGACGACCTCGCGCTGCACATCGAGCAGATCGCGCTGGAGGCCGATGGGGTCGAGAGGGTCGATCGCTTTGTCCTTGGCCGCGACCTCCGTGAGCCGTAGCGACTCGCGGACCTCGGCCTCGAGTGCGGACATGCCAGGGGCGAGCGTGCGGTAGGCAACCGCACGCCAGAATGCCTTCGTGGTTTCGTCAGCGATCTCGTGAGCCGCGCGCCGGCTGTCCTCCTCCTGTTTTCGCGCCAGGTCGAGGGCCTGCCGCGAGCGAACATAAGAGAGCCCGAAGTCGAGAATGTTCCAGCCGAGCGTGATGTCCTTCGTCCGGCTGTCATCGTCCGACGAGGACGAATAGGTCGATGACCCGCTCGATCGCGACAGCTGCGGCCGGTTCCGGTGGCTATAGTTCGCCTCCGCCATCGCGCTCGGCAGCATGGCCCCGCTTTCGACCATGACTTTGGCTTGCGCCAATGCTGCCTCGAGCTCCTTCGCGCGTATCGATCGATTGCGCTGCACGGCGAGCTTCACGGCCATATCCACAGTCATATCTTCGGCAAGAGCAGCGTCGGTCATGGCGAGTTCACTCTCGAGCTCCACGGTGAAACTCGCCACCTCCTGCGGATCCAACGGTGGTGCGAGGGCGGCACAGGCCGCAAGCGCTTGAACGCTGCCGGCCAGGACGAGGACTCGCAGCACCGTGATCAAGGTTGTCGTCGCACTGAACCATTGCATTCACAGCTCCTGTTGGACGGACTCTCGATCACAATCGCCCGGCATATGCGCAACTGCACACCCCGGACGATAAGCAAACACGGGTACCGACGCAGGAACTCCAGGCTAGTGTTCCGGCCCATTCATACGATTCCGGCGAAGCTGGAATTATGAATGGAAAGTCGGAACACAAACAAAGAGTTGGCTAGTGGGATGGCCATTCATTTGGGTACCAAATGAATGAGTCAGAACACTAGGGTGTTTGCGTCATTGGTCTCATCACTCCAACATCTTAGATTCTTGGTCTGTCGTGCTTCATTTCGGAAGACCGCTTCGGATCCCGGCCTTCGCCGGGACAGGCTTTTCCGGAAAGCACTCTCCTTGGTTTGTCGTGCCTCTTATCGGAAAACCGCTTCGCACTTTTCCGGACGTACGCCGGCCTCAAGCCTTGCGGTTCTTGAGCTTGCTGAACGTGGTCAGGCACTTGTCGAGGAAGGACTGCGCCGGGACCTTGATCGTCTCGGTCGCGGTCACGACCCGGCCGAACTTGTCGGTGATCGAGTAGGTGAAGCGATCTACTCCCGAGAAGCCCTTCCGCGCCACATACTTGAACGTGCCATCCGGCTTCATGGTGAGAACACCGTTCTTCGTGCCGCTCACAATCTTGAAGACCGCGTCGACGGGATACACATCACCCTTGGTGACGAAGCCGCTCAGCGGCCCCTTCGAGTTCAATGCATGCTGGCCGCCGACGGCCTTGAGGTCAGGCCGTTCGACATTCACCTGGTAGGTCGATGTGGACGTCAGCCCTGCGGGATCCCGCACCGTGTAGGTGATGGTGGCATTGCCCGCAAA
Organism: Hyphomicrobiaceae bacterium; assembly: GCA_031403155.1. Lineage (GTDB taxonomy): Bacteria > Pseudomonadota > Alphaproteobacteria > Rhizobiales > Hyphomicrobiaceae > JANNSX01. The sequence continues at coordinate 7,019 of JANNSX010000020.1, forward strand.
TCCCGGCGCCGGCTTGAAGACCCAGGCGCTGCCTTCACGAACCATCGTGCCCTGGCTGGCCGGCACCTTGGCGCTGACGACGGTGAGCGGATCGCCATCGGGATCGCTCGCCGTCGACAGGAAGTCGAGCTTGACAGCGGCCAGGTAGCCGGTCGCAGCCTTACCCGGAGCCGCCACCGGGCCATCATTGGCACCGTTGATGGTGATGACCAGCGTGGCCGTGTCCGTGCCGCCGTTGCCGTCGTCGATGGTGTAGGTGATCGTCTCGGTCGCCGTCTCGCCCGCACCCAGCCCGTTGTAGGCGGTACCGGGGGCGAAGGTATACGAGCCGTCAGCGTTGAGGGTCAGCGTGCCGCCGCCAGCCACCGTGAACGGGGTGCCGATCGTGATCGCATTGCCGGCCTGATTGGCCAGCGTCACGGCGAGCAGGTCAGAGTCCGGCGCCGTATCGGCATCGCCGGTCG
>JANNSX010000021.1:0-10708 GCA_031403155.1 Hyphomicrobiaceae bacterium
AGGACTTAGCTGCTGCGCCGCTAAGTCCAAGGCGCGCGGTCCTCCCCCATAAAAAGGGGGAGGAAAGGGTGCGGCGACCTCTCGCACCATGTGGGATCGCTCATAGCGATTGCCCAGGGTTCGGTGGGGGAGGAAGGGCACCTACTGCCGCAACGTCCCCGTCACCTTGAACAGATTGTCCGAGTAATCCCCGCCCGCCTCGCTCGACCAGAACTCCGTGCGCTCGTAGGCGGCGCCCAGCACCCACTCGCGGCCGACGAGGTATTCGAGGCCGAAGCGGCCGGTGAACTCGTCCTCCTCGATCGCCGTGCCGGCATAGTCGCGGGCGGTGTAGCCCATGCCCGCAATCGCCGCGAACCAGCGGCGGAACTCGTGGCGGACGTCCACATCCGCGCCGCGCTCCAAAGCGCCCGCCGAGCCGGCGATCGAAGTCGGCGCTATGGCGGAGCGGAGGCCGAGGTTGATGGTCGTCAGCGCCGAGGGTGTCCAGGTGAGCTTGCCGTCGGCAACGAGACCCTCGATGGAGGCCAACGCGTCGGCATCGGGGCTCTCGACCAGCTTGCCGGCCGAAAGCTCGCCGGTGAGCTTGGCCGTGATCCCGGCGGCAACGCCCGCGCGTGTGACGTGGCCGTCGGCATCGCGCAGTAGTCCGTCCGCGGCGGAGGCCGCGCCATGGGTCCGCCGCGATACCTCGTGCTCGATGAAGAAGTGCAGGCCCGGCGAAACCTCGTAGGCCGCGCGCAAAGCCAAAGCCTTCTCGAGGAAATCCTCGGAGGCATCGAGGCCGTCGCCGCTGCGTTCGCTATCGGTGACGGCACCGCGCAGCCGGAAGGTCAGGCGGTTGAAACGCTGGGTCAGCGCCAGGCTTGCGGTCCTGCCGGTGACATCGGGCCGGTCGGCCGCGCCTGCGGGGAAATCGATTCCGCCGCGGCTTTCCTGCGAGAACCGGTAGCCGAGCGCGCCGTCGATGAGGGTGTCGCTGGTGATGTCGACGCGGCCGCGCAGATTGGCGTCGAGGGAGCGCTCGTCCTCGCTGCCGAACTTCTGATACGTGCTCGCGATGCCCGAGACATCGGCCTCCAGACTATGCCGGCTCCAATCCGAGACGACCCTCAACGCGGGCAGGATGGCGAGCGCGCGGTCGGAGATGGCGCCGGTTCCGGTCTTGAGCACATTGTCGTCGAAGCGCTGTTCGAGGGTCACGGAGGGATAGAGGATAAAGCTCCCGGCGCGGATGCCGATCGGCGCGTAGGGGTCCTCTTCCTCATAAGTGGGCCGGAAGCTGGACTCGACCGCCGGCAGGCCGCCACCGTCGTCGTTGGGCTCTGTCGGTGCATCGGCCGCGTCGGCCGTTTCCACCGGCTCTTCGACGCTGGGCTCGGGCGACGTAGCGGAAGGATCGAGGTCCGCCGGGTCGACGATCTCGATGGCGCGTCCGTTATCCTGCGACACCGCCGGAGCCTCCTCGGGCGCCTCGACGATTTCATCCGGCATGCCGTCGGCGGCAAGGCCGGCGTCGGGGGGCTGCGTGAGATCGGGATCGACCGGCTCGGCGTCGGCCTCTGCCGGCGGCTCGAGATCGACATTGATGTCGCCGTCCCGTGCGGCGGGACGCTCGGCCTCGCCATCGTCGAGCGGTGCCGGCTCGCCAACGCTCCCGGGATCGCCCAGATCGTCTGCCGGGGCGTCGGGGCTCGTCGCATCCGAGGCTGTGCCGCGCAGACCGCCGAGCGCCTCCTCGGCGGCCGTCTGGGACGACTGGGCCCAGGCTCCAGGCATGCCAAAGGCGAGCGCGAGAAGGCTCGCGCCGGCGACGATCCGGATGAGTTGAGACGGTCTCGCCACGCAGATCTCGAGGACTAGTACCCGCCATCAGAAATGGCTGGTACTAGCTTTTTGGCTGAAGTACCCGATTCACGCGGCATTTTTGTGCCACCACGTGTGGCACTCAATTCTGCGATCGGGTACTAGGCGGTTTCTACGCGGGACTGAGCCGTCACACTGCCTCGGGAGGCATTAAGGAGTGGTTGCCGGCAGCGGGCTCATGAGATGCTGTGTCCGTTGAGCGGTCGCCCGCCCTGCTGGACAAGAGTGACCAAGTCTTCGATGGTGGGGACGCGGCCCGATCGGGGACAAAAGGGCTTAGGATGAAGCGCCGGGGGCGAAAAATTGCCAACAGCAAGCCGCCGGGCAAGGCGGAGGCCCGCGCGCGTCCGCTGTCGCGCAAGCCGTCGTCCAGCGTCGGCTCGAAGCCTGGCCGCAATTCCAAAGCCGCCATCGAATCTGCTTTGCGCACGGTTCGCCTGGAGGCGGAGGGGCTGACGGCGCTCCATGCCGCGCTGAGCGGCGACCTCGCGACCCCATTCCGCGACGCCGTCCGCCGCATCGCCTCGGCCCGCGGCCGGGTCATCGTCTCCGGCATGGGCAAGAGCGGTCACGTCGCGCGCAAGATCGCGGCGACGCTGGCCTCGACCGGCACGCCCGCCTATTTCGTCCACCCCTCCGAGGCCGGCCACGGCGATCTCGGCATGGTGACGAAGGACGACGTGATTTTGGCGCTGTCCTGGTCCGGCGAGACGGTCGAGCTGAAAAGCCTCATCACCTATTCCGGCCGCTTCCGCGTGCCGCTCATCGCGGTGACCAGTCGGGCCGACAGCGCGCTGGCGCGGGCGGCCGCTGTTGCGCTCGTGCTGCCCAAGTCGACGGAAGCCTGCCCGCATGGTCTGGCGCCCACCACCTCGACGACCATGCAGCTGGCGCTGGGCGATAGTCTCGCGGTGGCGCTGCTCGAGGGCAAAGGTTTCACTGCCGCGGACTTCAAGACTTTCCATCCCGGCGGCCAGCTCGGCGCAAGCCTCAAATTCGTCGCCGACGTCATGCATCGCGGCGATCGCCTGCCGCTTGCGGGCTTGCGCGTCGCCATGAGCGAGGCACTCGTCGTCATGACCGAGAAGAGCTTCGGCTGCCTCGGCGTCGTCGACGGTAAGGGCCGCCTCGCGGGCGTCATCACGGATGGCGACCTGCGGCGTCACATGCAACGCAATCTATTGAAGCTCAAGACCGCCGACATCATGACGCGGGCGCCCAAATCCGTGCCCCCCGACATGCTCGCCTCCGCCGCGCTCGAGATGATCAACTCGTCGAAGATCACCTCGGTGTTCGTGGTCGAGAAGGGCAAGCCCGTCGGCATCATCCACGTGCACGATCTGCTGCGGGCTGGGGTGGCCTGAAGCGACGTACCCGGCCTGCCACGATTTCGCCTCACGAACAAATTTTGCCGGGCCGGAACACGGGGTTGGCCGGATCAGCCCCCCTTTGCCTCGGCGAACCGACCTGGGCTAAGGTTGCGGCCATCCGCTCCACCTTCTTTCACAATCCCAATCAGGTGGAGCCATGGGAGGAAACTGCATGCGTCACATCACGAAAACCCTGGCTTTGGGCCTGCTCGCGGGCACGTTGCTCGCCGGCGCCGCCAATGCCAAGACCCTCGTCTACTGCTCGGAAGGCTCGCCAGAGAATTTCAACCCGCAGATCAACACGACCGGCACCAGCCTCGATGCGGCCCGGCCGATGTACAACCAGCTCGTCGAGTTCGAGCGCGGCTCGACGAAGGTCATTGCGGGTCTCGCCGAAAGCTGGACGACGAGCGATGACGGCAAGACCGTGACCTTCAAGCTCCGCGCCGGCGTCAAGGTGCAATCGAACGCCGGCTTCACGCCGACCCGCGACTTCAACGCCGACGACGTGCTGTTCTCCTTCAACCGCATGTGGAAGGCGGATCACCCCTACAACAAGGTCTCCGGCGGCGCCTACGACTACTTCAACGACATGGACATGCCGGGCATCATCGCCAACATCGAGAAGACGGACGATATGACCGTCGTCTTCACGCTCTCGCAGCCCAACGCACCCTTCATCGCCAACATGGCGATGGACTTCGCGACCATCCTGTCGGGTGAGTACGGCGATGCCATGCTGAAGGCCGGCACGCCCGAGAAGGTCGACCAAGAGCCGATCGGCACGGGACCGTTCTCGTTCGTTGCGTACCAAAAGGACGCGGTCATCCGCTTCAAAGCCTTCGACGGCTATTGGGGCGGCAAGGCGGCGATCGACGATCTCGTCTATGCCATCACGCCCGATCCGACGGCGCGCTACGCCAAGATCAAGGCCGGCGAGTGCCACGTCATGATCGCGCCGAACCCGGCCGATCTCCCGGCGATGAAGGCGGACGCGGCCGTCACCGTTCTTGAGCAGGCCGGCCTCAACATCGGCTATCTCGCCATGAACGCCCTGAAGCCGCCCTTCGACAAGGTCGAGGTTCGCAAGGCCGTCGCCATGGCCATCGACCGCGATGCGATCCTGAAGGAGGTCTATCAGGGCGCGGGCCAGAAGGCGAAGAACTTCATCCCGCCGACCATGTGGTCCTACAATGAGGGCACGGCCGAGATCGAGTACAGCCCGGACAAGGCCAAGGAGATGCTGAAGGCCGCCGGGGTCGAGACGCTGACGACGGATCTGTGGTGGATGCCGGTGCAGCGTCCCTACAACCCCAATGCGAAGCGCATGGCCGAGATGATGCAGGCCGATTTGGCCAAGGTCGGCATCACGGCTGAGCTCAAGAGCTTCGAGTGGGGCGAGTATAGGAAGCGCCTGCAGGCCGGCGAGCACCAGATGGGTCTGCTGGGCTGGACCGGCGACAACGGCGATCCCGACAACTTCTACTTCCTGCTCGGCTGCACCGACGGCAAGCCCGCCGGTCAGAACATCGCCAAGTGGTGCAACGACGACTTCAACAAGATGATGGTCGAGGCGCGCAACATGTCGGATGCGGCCAAGCGCACCGAGATCTATCAGAAGATGCAGGCGATCCTGATCGAGAACGTGCCCTCGCTGACGGTCGCGCACTCGACCGTCTTCGAGCCGATCCGCAAGGAAGTCGACGGCTACAAGGTCAGCCCCTTCGGCCGGCATGAATTCTACGGCGTGGATATCAAGTAATTAGAGCCGCGAACGGCAGGACGTTTTCGCAGGGCGGTCTTCGGGCCGCCCTGTTTGTATTGGAAGGCCGCTGCTTGACATTGGAAGAGTGAAACAATCAAATGTATTGGCGCCGGAAACAAGTGAAATGTTCGGACTGAATCTAAAGAGAGGATTCTTCCGCATTTGGGCGGTGGGCTCGGCCCTTGTTGCTTTGGGTACAGCAGTTGTCACAATCGAAGAAATCAAACGACCATGATTCCCGGTGGAACACTATGTTTTGAAACAAGGCAGCTTTGTAATTGTCGATAATACGTCAGATGTGGAGCGACTTGATCAGATCGCAGACGCAATTGAGTTTCCGAACGAGCTGATCCTTCTAATAGCAAGAAATGTTTCCCAGTCTGAGAAGGAAGCGCGTTCCCGAGAGTTCTTCAAATTGTATGGCTTGCCTCGGGAGGTTGCGGCCGCGACTCGAAGAAATCAGGCAATCCTAACTGGAATCGGAGTGGCGATTGGCGTGCCCTTGCTCACACTACTGTTTGGACTTGTTATCGCATGGATCGCTGCGGGGTTCAGAAGGGATGTTCCTCACTAAAGCACCGCCGCGACCTTCAGCGCCTCATACACCTCCTTCTCGCACGCCTGCGCCGTCACCGATGAGGTGATGGTGGATACCGAGAGTACTTACGCTCTGAGTTCTTATGCGAAGCCTCAGTTGCTCCCGCCTCCCCCTTGTGGGGAGGCTGGCGCGTAGCGCCTGGTGGGGGTCATCTTCAACCAAGACTCGTTTGCCAATCTGCGTTTGCCAACTCAAGCGACTGTGGCCGATCAAAAGCTGGTTGAGCGATGGCAACGACTTCTCTTCGTCCAACGGCTTCGACAATCGCTCTCGGTAGAAAACTGGCAAGTAGCGAGAAGGGCAACCAACCGGCTCGATCCCTAAGAGAGTTTTCGCTGAAGACTGACCCCCACCAGTCGCTGGCGCGACAGCCTCCCCACAAGGGGGAGGCGGGGGACTGTGGATTGCCGACGAAGCTTGGACACAGCCAGAAGCCAATTCAATCAGAAACTGACCGATGTTAAATCATCGCCGCCACCTTCAGCGCCTCGTAGACCGCCTCCTCGGAGGTGCGGGCCGTCACCGCGTCACCGATGAGGTGGTGGGGAATGCCGAGGAGCTTGGCATCGTCGGCGAGATCGGCGTTGGGCGCATTCGGGCAAGCGAGCACGATCGTGTCGACGCCTTCGATGACGAGCGGCTTGCGCGCCGCCGTGTGCTGAAAATAGGCGGTCTCACCGTCGTAACCGTAGAGGCGCATCAGCGGAATGACCTCGACGCCCAACTCGAACAGCACGCCCATCTTGGCGTCGCGGATGTAGTTCTGGATGGCAGCGCCGGGCATCGGACCGTTGACGCAGAGGCGAACACGGGCGCCGTCGCGTGCGCAGCGCTCCGCCATGCCCAAGCCGATCCAATCGCAGAGCCAGTCGTAGATGACGACGCTCGCACCCGTCTTGGCACGGCCCGCGAGCACATCGGCCGCATGCACGATGTTGGCGTCGCTGTCGGCCTCGATCGGCGGACGGATGGGATGGCTGCCGGTGGCGATGATGATCTCGTCGGGCCGCTCAGCCTTCAACAGCTCGGCGGTGACAGCCGTACCCTTGACGATCTTGGCCCCCGCCCGCTCGGCTTCGCGGGTCAGGTTCGTCACGATGCCGCCGAACTCGGCGCGGCCGGGCAGAAGTTGGGCCAACAGCGCCTGACCGCCGAGCTGCCGCTCTTTTTCATACAACACCACATCATGGCCGCGCTCGGCGGCAACAGCCGCGGCCTTGAGCCCGCCCGGCCCGCCGCCTGCGACCAGAATGCGTTTGCGTTTTGCCGCGCGCGTCTTCATCCCATAGACGAGCTCACGCCCCGTCTCGGGATGCTGGATGCAGGAAATAGCAAGGCCCAGCTGGAAATGCCCGATGCACGCCTGGTTGCAGGCGATGCAGGCGCGGATGTCGTCGGTGCGCCCCTCGCGCGCTTTGTTCGGCATCTCGGGATCGCAAATCGTCGCCCGCGTCATGCCGCAGAGATCGGCCTGGCCCCCGGCGACAATCCTTTCCGCATCGTGCGGCTGGTTGATGCGGCCGGCGACGAGCACGGCTTTTCCCGTCGCCTGCTTCACCTTGGCGGCGAAGGGGGCGACATAGGCGTTGGGTACCTGCATGGCCGGCACGATGTGGATGGCGCCGCTCGACGTCGCCGACGTGCCCGCGATGACGTTGAGATAGTCGAGATCGGGGGCGAGCGCGCGGGCCACCGCGAAGCCCTCGTCCTCGCCCAGATCCGTGTCGCTCATCTCGTCGCCCGACATCCGCAGACCCACGATCATCTCGGTGGGCACGCGCTTGCGGATGGCAGCGATCACCTCGCGGGTGAACCTCAATCGATTTTCGGGCGATCCGCCATACTGGTCCTCGCGGTGGTTGACTTTCTCGCTCCAGAACTGCGCTGGCAGATAGCCATGGCTGCCGACGATCTCGACTCCGTCGGCACCGGCCTCCGCCATGCGCCGGGCCGCCTCCCCGAAGCCCTCGACGATCTCCCCGATCAACTCCGTCGACATCGGCGCGGGCGCCGTGCGGAACCGCTCAGCCGGGCTGAAGGAGGGGGCGAAGGCCGCCTGCGCCACGCCCTCGGGACGGCCCAGCACCTCGCGTCCCGGATGGAAGAGCTGGATGAAAACCTTCGCACCCTCGGCATGGATCGTGTCGACGAGTGTCCGGAAAGCCGGGATGCAACTATCCTCGACGCCCATCAACAGCGCATCCGTGTAGCGCGCCGTCTCGTGCACGCCGACCACCTGAACGATGATCAGCCCGGCACCGCCTTTTGCGCGCGCCTTCTGATAGGCGAGGTAGGCCTGCGAGGGCAGGTAGCGCTCCGGCAGATAGGTGTCGTGGCCGGTGATGAAGATGCGGTTGCGGAGCGTCAGCGATTTGAGCGTGTAGGGCGAGAAGAGGTTGGGGAATCGCATGGGCTGGGCCAATCGCAATCGTTAACGTCGGAGCCGCCGCAGGCTATCGGAGCAGTCCCGCCCGGACAACAGCGGTGGCTGGGCTGGCGCTTCATGGCGCTTCGGTGCATTCTTGATCAAGCGAATGAACTGAGGATCGCCGCATGAAGCTTGCCGAGTACGCCGCCCATGATGCCACCGGTCTTGCCGATCTCGTCGCCAAGCGCGAGGTCACTCCGAAGGAGCTGGCCCGCACCGCGCTCGCCGCCATCGGCGCCGTCAACGGCGATCTCAACGCGGTCGTCGAGATCTACGACGAGCAGATCGACGACTTCGATGATGCGCAACTCGGCAATGGTCCCTATCGCGGCGTGCCGTTTCTCATCAAGGACGTGTTCGGCCATTTGAAGGGCCGCAAGATCGAATTCGGCAGCCGGCTCTGCGAAGGCATGATCGGCGATGTCGAGACGAATTTCGCCAAACTCTTGAAGTCGACCGGATTCAACATCCTCGGCCGCACCAACACGCCCGAGTATTCGCTCTCCTCGACCACCGAGAACCTGCTCTACGGCAACACGCACAACCCCTGGATGCGCGGCTATTCGGCGGGCGGGTCGACGGGCGGGGGTGCGGCAGCTGTCACCTCCGGCATGGTGCCGGTGGCGCATGGCTCCGACATCGGCGGCTCGATCCGCATTCCCGCGAGCTGGTGTGGGGGCGTGGGCCTCAAGCCCTCGCGCGGGCGCATCTCCTTCGGCCCCTCGGTCGACGAGGGCGGCTGGGGCATGGCCATGAATTTCGTGCAGTCGAAGACGATGCGCGATACGGCGCGGCTGCTCGATTGCCTGTCGGTGCCGCAACCGGGCGATCCCTTCGTCGTGGCAAAGCCTGAGCGGAGCTACGAGAGCTTCCTCACCGGCGAGGTGAAGCCGTTGCGGATTGCCTGGACGGCGAAGTCCATGATGAAGGACGGCCCGGTCGACGCGGAAGTCGCCGCCGCCGTCGAGTCGACCGCCAAGCAGCTCGCGAGCATGGGCCATCATGTCGAGGAAGATTCGTTCCCCTTCGACATCGATGCGTTGAACAGCCGCTTCCTCGACGTCTGGTTCTTCGGCTTCGACCTTCGGCTCGAAGGCTTTGCCAAGCGCACCGGCCGCAAAATCGGCCCGGAGACGCTGGAAAGCGTGACGCTCGAGCTTTACGACTATGCGCGCTGCGTCGATGGCGCCCGCTTCCTCGCCGCCATCACCTACATGAACACCGTCCGCCGCACGATCGGCGCCTTCTTCGAGCGCTACGACATCTGGCTGACGCCCTCGACCGCGCAGGTGGCGCCAAAGCACGGCCTCTACGGCATGCACCGCCCGAACGAGAAGGCCGAGGACCACATCGTTGCCGTCGAGCGGCCCTGCCAGTATCCGCTGCCCTTCAATGTCGCGGGCGCGCCAGCCTTGTCGCTGCCGCTCGCGATGCATTCGAGCGGTCTGCCGATCGGCGTGCAGCTGGGCGCCCGTCCGGCGGAAGAGCATCTGCTGATCGCGCTCGGCGCCCGCCTCGAGGAAGCGATGCCCTGGCGGGATCGTGTTCCTCCCGTGCATGTGTCGGCGCGGGGCTGATTGAAAGCAAGGGACATCCCATGGAACTCGGCCTGAGAGGCAAGCGTGCGCTCATCACCGGTGGGACGCGCGGCATCGGCCGCGCCATCGCCGAGCGGCTGGCGGAGGAAGGCGCGGATGTCGCGATTTGCGCCCGCAAGGCGAACGAGGTCGAGGCTGCGGTCGAGAGCTTGAAGAAGCACAAGGTGAGAGCGTCCGGCGCCGTCGTCGACGTGGGCGACGCGGCCGCGCTCAAAGCCTGGGTGGAGCAATCGGGCAAGGCGTTCGGCGGCATCGACATCCTCGTCGCCAATGCCAGCGGCCTTGCCGCGAGCCCGGCACCGGAAGAATTCAGGAAGGCCTTCGACGTCGACCTGATGCACACGGTCAACGCGGTCGACGCCGCGCGGCCGCTGCTCGAATCCGCGCGCGAGGGCTCGATCATCGCCATCGCCTCGGTGTCGGGGGTGGAGGACTACGGCTTTCCGGAGGTCGCCTACGGCTCGCTCAAGGCGGCGCTGCTCTACTATGTGAAATCGCTCGCGGCCGAGGTCGCCCCGCTCGGTATCCGCGCCAATTGCGTAAGCCCCGGCCCCATCCATTTTCCGGGCGGATTCTGGCACGACGTCGAGCTCAACCAGCCGAAATACTACGAGGCGACCGTGCAGAAGACACCCATCGGCCGCCTCGGCCGGCCCGAGGAGGTGGCCGACGTGGTCGCGTTCCTGGCGAGTTCGCGCGCGAGCTTCGTGACAGGCGCCAATGTCGTGGTCGATGGCGGCTACACGAAGCGCGTGCAGAATTGAGAGTAGCGCCACGTTGCGCTCGCGCACGCTGAGCGCGTGATGTAGGGGCGACCGGCAGGTCGCCCGTCAGTGGAGTTTCCGGCAACGATATCCCCTGTGGGCGCCCCTCACCCTCCCCCTCTCCCCGCAAGCGGGGAGAGGCAGAAGCGCGGTGCGTCCCTGACATGTGCTATGAGCACAACTCTCGCCGCCTCTCCCCGTAGCGTGGGCGTAGGGCGAGAGGGCAGGGTGAGGGGCGGCGGCAGAACGCAAGGCCAGTCACGCCCGCCACGACGTGCGCCAAGACGGGCGACCGGCGGGCGCGCGCACCTCGATGCAT
>JANNSX010000022.1:0-5795 GCA_031403155.1 Hyphomicrobiaceae bacterium
GGTTCTTAGCCCGCTCTAGTACCCGCCATCAGAAATGGCTGGTACTAGCTTTTTGGCTGAAGTACCCGATTCACGCGGCATTTTCGTGCCACGACGTGTGGCACTCAATTCTGCGATCGGGTACTAGGCCGGAGAATGACCGTCATGAGCCGCTACCCCGAGACCTACGCCGCCTGGCAGGCGGACCCAGAGCGGTTCTGGGCCGAGGCCGCGACGGCCGTCGAATGGTACAAGCCCTATGACAAGGTGTTCGACGCCTATGCCGGGCAGTATGGCCGCTGGTTCACGGGCGGCTTGTGCAATACGGTCCACAATTGCCTCGACCGGCATGTGAGCGCGGGGCGGGGCGCCCAGAAGGCGCTCATCTACGACAGCCCGATGACCGGCACCGGCCGCAGCTTCACCTATGCGGAGCTGCTCGACGAGGTCGCGACCTACGCGGCCGTGCTGGCGAAGCGCGGCGTGACGAAGGGCGATCGCGTTATCGTCTACATGCCGATGGTGCCGGAGGCGGTGATCGCCATGCTGGCGGTGGCGCGGCTGGGGGCCGTGCATTCCGTCGTCTTCGGGGGCTTTGCGGCAACTGAGCTGGCGACGCGCATCGACGATGCCAAGCCCGTCGCGATCGTTTCGGCTTCCTGCGGCCTCGAGCCCGGCCGTGTCGTCGCCTACAAGCCGCTGCTCGATAAGGCCATCGAGCTTTCGAGCCACAAGCCGAAGTCCTGCATCATTCTGCAGCGGCCACAGGCGGTGGCGCCGCTCAGTCTGGGGCGCGATTTCGATTGGTCCGCACTTGTTGGAAAAGCCCGCGCGGCAAATCTTAAGGCGCCCTGCGTGCCGGTCGCCTCGACCGATCCGCTTTACATCCTCTACACCTCCGGCACGACCGGCCAGCCCAAGGGCGTCGTGCGCGATCACGGCGGGCACATGGTGGCGCTCGCCTGGTCGATGCCGAACATCTACGGCTGCTCGGAGGGCGACGTGTTCTGGGCGGCTTCCGATGTCGGCTGGGTGGTCGGGCATTCCTACATCGTCTATGCGCCGCTGCTGGCCGGCTGCACGGCGATCCTCTACGAAGGCAAGCCGGTCGGAACCCCCGATGCCGGCGCCTTCTGGCGCGTCGTCGCCGAGCACAAGGTGAAGGCGCTGTTCACGGCACCGACAGCCTTTCGGGCCATAAAGAAGGAGGACCCGAAGGGCGAGTTGATCGGGAAGTATGATCTATCGCAGTTCCAAACGCTTTTCCTCGCCGGCGAGCGCGCCGATCCCGACACCGTGCAGTGGGCCGAGCAGCAGTTGAAAGTTCCTGTCATCGATCACTGGTGGCAGACGGAAACCGGCTGGTCCATCGCCGCCAATCCCGTGGGGCTCGGTGCCCTGCCGGTGAAGTACGGATCGCCGACGGTCGCCATGCCCGGCTACGACGTGCAGGTGCTCGACGATGCCGGTTATCCGGTCGAAGCCGGCAAGCTCGGCAACATCGTCGTCCGCCTGCCGCTGCCGCCTGCCTGCCTGCCGACGCTCTGGAATGCTGATGAGCGCTTCCGCGCCAGCTACCTCGCGGAGTTCCCCGGCTACTATAAAACCGCCGACGCCGGTTTCAAGGACGCGGACGGCTATCTCTTCATCATGGGCCGCACCGACGACATCATCAATGTCGCCGGCCATCGCCTGTCGACGGGCGCTATGGAGGAGGTGCTGGCCTCCCACAAGGATGTCGCCGAATGCGCGGTGATCGGTGCCGCCGATCCGATGAAGGGTGAGGTGCCGGTCGGCTTCCTCGTGCTGAAGGCCGGCGTCAATCGCCCGCCCGCCGAGATCGAGGCGGAGACGGTGTCGCTCGTGCGCGAGCGCATCGGCCCGGTTGCCGCCTTCAAGACGGCGATCACGGTGCCGCGACTCCCCAAGACGCGCTCAGGCAAGATCCTGCGCGGCACCATGAAGAAGATCGCCGACGGCGAGGACTACAAGATGCCGGCGACGATCGACGATCCGGCGATCCTGACCGAGATCGGTGCGGCGATTGCGGCCAAGCGCGGCGGGTGAGGTGGCATTGGCTTGCCAGTCCGCTCGCATTCGGCCACCGCATGTCACCTTAGCACACACAGGTCCCGGCCTTCGCCGGGATGACGTTGGGGTGGGTTCGGAGCAAGGCTTCCTGGTTCGTTGGGCGTACTTTGAATGGTCGGCGATGCGTCCGGAAAACAACGAATACGCACCCGCAGCGGCACCGATGATCGAAGTCCCCACCCCAACGTCATCCCGGCCAGCGTGCGAAGCACGCGTGGGCCGGGACCCGCGTGTGCTGGAGGTGACCCGAGTTTGACCACCCGGGAGGCGCTGAGCCCAACCACGCCAACCACACCTCCGCCACGAAATGACCTCCGGCCCGCCGCGACGGATCGGCGGGTGGGCTTTCGTTCTTCGATCATAGGCGGGCTGCACTCCCCCTCATGGCCCGGAACGGAAGGACACATCACATGAATAAGAAAGCACGCTTCGCCCTCGTTGGCGGCATCCTCGGCGTCGCTGGCCTGACGGGCGTGGTGTTGGCCACCGCCGGACAGAGCGGCTGGAGTCATGGCGGCCAACACGGCATGGACATGGGTATGGGCGACGGGCCCGGCGAACATCGCGGCGGCGGCCGGATGCTGCACATGCTCGATCAGCTCGACACCAACAAGGACAAGAAGCTGACGCAGGAGGAGATCGACGCCGCGCGGGCGGCCCTGCTCGCGATGGGCGATGCCGACAAGAACGGCGAGCTGACCCTGCAGGAGTTCGAGTCCGTCTGGCTCGAGCAGATGCGGCCGATGCTGGTGCGCCAGTTCCAGCGCCTCGACAAGGACGGCAACGCGCAAGTGACCTCGGAGGAGTTCAACGGGCCCTTCGCCGGCCTCGTTGCCCGCCTCGATCGCAACGACGACAAGGTGCTCGACAAGAGTGATCGTCAGCGCCGGCGCGGCTGGCGTCACCGCGACCGCGGCGAGCAGATGGAGCGCGCACCCGAGGGCGAGGCTCCGACCGAAGGCGAGGCCCCGGCTGAGGGCAGCCCGAACTAACAATCTGTCGCGAGGCGCCGCTATCCTTCCCCGCGCTTCGGCCGGACGGCATAGGCTCTATGCCGTCCGGTGCCTTGCTTCGATCCTGCCTCAGACGATAGGTTCGGCGCGCCTCACCACAGGATGCGCTGATGCCCTCTCCCTCCCTTATCGACCTGTTTCAGCTCGAGCCCGCCGGCCGGCGTCTCGAGGACCTCGAGACGCCGGTGCCGGTCATCGATCTCGACATCGTCGAGCGCAATCTCGTTCGCTGGCAGGAACGCTGCGACAGAGCGGACTTCGCCAACCGGCCGCACATCAAGACCCACAAGCTCGTGCCGCTGGCGCTGCATCAGATGGCGCTCGGCGCCAAAGGCATCACGGTGCAGAAGGTCGGCGAGGCCGAGGTGATGGCGGCGGCCGGCATCCGCGACATGCTCTTGACCTTCAACATCCTCGGACGCTCCAAGCTCGCGCGGCTGGCGGAGCTCATTCGCACGACCGACATCAAAGTCGTCGCCGATTCCGAGGCGGTGCTCGCCGGCCTCGAGCAAGCCGCCGAAGCTGCCGGCCGCAAGCTCGCCGTGCTCGTCGAATGCGATACGGGCGCGGGACGCAACGGCGTGCAGACGCCGGTCGATGCGCAAACGCTCGCCCGCCGCATCGCCGCCTCGAAGCATCTCACCTTCGACGGTCTCATGACTTATCCGAAGTCCGGCGGGCGGCGCGACATCGAAGTGTTCTTTGATGCGGCCAAGGTGTTACTCGGCAAGGACGGCCTGGAGGTGAAAACGGTTTCGAGCGGCGGCACGCCCGACATGTGGAAGGATGAGGGAATGGCGCCGGTCACCGAATATCGCGCCGGCACCTACATCTATCACGACCGCGCCACCATGGCGGCCGGCGCCGCCAAGCTGGACGACTGCGCGCTCACCGTGTTGGCGACCGTCGTCAGCCGTCCGCATGTCGATCGCGCCATCGTCGATGCGGGCTCCAAGGCGCTGACAAGCGATCTCATGAGCCTCAAGGGCTTCGGCATCGTCGCCGATCTCAACGACGCGCCGATCTACAGCGTCAACGAGGAGCACGGCTATCTCGATGTGTCGCGCACCAACCGCAAGCCCAAGGTCGGCGATCTCGTGCGCATCGTTCCGAACCATGTCTGTCCGGTGAGCAACCTCTACGACAAGGTCGTGCTGATCTCCGGTGGGGAAGTGTTGGGCGCCGTCACGGTCGATGCACGCGGAACCGTGACGTGACATCCGGCGGAGTGGCGATATCGATGCTGAGCAAACGGCACTATGGCCTCGACTGGCTGCGCATCATCGCGACGGCCGGAATTTTTCTCTTTCACAGCGGCTCACCCTATGCCGCGGAGATCTGGCACTTCGTCTCGGCGAGCCGGAGCGCCGGGCTCGAGGTGCTCGGTGCGTTTCTATTGCTCTGGACGATGCCGCTCCTGTTCGTGATCTCCGGCATCAGCATGATGATCGCCGCCCAGTCCCGCACGCGGCCGGCATTGCTTCTCGAGCGCGTTAAACGCCTGATCGTGCCGCTCATCTTCGGCATCCTCGTGGTCGTGCCGCCGCAGGTCTATGTCGAGCGTGTCAGTCGAGGTCAGTTCGACGGCTCGTTCATTTCATTCTATCCGCATTACTTCAATGCGCCGTATCTGGAGATCGGCGGAACAGCCAACTTCGCTTGGATGGGGCTGCACCTCTGGTATCTGCTGGCGCTCTTCGTTTTCACGCTGGCGGCGTTGCCGCTGCTTGGCGTGCTCTCGCGAGCAGCGCAATGGCTGGCGGGCCTGACCCAGGATGGGTTGCCACGTCGAGCCATGCTGGTGTTGCTGCCGCCGATCCCGCTGGCGCTCGTCGACGTCCTGCTCGGGCCCAATGGGCTCGGCGGCTGGAACATGCTCTCCTTCGTCGTCTATTTCCTGGCGGGGGCGCTGCTGGCGGGCCGCCAAGGGGGAGTGAAGGCAGCCGGCGATGCCTTCGGTCTGGCGGCCATCATTGCGGCGATCGGCATCCTGTCGGGTCTGCTGCTTCGGTTCTCCGTCGATAGTGCAACTCTTGGTTCGGCCGGTCCCTTGGTGCATGGCGCGCTGCACGGCCTCTCCGGCTGGGCATCCGTCATTGCCCTCATCGGCTTGGCCGAGCGGGCGCTCAACAAGCCGGGTCCGTATCTCGAGGCAGCGAGCGAGGCGGTGCTGCCGTTCTACATCCTGCACCAGACGTGGATCGTCGTCGTTGCCTATCTGGTCGACGGCATCAGCCTATCGGTGTGGCCGAAATACGCGCTCGTACTCGGACTCTCCGCGGCCGCGAGTATCGCCGTCTACGTGATTCTGGTCAGGCCCTTCGGCCCGGTGCGACTGCTGTTTGGATTGAAGCCGGCCGGAGCCGCCGCCCGGGCCTAAAGCGGTTTCCGACCTGACGGAATCGGAGGAATGCTCTAGCAGGCTGCTGAAAAAGGACTTTTGCCCCCAAGAACAGCAGCGTCTGTGACCGATCTGAGCGTAGTCCGACACGATTGTTTTCCCTCTGCTCGATCACAGACGTCGTTTCGGGAGTCTCTGCAACCGAAGTTTCGGACTTTTTCAGCAGCCTGCTAGACAAACAAGACCTGTTTGTAGCCCTGCTCGATGGCGAACCCAAACCCGCGATGTCGGGTTCCTGCGTCGAAATGGGTCCCGGGCACAAGGCCTGGGATGACAAGTGAGGAACGTGAGAGACGGCGTACCTAAAAAGG
>JANNSX010000023.1:0-6350 GCA_031403155.1 Hyphomicrobiaceae bacterium
CGCCCCCTCATCGCAGCGAACACCGAAGGCGAACTTCTGAACCGCCACGCTAAGCCATTGACTCGTCTATTGTCCTTATCGATCCCGAAGTTCGCGCCGAGATCGCAACTTAATCCGACGAACTTCGGGATCGGGACACTAGCGACGGGCGCGTGAACAAAACGAGAACTAACTACTTCTGCCCGCTCTTCTTTTCCTCACCCGATATCTTGCGCAGCTCGAACAGCTCGGCGGCCGCCTTCTCGCCCCGGACAAGCTCCGCGAGCTCAACCCTTGTGTCGCCGCCCTCCGGGCCAGTCACCAGCCATTCGGCGAGTTCGAGCTTGCCGTCGACGCGGGCGAAGAACAGCTTGATCCGCCCGTTCGAGTCATCACTGCGATCCTCGAGCGCAATCGTCGCCAGATCAGCGCCCGAGTAGAGCTCGACGATCTTGGCCGAGTTGGTGAGATCGACCTTCTCCTCGAACAGCACTCCGAAGGGCGTGGATTCGAGCGGATAGCGATCGGGCGGATTGCCCTCCTCCTCGAAGGAGAGATACTCGCCATCCGACAGCACCACGAGCGTCGAGGGCGAGGCGTAGTCGAAGCGGAACCGGCCGGGCTTCTGGATGTAGAACTTGCCCTTGCTCTGCCCCTTCTCCGCATCCGTCTGCAGGAAGGAGCCTTTGAGATCGGTGATGCCGTTGAAGTAGGCGTTCACCTCCGCGACCACGGCAAGTTGGGTGTCGTCGAGCGTGATGCCGCTGACGGTCGAATCGACCTCGGCCGACCAAGTGGTGGTGCCGCCGACGGCCGTGTCGGGCGGGGCTTCCTCGGTCTCCTCGGCCAGCGACGGCGACACCAGAAGTACCGAGGCAACGGCAAAGGCGCGACCCAAACGGCAGAGCAATTTCATCGTTTTAGCTCCGAACCTCAAAGGCGATCTTTGATCGCCCGAAACGCAAAACGACGACAAACGGATAAGACCGCATCGCGGTCCCCGATAGATCGGAACCGGCCTTTCCCACGGGAATATGAGGCAATTTAGGCGCTCTGGGCATCGCCTGCGAGAATGTGACGCTTGCCCGCGCCGTTGGGCGGGCTGATGATGCCGTCCTGCTCCATGCGCTCGATCAGATCGGCCGCGCGGTTGTAGCCGATCTGGAGCCGGCGCTGGATGTAGCTCGTCGAGACCTTCCGGTCCTTCAGCACGATCGAAACGGCGCGGTCGTAGAGGTCGTCGCCCGAACCGCCCTCGCCCGCTTCACCATCATCGCCCGAAGCCTCCTCGGGATCGGCCGTAATGGCCTCGACATAGGCCGGCCTGCCCTGCGCCCTCAAATCGACCACCACCTGCTCGACCTCCTCGTCGGCAACAAAGGCGCCGTGCACGCGGGAGACCTGAGTGCCGCCCAGCGAATACAGCATGTCGCCGGCACCCAAGAGCTGCTCCGCCCCGCCATCGCCCAGGATCGTCCGGCTGTCGATCTTGGAGGCGACCTTGAAGGAGATGCGCGACGGCAGGTTCGCCTTGATAGTGCCGGTGATGACGTCGACGCTCGGGCGCTGCGTCGCGGTGATGAGATGGATGCCGGCGGCGCGGGCCATCTGCGCGAGGCGCTGCACCGCTGCCTCGATGTCCTTGCCGGCGGTCATCATCAGGTCCGCCATCTCGTCGATGACGACGACGATGAAGGGCATCGGCGTGAGGTCGAGCGTCTCCTCGACATAGATCGGCTGGCCGGTGCGGCGGTCGAAGCCCGTCTGGACCCGGCGGATGGGGGCACGGCCCTGGCGCTCGGCATTGGCGAGCGCGTTGTTGTAGGTCTCGATGTTGCGCACGTTGAGGAGCGACATGCGCTTGTAGCGCTCCTCCATCTCGCGCACGACCCAGTTGAGCGCGACGACGGCCTTGCGCGGATCGGTGACGACCGGGGCGAGCAAATGCGGAATGCCGTTGTAGACCGACAACTCCAGCATCTTCGGATCGATGAGGATCAGCTTCACCTGATCGGGCGTCAGGCGGAACAACAGCGACAGGATCATCGCATTGATGCCGACCGACTTGCCCGAGCCGGTGGTGCCCGCGACGAGCAGATGCGGCATACGCGCGAGATCGACGACGACGCATGTCCCGTCGGTCGCCTTGCCGAGCGCGAGCGGTAGCTGCGCGCCGGTCGTACGATAGACCTCGCTTTCGAGAAGGTCGCGCAAACCCACCGGCTCGCGGCGCGGATTGGGCAGCTCGATGCCGATGGCGTTGCGGCCAGGGATGACCGCGATACGGGCCGAGGCCGCGCTCATGGAGCGGGCGATATCGTCCGCCAGTGCAATGACGCGCGAAGCCTTGATGCCGCGCGCGGGCTCGAGCTCATAGACGGTGATGACCGGGCCGGGCCGGATATCGACGATCTGGCCCTTGATGCCGAAGTCGTTGAGCACGTCCTCCAGCAGCCGCGCATTGCCGCGCATGACGGATTGCGTCAGCTCGGGATTGGGTTTCACAGCGGCTGGCTTTTTCAAGAGGCGAACCGAGGGCAGCTTGAAGCCGCGCCGCGCGCGATCCGCGGGATCGGCCGGACCGAAGCCGCGGGCGCGCGCCTTGGGCGGCGGCAAGGGCGCATCGACGGGCTCGGATTTGCGCGCCGGAGCCGGAGGGGGCAGGTCTCCCTTCGCACCAGCGGGTGCAAAGCGGCGGGCGATGGCCGCGCTCATGGCGTCCTCGTTGGGATCGATCCCGATCGGCGCGAGCGTCTCGCCGGTGACACCCCCGAGCAGACTCGGATCGGCGTCGCCTTCGTCCTCGCCCTCATCGATGGCGGCATAGGGCGAGAACTTCGCCGCGCCGAAACCGCGCGAAGTTGGTCGAGTTCCGGCCGGTTCATTCGCAAGCCCACGCGCATCCAACCGGTCCCAGCCGAGTGGCAAGTCGGGCGGCGCCTGGCGGGCGAGATCCGGCGGATCGGAGGCAAGCAGGGCGGAGGCCTGTGCCTTCAGCCATCCGCCTATACCCCAGGATCGCCGCTTGGGCTCTGTTTCGATTTCAGTCTCGGGCTCGAAAGCCGGCGGCTCGACGCGCCGGGGCGGCACGTAGCGCTCGCGCGGTTTGGTCAGGCCCAGCGTGTAGGCGAGCGCCAGGGCACCCGTTCCGGCGAGCGCGACAAAGGCCGCCAGCGTCGCGAGCGTGCTGCCAAAGGAGAAGAACGGCACGCGCTGTATCTCGAACACGAGATCGCCACCCAGTCCTCCAAACCCGTGCTCCAGCGGCCAGAAGCCCGGACGCGGCAGCGCGGCGAGCGCGCCCGCGAGAAGCACCGTCGCCAGAGGCCACATCAGCACGCGCTTGCGGAGCGAGGGCAGGGCCCGCCCGGCCAGCATGTCGATGCCCCAGAAGGTGGGCGCGAAGAGCAGCAGCGCGGCGCCGAGGCCGATCGCCTGCAGACCCATATCGGCGAGGAAGGCCCCGGGCGATCCCAGAACATTCTGCGGCAGGAAGGAAGGGCCGATCGCCGTCGCGCCGTCGCTGCCAGCCCAGGTCAGCAGCGCGAGCCAGCCGAGCGATGTCAGCGTAATGATCGAAAGCCCGAGCAAACGCCGGCTTCCCGACCGCAGACCGTGCTCCACGGCTGCCGGCAGGAGGCCTCGCGGCTCCAGGGCTTGCTCTAAATGCAACGACATCAGTGTGGTGCCCCGCATTTGCCGACCGATGTCGCGGCTGGGCTCAATGTCGGCAATTGCGGGATGAGCACCACACGAAACCTCTAACTCTTCTCGTGTCCCTTTGGACCGCAATGACCGAGAGCGGTCGCAACAACGATGTCGGTCATTGCGGTCCGGGACACGAGTGTCCTACTCAGACCTCAGACAAGGCGATCCGCAACCTGTCGAGCGCGTCTCGTGTCGTTGGAAGGTCGTGCACCAGCGCGACCCTCACATAAGCGGCACCGGGGTCGGAGCCGTTCACGTCCTTTTGCGACAGATAAGCGCCCGGTAACACTTTGACACCGCATCGTTTCCAGAGTCTTACCGAGGCCGCTTCGCCGCCGCCCAGATGGCTCGTATCGAGCCAAAGGAAAAAGCCGCCGCCAGGCACCGGATTGCCGAAGCGATTGCCGAGCGTTTCGGCCGCCAGACGGAATTTCTCCTGATAGAGCTGCCGGCTGGGCGTCACATGCGCCTCGTCGGCCCAGACGGCCGTGCTCGCCCATTGGATGGGGAGCGGCATCTGCGGGGCCATGACGTTCCGGTACTGGCTCAGCCGGGAGATAAAGTCCGCATCGCCCGCGACGAAGCCGGAGCGCAAACCCGGCAGGTTCGAGCGCTTGGAGAGGGAATTGAAGGCAACGACATTGGCGAAGCTGCCCGTTTCGGCCGCGACCTCCAGAATGCCAGGCGGTGGACGCTCCGCATAAACCTCCGAATAACACTCGTCGGCGAAGAGCATGAAATCGAAATGGCGAGCGAGCTTGATGGCTCGCGCGAGATAATCGCGACTCGCAACCGCCCCTTGAGGGTTCGACGGCGAGCAGAGATAGAAGGTGCGCGTACGCTCGAGCAGCGCCTTATCGGCCGCGAGCCGGTCGAGATCGGGGAGGAAGCCGGTTTCGGCGGTCGCGGGGAGAAAAACCGGCTCGGCCCCATTCGTCAGCGTGGCGGCGATGTAGACCTGGTAGAACGGGTTGGGGATCAGCACGGCCGGCCGGGGATGAGCCGCGCGCCGATCGAGGGCCGGCGCCACGGCGGAGAACAAGCCCTCGCGCGAGCCGCAGAGGACGTGGACGTTTTTCTCCGCGTCGATCTTGCTATCCAGCCGGTAGCGCCGCTCGAGCCATTGCGCGATTGCCTGCCGCAGCTCAAGAATGCCGTTGATGGGCGGATACTTGCCGAAGCTTGCCTTGTTCTCCTCGATGATCCGCGTGACGAAATCCGGGGCTGCATGCCGCGGCTCGCCGATCGTCATGTCGATCGCCGGCGCACCGGGCTCGATGCCGTCGAGCAGCGCCCGCAGCCGCGGAAACGGCGACTGGACGGCACGGGCGAGGGTGTCTTGGGGGGGATCAATCGCCTGCATTCGAGTTGTCTCGCATATCGCATTTGACTTGGTCGGGCTATACTACGCCGATGAACAAACATCTGCGCAAGAGCACTTCCCTCGATCAAGCCGTCGAGGCGGCCCGCGCCCTCCCAGAGGCCGCCCAGGACCTGCTTGCTCACGAGATCATGGAGAGCATTGCTGATCTGACGCCGCCCGCTCGCTCGCCAGAGCGTCAGGCTGTCATCAAGGAGCGCTTATCGAAGCCGCTGAACACCATCTCGCGCGACGAGGTGATGTCGGTGCTGCGCCGGTACGATCGCTTCTTGTGAGTCTCGCCTTGACTTGCGAAGTATCTCACCGGCTTACAGCGATAGTGTTATCGGCCTTCTCCTTTGGGGAGAAGGTGGCGCGGTCCATGCGGAGCATGGCTCCGCCATGACTGCGCCGGATGAGGGGTTGAGCGGACCTCGTACCACCGCTCGTTGCGCGGTCAGGTCCGTCGAGGATCAACCCCTCTCCCGCCTGCCGGCACCCACCCCCCCCCCACGGGGCAGGGCAATCGCATATGATGTTGTTGTAATGACCATGAGCTCGCCGCGTACCTTCCTCCCCCTTTGTATGGGGGAGGAAGGTACGCCTTGGGTTTAGCGGTGAGCTAAACCCTTAGGCGCGCCTAGGTGGGGGTGCTCGTCCCGCGATTTGGGTTTACCGGGAATCCGATGCCCAACGCCCGCGCAAACACTTCGCCGGAGAATGACGTGCGCGTTGTCGACGACGATATCGCCGATGCCTTGCGCGAGCGCCCCTCGACCCGCCACGCCTTGCGACGCTGAACGAACACCCCCACCTAGGCGCGCCTAAGGACTTAGCTGCTGCGCATCTAAGTCCAAGGCGCGCGGTCCTCCCCCATAGAAAGGGGGAGGAAAGGGTGCGGTGACTTTTCGGACCACATGCGATCGCCAAACGCGATTGCCCTGCTCGGGTGGGGAGGGCCAAAAGAACCCATGCATCGCGCAATGATCAGACGCTCGCGAATGCTTAGCTGGTGCACCACGCAAGCGAACCCAACTCAATAATTATACGCCCGCTCCCCGTGATCGACGAGGTCGAGGCCTTCGCGCTCCTCGTCGGTTTCGACGCGCAGGCCGACTGCGAGGTCGACGAGCTTGAAGAGAACGGCGGACCCAATTCCCGACCAGAGGATCGTCACCAGCACGGCCTGGGCCTGGATACCGGCTTGAGCCTGCATGTCGTAGGCGGCCGCTGGCGCATTGGCGGCGTAGTCCCAGAGCCCGGTGCCACCGAGGACAGGCGCCGCCACGATGCCGGTGCCGAT
>JANNSX010000024.1:0-4655 GCA_031403155.1 Hyphomicrobiaceae bacterium
CAATGTCTCCCAGCGCAATCTGATCCCGTCCCGGTCGATCATGCCGGTCGCGTACGACTGTTCGCGCCGCGAGAGAATCCCCCGAGTCGATCCGTCGCACGCTCACGGATCACGATTCACTTATCGTTGAAGGTGCCCTAAGTGGAAACCGGTTAATCGCGAAAGCATGCGACCAAACAAAAAACCTAGAGTGGGCTGTCGCGTCCGATCAAACGCAGCCCGCTCAAGCCAAGTGGTGCCGAGTCTTTCAGGCAACAGTCGATATGTGATTTCCTTAATGGACAGGAAGTCTGTTGCGTGACCGCCACTCGAAACGGCGTTTCTCCAGAAAGTTCCCGCTATTTCATACAGTTACAAGGGGCGGGTGATTTCTTGATCGGAACAGCGCGATGCCGCATGGTCGTGCTCGCTGCGGCACGGGGTTGTTGCGATATGATTGGGTCCAAGGGTCTGGCATTCTGGGTGGCGTTCGTGCTGGCGGCGGCCGGCAGCGCACAGGCGTTTCAGGAAACCGTGCCGGCCGAGGTTGGCCCTCCTTCGGCACCTCAAGTGGCAGACCCGGCACAAACGGCTGACACCGGCCTCGGTCTCGACGATGACAGCGAGCCGGGCGATAGCGCTGTTGACAACGCTGGTTCGTCCATTGCCCCAAATCTCGACTTCGGGTTGGAGCTGCTTTATGGCGGCAAATCCTCGGCACCGGTCGATGCCGGGCCGGCCGATGACGACACCGGCCTCAAGGGGCGCTTGAAGCACACTTTCTGAGGGCTCGACCGCCGGGCGCCCGGACTGCGGCAGGTCGGCAACTGCCGTGTGTTGCTCGAGCCGTCGCCCCCTCTCCACGCACAGCACTTCCGGCGAACCCTCCTTGGGCAGCGCTCGTGTGCCCGGCAGAAGCATCGCGTCGCTGCGCCGAGGTGGCATAGCCGCTCATCGCTGCAGCGGCCTCGGTCGATCTCCCGGCGGCTTGCCGCCCCAGGCCGCCACCAGTAGCCTCGACCCCGGTCCCTTGTCCTCTTCGATGGAGCGCCGCCTATGTCCACCGGATTCGTCTTTCATGAACTCTACATGTGGCACAACACCTGGAACTACTCCGGCATCTTCGCGCCGAGCCTGACCGTCCAGCCCGGCGAGCACAACGAGAACCCGGAAACCAAGCGGCGCATGCGCAACCTCATCGAGGTCTCGGGGTTGCTGGATCAGCTCGTGCAGCTGAAGCCGCGCTATGCCACCGACGACGAGGTTGCCCGCTTCCACACCCGCGACCACATCGCCAAGATCAAGGCGATCAGCGAGGCGGGCTATGGCGAGGCGAGCGCGCTCACCCCCATGGGCAAAGGCAGTTACGAGATCGCGCTGCTCGCCGCCGGCGGCGCGATCGTCGCGACGGATGCCGTCATGCAAGGCAAGGTCAAGAACGCCTACGCGCTGATCCGCCCGCCCGGCCACCACGCCATCGCCGATCTCGGCATGGGTTTCTGCCTGTTCGGCAACGCGGTCATCGCCATCCACCACGCCAAGGCCACCTACGGCATCACGCGCGTCGCCACCATCGATTGGGATGTGCACCACGGCAACGGCACGCAGGCAGCGTTCTATTCCGACCCTTCCGTGCTGACGATCTCGCTGCACCAGGACAATTTGTTCCCCGCGGCCTCCGGCGGTCTCGAGGAGGTGGGCGAGGGCAAGGGTCGCGGCTTCAACATCAATATTCCGTTGCCGCCCGGCTCGGGCAACGGCGCCTATGTGGCGGCCTTCGAGCGCGTGGTCATGCCGGCGCTCAAGCGCTTCAAGCCGGAGCTGATCGTCGTGCCGTCGGGGTTCGACGGCTCGGGCGTCGACCCGCTCGGCCGCCAGATGGTCTCCTCCGAAGGGTATCGGGCGATGACGCGGATGCTGCTCAGCGCGGCGGACGAGCTGTGCGGCGGCCGCCTGATCATGACGCACGAGGGCGGCTACTCGGCGATGTATGTGCCCTATTGCGGTCTCGCCGTGCTCGAGGAGATGAGCGGCATCAAAACCCCCGTCGAGGATCCCTGGGCCCCGATGATGGCCGGCTGGGGCCAGCAGGATCTGCAGTCCCATCAGGCGGCGCTGATCGATAAGGCGGCGAAGCTGGTCGAGGCGATGGGGTAGGCAGGGCTGGCGCGAGTTCAAGGCTCGGCAACGCGCGACCTTGGAGCGTTTGCATCAGTCTTCTTCGTCTCCCGCGTTGCACTCCGCAACGGCCGCATCCCAAAGGCAGAGGCCTCGTTGGCAGCTCGGGCATGACAAGGTACCGAACAGCGCTCTGATCTTTTCGGTGATCTCAATTTGGCCAGCCTCGCTCGCAAACGCCGTCAACCAATCGAGCGCGTTGTCATCGCGGATCGTGC
Organism: Hyphomicrobiaceae bacterium; assembly: GCA_031403155.1. GTDB lineage: Bacteria > Pseudomonadota > Alphaproteobacteria > Rhizobiales > Hyphomicrobiaceae > JANNSX01. The sequence goes on from JANNSX010000024.1 coordinate 2,376, forward strand.
CGTCCCACGTCCCCTGCGGCAATTCTGCTGGTGTGACCTCTGAAGCGTCATCGTCGGTGTCCTCGTCGGGTTCGCTGCCAGGTCGCGCCACCAAGGGAAGGTCGCTTTGGAGGACGTGCAAGTTCGATTGGCAATACTTGCAGAGCCCAACGATTTCACAATTCACCAGGAAGCAATCGACGATGATGTGAGTGTTCCACAATCCATGGACCGCCGGTACGGAGTCCAAGACCGTGGAGTACTCGAGACTAGGTATGTCCGGTCGCTTCGCAATCTCGATAGCCAACGGTTTGAGCGTTTCGATTGCCGCGAAGTATGAACTCGAGAGATCGTTCGGTACTGGCGGCCGGTCGTGGGTTACGATCGCCTCCCCAAGGAACATCAGCAGTGTGATCTGACCTTGGAGTCCTTGCTTGGGTAACGCCGCAACGCAGTGGGGTACTGCTGCGTAGGTGGCGGCATACACTGTGCCCTGGTGGCAAAGCCGGCTGAAGAGAACGTCGTGCGGATCGTCACTGCAGTTCTGGCTGCCAAGCAGCTTGCTAAGTTGTTGCGGAATCTCCGTGGCTGGTCCGTAGCATTGCTGCAGCTCCGACCACCGTGGTGAAGTGAGATCAAGCATTGGCACGCGCTCCAGGCCAACTACTATAGCGTGACATGCGTGTCACCAATTCTCATCGGGCCCAAGCGCCCACCAAACCTCACCGCCTGTTCGACCACATCCACTGCTCCAGCGTCTCGCGGATCCACGCCTCGATCTCGCGGCGACGCCCCATCGGGGCGTCGGAGTGTAGCCACGGGTGAAGCGAAGCGAAATCCGTGGAAGGGGTGACAAAAATCCAGATCGCCCCGACGGGGCGAAGGAGTCCTCTGCCCCTCACGGGGCAGTCCGGAGAAGAGACCAAACTTCCCACGGGGTTCGCTGCGCTCCACCTACGGCTACAGCCCACGGCCCCGTTGGGGCCGATGAACCGCCTCCTGTCCCCACATGCGTGTAACCAATTCTCATCGGGCCCAAGCGCCCCACTCACCCCCACCGCCTGTTCGACCACATCCACTGCTCCGGGCTCTCTCGGATCCAGGCCTCGAACTGGCGCTGCAGCGCCGCCGTCGTCTCGCGAATGTCGTTGCCTTGGTTGGCGGTGCGGGCGACCTTCAGCTCCTTCACCTCGAGCCAGAAACGCGAGCTCTCGCCCTTCCGGACGCAGCGGCCCATCCAGATGCGGCTCCCCGTCCGGCGCGCGATCATCGCCGGCACCGGTGTCGATTTCGCTTGTCTGCCGAAAAACGGCACCGGCAAACCGTTCTTGTCGTGGAGATCGGAGACGATGCCGAGCCGTCCACCGCGGCGCACGAAATCCATGATGAGCCGCGCGGTCTTCTGCCCCTCCGAATTGTCGCCATAGGCCTTGCCCTTGGCAAGCATGCCGCCCGGAAAGAGATCCTTGCGCTGCTGGCGGATGTAGCGATCGACATAAGGGTTCTTGACGAGCCTATAGATCGCCGCCGGATGCCCGCCCATGCGCGTGAAGGGCTCGACCGAAAGCTCCCAGTTGCCCAGATGCAGCGTCACCGCCACCGCCGGCCCGAGCTTGCCGTCGTAGCGGTCGAAGACCTTCTGAGAGCGGAACTCGAGACGCGAGCGGTCGGCAAGCATCCGGTCGATCTGGATCACCTCGACCATGACGCGCCCGAGATTTCCCCACATGGCACGCGCGATTTTCCGGCGCTCCTCAAGCGATTTTTCCGGGTACGCAATGGCAAGGTTCGCCAGCGCCCGCTCCTGCCGCCGGCCATGGGGCGCGAGCACGCGCCAGGCCCTGGCCGAGAGATTGGAGGCGAGATCCAGCGGAAACAGCCGGACCATCCCGATTACAAGCCGGAGGAGGGCATATTCGAGCCGGTGCTGCAGATCGCGGAAGTCGACCATGGAGGCGGAGTGTTACCGAGTCGGTCGCACCAACGCGAGGGGACAGGGGGTCGCGTCCCATCATCGCTCGGCCCGGCGAATGCGCGTTCAGTCTGATGCCTCAGCACTAGAGCGCTATTCGATCTGACGGAATCAGATCGGCGCTCTAGGTCATTGGTTTCGAGCACTTGTCTTCGACCAACCGGTTTCCACTTGGCAGGACACGTGCTCTAGACAAACAAGACCTGTTTGTAGCCCTGCTCGATGGCGAACCCAAACCCGCGATGTCGGGTTCCTGCGTCGAAATGGGTCCCGGGCACAAGGCCTGGGATGACAAGTGAGGAACGTGAGAGACGGCGTACCTAAAAAGG
>JANNSX010000025.1:0-3555 GCA_031403155.1 Hyphomicrobiaceae bacterium
CATCGAAGAACCGATCAGCCCCGCCACCCTCGCCCGCGATGTCGGCATGTCCACCCGGCAGTTGGAGCGCCTGTTCCGCCGCTATCTGAACCGCAGCCCCAAACGGTACTACATGGAACTGCGCCTGCAAAAGGCCCGCAACCTGCTGATGCAGACCGATATGAGCGTCATCAACGTGGCGCTGGCCTGCGGATTCGCCAGCCCGTCGCATTTTTCCAAATGTTACCGCGCCCATTACCAGACCACCCCCTACCGCGAGCGCGGAACCCTGGGCAAACCCAGCACGATTCGCCTGTCGATCTGAGCGATTGTTGTTGGAATGCGTCAATTACTTTAAGCTTAAAACAAATTCACGCCGTTTCCTGAAACTTTGTTTCAATGACTGCCACAACCATGCCGGGCGCATGATTTTCTTTGCTTTTCGGGATTCCCGAATTAGGTTCGCGCTCAGGACTTTGATCCAACATGGGAGCTAACCAATGAAAAAACTTCTTACTGCTACGGCAGTGAGCGCCCTCTTTGCTGGCATGGCCGGCGCGGAAGAGGTCAAGATCGGCATCATCTACGGCTTCACCGGGCCGATTGAATCGCTGACCGGTTCCATGGCCGCGGCCTCGGAAGCGGCGATTGCCGAAGTGAATGCCTCGGGGCTGTTCATGGACGGTTCGACGGTTTCGGCGGTGCGCGCCGACTCGACCTGCATCGACGCCGCTGCGGCGACCGCTGCGGCCGAACGTCTGGTCACCTCTGACAAGGTTGCGGGCATTCTGGGCGGCGACTGCTCGGGCGTGACCGGTGCCGTCCTGCAGAACGTCGCCCGCCCGAACGGCGTCGTCATGATCTCGCCGTCGGCGACCTCGCCCGCGCTGTCGACCGCCGAGGATGACGGCCTCTTCTTCCGCACCGCGCCCTCCGATGCCCGCCAGGGCGAGGTGATGGCCGAGGTGCTGATGGTCCGCGGCGTCAAGAAGGTGGCCCTCACCTTCACCAACAACGACTACGGCAAGGGCTTGGCCGAGGCTTTCAAGGCGTCATTCGAGAAAGCGGGTGGCGCGGTCACGCTTTCCGCGGCTCACGAGGACGGCAAGGCCGACTACTCGGCCGAGGTTGGCGCACTGGCGGCGGCCGGCGGCGACCTGCTCGTCGTTGCGGGCTACGTCGACCAGGGCGGCAAGGGCATGATCCAGGCCGCGCTCGACTCGGGCGCCTTCAAGATCTTCTACCTGCCGGACGGCATGTATGGCGACTCGCTCATTGCCGCCATCGGCAAGCCGCTCGAGGGCTCGTACGGCTCGGTTCCCGGCATCGATAACGACGGTTCGAAAAAGTTCCTCGAGCTCGCGAAGGCTGGCGGTTTCGATGGCACCTCGTCCTTTGCACCGGAGAGCTATGACGCCGCCGCGTTGATCATGCTTGCCATGCAGGCGGCCAAGTCGTCGAAGTCGGCCGACATCAAGGCCAAGATCACTGAAATCGCCAATGGTCCAGGCGAGAAGATCCTCCCCGGCGAGCTGGCGAAGGGTCTCGAGCTGCTGGCCGCCGGTACGGCCATCGACTACGAGGGCGCGACGGCCGTCAATCTCGTCGGCGCCGGCGAGAGCAAGGGCAACTACCGCATTTATACCGTCAAGGACGGCAAGCAGGCGACCGACGAATACAAGTAGCCGGTTGAAACTGCAGAGGACGACAGCAACGGCCCGGAAACACTCCGGGCCGTTGCCATATCAGCTTGGGGTCAGACCCTGCGGGTTCGACCCCTACATTGTGAGGTTGATCACGGGGTCAGACCCGCAGGGTCTGACCCCAAGGCGGACCCCATGATCGTCGTCGAAAATCTGGTGAAGCGCTTCGGGGGCTTCCGGGCCGTCGATGGCGCATCGATTGAGATCAAGACCGGCTCGATCACCGGACTCATCGGTCCCAATGGCGCCGGCAAGACGACGCTGTTCAACGTCGTGGCCGGGCGCTACCAGCCGACCTCCGGCCGGGTCCTGATGGACGGCGAGGACATCACCGGCTTAGCCCCGCACGTCCTCTTCCACAAAGGTCTACTCCGTACTTTCCAGATCGCGCACGAGTTCGGCTCGATGACGGTGCGCGAGAACCTGATGATGGTGCCGGGCGCCCAGGCCGGCGAGACGCTCTGGAACACCTGGTTCCGGCGCGGCCTCGTCGCCGGGGAGGAGGCGCGCATCGCCCGGAAAGCTGACGAAGTGCTCGAGTTTCTGACCATCGGCCACCTCGCCGGCGAGAAGGCGAGCCAGATCTCGGGTGGACAGAAGAAGCTGCTCGAGCTCGGCCGCACCATGATGGTGGACGCCAAGATCGTCTTCCTCGACGAGGTGGGCGCTGGCGTCAATCGCACGCTGCTCAATACCATTGGCGACGCCATCGTTCGCCTCAACAAGGAGCGCGGCTACACCTTCTGCGTCATCGAGCACGACATGGATTTCATCGGCAAGCTTTGCAACCCGGTCATCTGCATGGCCGAAGGCCGGGTGCTGGCCGAGGGCACGGTCGCCGAGATCAAGAGCAACGAGCGGGTGATCGAGGCCTATCTCGGCACCGGCCTCAAGAACAAGCTGAAGGAGGAGGCGGTTGGCTGAGCCCTTCCTCATCGGGGAAACGATGACCGGCGGCTACGGCCCGGTCGACATCCTGCACGACTGCACGATCGCGGTCGAAAAGGGCGAGATCGCCGTCATCGTCGGTCCGAACGGCGCCGGCAAGTCGACCGCCATGAAAGCCGTCTTCGGCATGCTCAATCTACGCGGCGGACAAGTGCGGCTCGCGGGTGAGGACATCACCGCGCTGAGCCCCCAAGCCCGCGTCGCCAAGGGCATGGCCTTCGTGCCGCAGACGCAGAACGTCTTCACGACCATGACGGTGGAAGAAAACCTCGAGATGGGCGCGTTCCTGAGGCGCGACGACATCCGTGGCACCTTGGAGCAGGTCTACACGCTCTTCCCCATCCTGAAGCAGAAGCGCCATCAGGCCGCGGGCGAGCTCTCTGGCGGCCAGCGCCAGCAGGTCGCCGTCGGCCGCGCGCTGATGACCGAGCCCAAGGTGCTGATGCTGGACGAACCAACCGCAGGCGTCTCGCCCATTGTCATGGACGAGCTGTTCGACCGCATCATCGAGGTGGCGCGAACCGGGATCTCGATCCTGATGGTCGAGCAGAACGCACGGCAGGCACTCGCCATCGCCGACAAGGGTTATGTACTGGTGCAAGGCGCCAACCGATTCACGGACACCGGCCAGGCGCTGCTCGCCGATCCGGAAGTCCGGCGCTCGTTCCTGGGGGGTTAGGGTGGTTCCGGCGATTAATGACTGGTCAGGCCTCACGGCTCCGTTTCCTCCCCCTTTGTATGGGGGAGGACGGATCGCCTTGGATTTAGCGGCAGCTAAACCCTTAGGCGATCCTAGGTGGGGGTGCTCGTCGGTTGCGATTGAACGCCGTATCGAACCTGCAGAAAAACAACACCCCCACCTTGGCGCGCCTAAGGACTTATCCCCTGCGGGTCTAAGTCCAAGGCGCGCGGTCCTCCCCCATCG
>JANNSX010000026.1:0-16892 GCA_031403155.1 Hyphomicrobiaceae bacterium
CCAGCCATAAAGGTCGAGCAGCGGATAGTTGAAATAATACTGCACGTCAGGGAACTCGCTGGCCAGCGCCTCGAGCAGCTGCCCGGCGCGATCATAGTAGGCGATGCCCGCCGGCTGCGGCAGCGTCAGCCCGATGACGAAGGTCCAGCCCGCCACCGGCGGCGCGACGAAGACGTGACTATCGGCTGTCGCCGCGTCATAGGTGGCGGCGATCCCGCCCTTCCAGCTCGCCCGCACCGGCTCCGTCAGATCGAGCGCCTCGAGCACCCGGATCGTGTCGGTGCTGCGGATGGCGAGCCAGGCCGTCGCGTAGCCGAAGGGCACGGGACGGTCCGGCGCGCGGTCGACATCGGCCACGACCGCCTGCTGACGCGAGGCATGCGCCATGAACAGCAGCACCACCGTCACGGCCATCACGGCAGCCAAGCCGATGAGCACCCAGGTCATGGCCCCGCCGCCGTCAATCTCAGCCCTTGCTCTCCGCAAACCATAGTCTCTGCCCGGAGCTTCGCCAAGCCGTAGGCGCCCGGCCTGGACCCGACCACCGCCCCTCGCTACTAATCTCGCCAGACAAACGTAACGGCAAGAGGTTCCCCCATGGCCATCTTCGGCTCCGTCCCACAGGTTGCATCAGCCCGCCACACCAGCGGCGGCGGCACCGACGACATCGACTTCGAGATCAAGGGCGCCGAGATGCAGTTCGTCGAGATCGAGCTCGATCCGGGCGAGAGCGCCGTCGCGGAAGCCGGCTCGATGATGTTCAAGCACGCGGACGTCGCCATGGCGACCGTGTTCGGCGACGGCAGCCAGGCGCAGACCGGCGGCTTCTTCGGCAAGCTCGCCTCCGCCGGTAAGCGGCTGCTCACCGGCGAAAGCCTGTTCATGACGGTCTACACGCACGAGGGCCGGGGCAAGGCGCGCGTCGCCTTCGCTGCCCCCTATCCCGGGCACATCCTCGCCATGCGCTTGTCCGCGCTCGGCGGCCTGCTGATCTGCCAGAAAGATTCGTTTCTGGCGGCCGCCAAGGGCGTCTCCATCGGCATCCATTTCCAGCAGAAGATCATGACGGGCCTGTTCGGCGGCGAAGGCTTCATCATGCAGAAGTTGGAAGGCGACGGCTGGGTGTTCGTGCATGCAGGCGGCACCGTCGTCGAGAAGGAGCTGGCGCCGGGCGAGGTGCTGCATGTCGACACCGGCTGCGTCGTCGCCGTGATGCCGACGGTCGATTTCGATCTGGAGCGCGCGGGTAACATCAAGTCGATGATCTTCGGCGGCGAGGGCATCTTCTTCGTCAAGCTCACCGGCCCCGGCAAGGTCTGGCTGCAGAGCCTGCCCTTCTCGCGGCTGGCGGGGCGCATGATGGCGGCGGCCGGCCCGCGCAATGTCGACCAAGGCTCGCTGCTCGGGCCGCTGGGTGGCATTCTCGACGGTGACAACAGCTAGGGGAGTGCTTCCGGAAAAGTGCAGAGCGGTTTTCCGATAAGAAGCACGACAAAACCAATGTCGAAGCTTGCTCAAGTCGCCCTCGTCACTGGCGCCGCCAAGCGCGTCGGCAAGGCGTTGGCGCTCGAGCTGGCGCGCATGGGCTATGCGGTCGGCGTGCACCATATGAGCTCGGGCGCCGAGGCTGAGGCGACGGCGGAGGAGATCCGGGCACTCGGTGTCTGCGCCGCGGTGCTTGCCGCCGACCTCACCGAGACGGGCGCCGCTTCGGCGTTGATGGATGACTGCCGCGCGGCGCTCGGCCCCGTCACCTGCCTCGTCAACAACGCCTCGCTCTTTCTCTTCGACACCGTCGAGAGCCTGGCCGAGGCGCAGTGGCGGCGGAACCTCGCTGTCAATCTGGATGCCCCCGTATTCCTCGCGCAGGACTTCGCGCGTCAGCTGCCCGGGGGCGCCGAGGGGCAAATCGTCAATTTGATCGACCAGCGGGTATGGCGGCCATCGCCCGACTTTCTCTCCTACGGTATCGCCAAGGCGGGGCTCTGGTCGGCGACGCGGATGCTTGCCCAAGCGCTGGCACCCCGCATCCGCGTCAATGCCATCGGCCCGGGTCCGGCGCTGCAGAGCATTCATCAGTCGGCGGAGGCCTTCGCCCGCCAGCAGACCGCGATGCCGCTCGGCCGCGGCACCAGCCCCGAGGAGATCGCGGCCGCGCTCCGCTACATTCTCTGCGCCCCCGCCATGACCGGACAGATGATCGCGCTCGACGGCGGCCAGCATCTGGAATGGCGGATGGGCGATGAGGCGACTGCGCCGGAGGTTGGCTCTCTTGCCTCCGCGCCACCGCCTCGCAGATCGCCGCCGCGCGCGCATGAGCCTGCCGAAGGTATCCGCCACATCTTCGTCCGCGAGCTCGCCGTCGACACCGTGATCGGCGTCCACCCGCACGAAAAACTCAAGCCCCAGCGCATTCTCGTCTCGCTCGACATCGCCGCGGAAGAAACAGGCGAGCCCGGTAGCGATCGCTTGGCCGATGTCGTCGACTACGACCGCATTGTCGAAACCGCCCGCGCTCTGGCACGCGAGGGAAACGTCAATCTGCTCGAGACCCTCGCGGAGCGTATAGCCCAGGCGACGCTGCCGCTGGACGGCCGAATTCTTACCGTCCGCGTGAGCATTTCCAAACCAGACATTTACGACGATGCCAAAGCGGTTGGTATCGAAATCGAACGCTCCCTAAAGCGCGATTAACCATACCTTGCGTTGACGCCCCGAAATGGGCCCACCCACGCCTCATTGGCGCCGGAAGTAACGGAAAAGTTAGCATAGTCGATCTTTTATCGACCCCGATCGGACGGGAGTACCGCGCACCCGCGTCCTCAGTAAGCCAGGGCAGTCGAGCCCAAGTGTTAATTCGGGTCGGAACATATGATGAAGCTTTCTTTCGCCGTCTCTACCCTTGCCCTCATGCTCATGAGCGGCACGGCCATCGCCGCCGTCACGCCGGCCATTCTCACCTCGGACGGCAACACCGTGCCCGCCTGTGTCAAGCCCGACCGGCTGATGCAGTTCATGAAGGCCCGCAACAAAACGCTCGACGAGCGGCTCGACAGCATCGCGGCCGACTACAAGACGCACGGCACCGCGCTCGGCGTCCGCTGGGACTACGCCTTCTTCCAGATGCTGGTCGAGACGAACTGGCTTTCCTACAAGGCGCCGAACGGCAAGTGGGGCGACGTGAAGCCCGCCCAGAACAACTTTGCCGGCCTCGGCGCGACTGGCAACGGCACGCCTGGCGAGAGCTTTGAAGATGTCTCGACCGGCGTGCTCGGCCATCTCGGCCACATCCGCCTCTACTCCGGTAATCCGGTCGAGGAGCCTGCCGCCGAGCGCACCAAACTCGTTACCGATATCATCCTTCCATGGGCGCAGGGCTTCGACCGGCCGGTGACCTTCACCGATCTGACGAAGCGCTGGTCGCCGACCGACAAGGGCTATTCGGACGACATCGAGACCGTCGCCAAGTCCTATCGCGGCAAGTTCTGCACCGGCAACGAGGAAGAAGAGACGGTCGCGGAAGTACCTGCCGCCGATGAGACGGCCTCCGTCGAGACGGCCCCGCACAAGGCCGACGAAAGCGGCGACCAGTCGGAAAAGGACATCCTCGCCAACAAGAAGATGGCGCTCGGCGTCAATGCCGATGAAACCTCGCTGGCCACGGGCGAGACCAAGACCAAGGTCGCGTCACTGTCGGCCCCGGCACTGCCCGCCGAGCCCGCCAACAGCGCCTGCAAGGTCTTCACCGCAAGCTACGGCGGCGCCAAGGCGTTGCTGATCGCGTCCAAGGGCGAAGGCCTCACGCGCTACACCGCGCTCTCCGTCCACGAGGGCAAGGAGAACGCCCAGGCCGAGGCCTTCATCAAGGTCTATGCCAAGGGCGGCGAGATGGTCGGCAGCTTCTCCTCCGAGGATGAAGCGCTCGCCAAGGCCTTTGAGCTCTGCCCGGAGAGCTGAGTCGAGCCAACCGCACCGGCGGACCCGGACAAGATCGAGGCCGGTTGCACCTTCCGCACCCGGCCTCATTTTTTTTGTCCAGCGCCTGAACCGGTACTGCTTCAGTGAGGGTACAGGCCATCGCATGAACGCCATTGACCCGGAGCGCCGGCCGCTGATACGCGGAAGGCCGGTCCCTCCACCAAGGCCTCGCGCATGCCGTACTCGACCTATCGACCCGAGCTCATGGGGACGGCTCGCCTGCTCGAGCCGGGGCCTTATGAAGCCGGCTCTCTGGCGAGCCTGACGCTCGTCTACACCGCCGGACGCTTCGGCATCGACGACACCGGCTCGCTCAAGATCGGCTTTCGTTTCGCGACCGACTTCGGACCCGTCCAGCTTAACGACCCCGCGGGCATCGGCTATACGACCGTGGAGGCCTCGAACGGCGCGACGCTCGCAGCGCGCTGGGAGTTCAAGCGCAACATCCGTCCCTGGAGCCGCGCGCTCTATGTCGGCGTCGTCAAAGACTTCCTCGCGCCCGGCGACACCATCACCATCCGGTTCGGCGACCGCCGCTTCGGCGCGCCTGGCATCCGCATCCAAACCTATTGCGAGGATGCTTTCGAGTTCCGAGTCTTCGCCGATCCGATCGCGACCTATGACTACGTCGCACTCGCCGATAGCCCAACGATCGCCATCGTGCCGGGGCCCGGACATCGCTGGCAGGCCATCGTGCCGACGCTCGTGCGCGCCGGCGAGCCGTTCCGCCTTGCCGTCAAGGTCGACGACACATGGGGCAACCCGTCGGATCGTGTCGACGCCCGGATCCGCCTCGTGGCCAGCGGACCCATCGCCGGTCTGCCCGAGACGATGACGCTGGCGCCCGGCGCGTTCGGTGCCGTCGCCGATGGACTCGTCTGCGACGAGCCCGGCGATGTGCGCATTCGCTTGCTCGCCGAGGACGGCACCGAGCTGGCCTGTGCCAATCCGCTGCGGGCCGTTCCGCTGTCCGCGCACCCGTTGCATTACTGGGGCGACACGCACGGCCAATCCAACGAGACGCTCGGTACCAACTCGGCCCGCCACTACTTCGCCTTCGGCCGCGACAAGGCCCATCTCGACGTCATGGGTCACCAGGGCAACGATTTTCAGATCACCGGCGACTTCTGGCGCGAGCTCAACCGGCTCACCGCCGAGTTCGACGAGCCCGGCCGCTTCGTCTGCATCCCCGGTTACGAGTGGTCGGCCAACACGGCGGTCGGTGGCGACCGCAACGTCCATTTCCGCCACGAGGGCGAGACGATCCACCGATCGAGCCATGCGCAGATCGCCGGCGCCGACGACATGGCGGACGAAGCATCGGATGCGCATGATGCGGCCGCGCTGTTTGCCGCGCTCGACGGTAACGATTGCGTCGTCGTCGCCCATGTCGGCGGACGCTATGCCGACATCAAGCTCGCGCACGACGGACACCTCGAGACGGCGGTCGAGGTGCATTCGGCCTGGGGCACCTTCGAGTGGCTGCTCCAGGATGCCTTCGAGGCCGGCTACCGCGTCGGTGTCGTCGCCAATTCCGATGGCCACAAGGGCCGGCCGGGCGCCTGCTATCCCGGTGCCTCCTTCTTCGGCAGCTATGGCGGGTTGACCTGCTTCCTGGCCGATCGCCTCGACCGCGACGCGATCTTCGAGGCGATGCGCCGCCGGCATCACTATGCCACCACCGGCAATCGGGCCCTGCTCGATGTGCGGGTTGCGCTCGACAGCGAGGCCGAGCGATTCTTGCGCGACCCAGCGCTCGGTCCGGCCCAGAGCGCGCCCGCGCGGGAGCTCAGGATGGGTGATATCGCCCGGACCGGAGACGCTGAGGTCGAACTTGCCATCGAGGTCGTGGGCTCGGCGCCGATCGAGCGGGTCGACATCTGGGACGGGCTCGACCATCTGGAGACGATCCGGCCCTATGCGCCAGGCGACCTCGGCGCGCGCTACCGGCTGGTCTACGAGGGCGCGGAGTATCGCGGCCGCGCGCGCACGACAGTCTGGGACGGTCACCTGGAAATCAGTGGCAATCGAATTCTGAAGGCCGGGCAGATCAACAATTGGAATCTGGATCGCGGCATCCAGAGCCAAACCGGCTCGACACTCGCGTGGAAGGCCGTGACGACCGGCACCTATGGCGCAATCGATCTCTGGCTGGAAGCCGCGGGGCGCGGCGAGATTGCGTTCTCGACCAAGCCTGTCTCGGGCCGAGTTTCCCTGTCCAGCATCGGCTCAGACCCGATTACTTTCGCAGCGGGTGGTCTTGAACGCGCCCTCCGGTTGCAGCAGCTGCCGGAACAGATGTCCGAGCGTCACCTCAGCATCAAACGCCGGATCACCGTCAAACCCTCGGGTGATACGAGGCTCTGGGTCCGCGTCCAACAGGAGGACGGCCACCGCATGTGGTCGAGCCCCATCTACCTGTTCCGAGGCTGATCGGCCGCGCCGCATCGTCTTCGGGAACAACAGTCTTGAGTTGCAGAGCGAAGGATAATCACCCAGTCGCCATGATCGGTCCCCATCTGCCAGCATCGAGCTTCGCTCGAGAGGAGGATGGGTTTATGCGCGCTGTCATTGCCAAGCTTGCCGCTGCTGCCTTCGCATCCGTGCTGTCGATGCCCACCAGTATCTCCGCCGCCGGCGAACACCCGCCCGGCTGCTATTCGATGCTCCTCGTCAGGGTCGTCGACGGCGACACGGTCTACGGTTATGTCGACACCTCCGATCCCGAGGTGGCGATCCGCGTTAAGCTCCGCATCGTCGGCATCGACACGCCGGAGACGGGCGGTCGCGCGCAGTGCGATGCCGAACGCGCCAAGGCCGTCGAGGCCAAGAGCTTCCTTGTCAGCCAGCTTTCCGAGGGCCTTTCGCGGCCCGTGCGCGGCCTCGCCCGCGTCTGCGAGATCGAAAGCGACAAGTATGGCGGCCGCCGCCTCGGCCGGCTCGAGGTCTATGCCAACCACAAGTGGCTCGACCTCGGCAGCCTGATGATCAAGAAAGGCCTCGCCTTCCCCTATGCCGGCGGCAGACGCGGCGAGGCCTGGTGCACCTGCCTCGACGGCGGCCAGTGCCCGGAGGGATATCAGGGGTGAGGCGAGCCCAACTTGCGCCGAAGTGAGTATCGTCTCGTCCTCCGCTGCTGCAATCTGGCCGGCCCTCTCCCTTGGGGAGAGGGTGGCGCGGTCCATGCGGAGCATGGCTCCGCCATGACTGCGCCGGGAGAGGGGTTGAGCGAGGCACAATCCCACAAGCACATTATTGTAAATGCCGGGCGTGCCGAGGGTATGGCGAAACGCTCAACCCCTCTCCCGCCTGTCGGCACCCTCCCCCCAAGGGGGAGGGCCGATCAACGGTACACCTCAACCGTATTCGAAATGCACGCGAAGGCGCCGACCTCAGCCCAAAACAGCATACCTCACAGCCCCGCCGCCATGCCGCCGTCGACGGCAAGGCCCGAGCCGGTGATGAAGGCGGCATCGTCGGAGGCGAGGAAGAGCGCGGCGCGGGCTACGTCATCTGGCGAGCCGAAGCGCTTCAAGGGCGTCTGATCGAGCAGCACCTCGCTGAAGCGCGGATTCTTCAGCACGCGCTCCGTCAGCGCCGTCTCGATGAAGCCGGGTGCCAGATAATTCACGCGGATGCCGAAGGCCGCGTATTCGACGGCGAGCGCCCGCGTCAGCGCCGACACCGCGCCCTTGGTCGCCGAGTAAGCGGCGAGCTGTCGCAAGCCCCGCGAAGCCATGATCGAGGAGAGGTTGATGATCGAGGCCCGGCCCGAGGCGCGCAGCAGGTCGAAGCAATCGCGCGATAGCCTGACGACCCCGTCGAGATTGACGCCGCGGATTTTCTCCCAGTCCTCGTCCTTCAGGTGCCGGAAATCCTCGCGCACGTTGAGGCCGGCATTGTTGATCAGGACATCGAGCTTGCCGCGGCTCGCCTTCACGCGTTGGATGAGTAGCGCCACGTCGGCGCGCGCCGTCACATCGACCGAGAGCGCTTCGGCCTCGCCCAGCATGGCCACGATCTCTTCGGCACAGGCGCGCGCCGCCTCGCCATCGATGTCGGTGACAAAGACGAATGCGCCCTCGGCGGCGAGCGATTGGGCAATCGCCCGGCCGATGCCCGCACCGGCCCCCGTGACGATCGCCGTCCGGCCTTCGAAACGCATGGGTCAGGCTCCTTCTGAGACGTTCGCTGCTTAGCCTCTGGCGACCCACCACACAAGGCCGCGACTCCGCCATTCCGCCGTCAACCATACCGAGGTCCGGACACGCCTGCCGCCGCCATCGCCATTGACGGCGCTTTCGGGCCGGGCCTACAGCAGGCTTGCGAGTGGAGGAGCAAATCGATGACCGATGGCGGCAAGCGCGGGAGGCGCGGACGATCGGCGGCACTGCGTGCCCGGCCCAACGTCTCCGATGTCGCCCGCCGCGCGCAAATCTCGGCGGCGACCGTCTCGCGCGCCTTCAACACCCCCGATGTCGTCTCGCCCGAGGTCCGCGAGCGCGTGTTCGCCGCGGCGCGCGAGCTCGGTTACGCGCCCAACGCCGCCGCCAAGGCGCTCCGCCTGCAGCGCACCCACACGATGGGCGCGATCGTGCCGACGCTCAACTACGACATCTTCGCGCGCATGCTGAATGCCTTCCAGGCGCAGCTTTCCGGCGCGGGGCAGATGGTGTTCCTGCTCACCACCGGCTTCGACAACCGGCGGCTCTTCGAGCCGGCGCGGCTGTTGATCGAGCGCGGCGCGGAGGCACTGCTGATCGTCGGCCGGATCGATGATCCGGCGCTGGAGACCTTGCTCATCGAGCGGCACATCCCGACCGTCACCACCTATTCCTATCTCGCCCGCAACCGCATTCCCTCGATCGGTTTCGACAACTATGCGGCGAGCCGCCAGCTCATCGACTATCTGATCGGCCTCGGCCACCGGAAGCTCGCCATGATCGCGGCCGCGACCGAGGGCAATGATCGCCAGCAGGCGCGCGTCCGGGCGTTCCGCGACGCCGCCAAGGCATCTGGCTTGTCGGCCAACGCCCATGTCGTGGAGGTTTCGCACGCCATCGCGGATGGGGCCTCCGCCATGCGCCGGATCGCCGCCGAGTATCCCGGCGTCACGGCAATCATCTGCAACAGCGACGTCATCGCGCTCGGCGCGCTCGCCGAGGCGAAGCGGTTGGGCTTGCGCGTGCCCGACGACATCTCGATCACCGGTCACGACGATCAGGAGATGGCGGCCCTGACCGAGCCACCACTCACCACGATCGCCGTGCCGGCGCAGGAGATGGGCGTGCGCGCGGCGGAGGCCCTGCTGGCGGCAACCGGCAGCGCGGCGCCCGTCACAGCGGTGAAGCTCTCGACCTCGCTCATCATTCGCGGCTCGACGGGGCCGGCGCCGGGGAAGCGGAAGGGGACGCGGAAGCCTTAGGGTGTTGCCGTTTTTCGTTTCATCACTCCAACACCCTAATTCCTTGGTTTGTCGTGCTTCTTTTCGGAAGACCACTTCGGATCCCGGCCTTCGCCGGGACAGGCTTTTTCCGGAAGCACTCTAGCCGCCCTACCCCGCCGGCTCGGGTGGCCAGGACGCGAGCATGGGTTCGGCGGTGAGCGGAGTACGCATGGCGGCGAGCATCCGCTCGAAGACGTCGAGGGGGCCGAGCTTGCCGGACTTGAGGCAAAGCGCAAAGGGCGGGCTCGTGCGGGCGATGGCGCGCGACATGCCGAGGCCCATATAGGGGCCGACCTCGAGCGAGGTCAGTCCGAGGGCAGCTACCACCGACCCCGAGGTCTCGCCGCCTGTGACGACCAGTCGGCGGATGCCGAGATCGGAGACGAGTGTCCTTGCGAGGGCGGACAGCATGGCCTCGGCTTTTGCTGCTGTTGCCTCGCGGCCATGGCGCGCCTGCAAATTTGCGACCTCGGCATCCGGTGCCGCGGTGCTGATGGCAAAATCACGGCCCTCGGCGATGGCGGTGCGCGCAAAGGCAAGAGCCTGCGCGACGAGATCCTCACCCGCGAAGGCCCGCGCAAGATCGAGCGTCAGCACGGCATGCCGCTCGGCAAAGCGCGCGAGCTGATTGCGCGTCTGCTCGGCGACACTGCCGGCCAGCACGGCGCCCGGCCCGTCGATGCCTGGGAGCGAGACCCGCACCGGCGCGGCGAACCCGCGCTCGAACCAGATCGGCGGCAGATGCGCCGCGACCGAGGAGTTGCCGGTGAGCAATGGCATGTCGGCTGCGGCGCGCGCGATGGCGGCCAGATGCCGTTCGGCGAGCGTGTCGACCAGTTGCAGCGGCACGCCCGCCTCGGCCAGCGCATCCGACCGCGCCCGGATCGCCTCGGGCCCCTTTTCGACGACGCTGTGATCGATCAGGCCGGCGATTCGCGAACTCTGCTCCTGTAGAACCCGCACGAGGTTGGAATCCGTCATCGGCGTCAGGGGATCGAAGCGCTTGGGGGACTCGGAGAGCAGTGTTCCTCCGCCGAACATGTGGCCCTGGTAGACGGTCCGCTTAGTCTCGCAGAGGGCGGGCGCGAAGATCGCCTGGGCCACGCCGAGCCGATCGATGAGCGCCTCGGCGCAGGGGCCGATATTGCCGGCCGGTGTCGAGTCAAACGTCGCGCAATACTTGAAGAAGATCTGCCGCGCGCCGCGCTCTAGGAGCTTTTCAGCGGCAGAGAGCACAAGCGCCACGGCCTCGGCCGCCGGAATGACGCGAGTCTTCTGGGCGATGACTTGCGCCTGCGCTTGGCGATCGAGCGTCGCGTCCGGCCCGATGCCGAACCCCGTCGCAACGCCTCGCGCGACCAGCATCGAGGCGAACTCGATGCCGCCGGTCAGATCGTCGGCGACGGCGCCGAGGAGGAGGGGTGGAGACGAGGTCATGCAACGACCTGTAGGTTGGGTTAGCGCGGGCCATGCGATCCTGATTACATGACAGCAAGACCCGCGCGTAACCCAACAGCTGCATCGCAGCCGCCCCGTTGGGTTACGCGCGGCGTTGACCGCGAGCCCCAAATTACCTCATTGCCCGCGCTAACCCAACCTACGGGACTCGGATCGATCCCCCGCTCAAAACCACATATCTCTGACGCACCTTCCATCGCGCGGCAGATCGTCGAAGGCAACGAGGCCTTCGAAGTGGTCGATGGGGAGATGGGCGACCGGATCGGGATCGGTGAGCCGCAGATTGACGGCGATGCGGCGGCGGCCATCCTCGTCGAGCAGCAGACCACGCCAGGCCGACACGCAGCCGCAGGTGGGGCAGAAATGGATTTCAAGCGCCGGCCGCTTCACAGCCTTGCGTGTATAGGTCGTGCCCGGCCCGGCGATCTTGATCCGCTCGCCCTCGTAGTCGTAGATCCACAAGGTCCCGTAGCGCCGGCAGAGCGTGCAATTGCAGGTGGTGACGCTCTCCGGCATGCCCTCGAAGGTCCAGGAGATGAGGCCGCAGTGGCAGGTGCCGGTGAGCATAGCGGTCTGCTCCGGTGAAAACGAGACCGGCTAAGCGCCGGTCTCGCGGACCCGGTTTACTTCGAGGCGCCGGTGTAGAGCTCCTGCAGCTTCGCCTCGGTGCAGGTCATGACAGCCATGGTCAGGGCGGCGCCCTTCTGGCCGGCCTTCGAAGCGTCGGCCTTGCACTTGTCGTTGATGGCCTGGGCAAGGGACGTCCGCAGCGCCTTGATGTTGCCCTGCAGGCACGCCTTCTTGTCGGCATCCGCCGCCGCCTTGCAGTCCTTGAGCGCAGGCGCTGCCGCAAAGGCGGCCGGCGCAATGGCCGCGACGCAGAGGCAGAGAGCAATCGAAAGTCCAACCGTCTTCAGCGTCATAGCCATGGTCCTCTTGCTTGCGTGTGGGTCTTGCGAAAGGGAGAGCGACTGCCGTGGCAGCCGAAGTGGGTCCGAATGATCAGCCGAGCCACCGCGATGGGGGCTCATCTGGCACATCCTAAAGATTGTCGAAAGGCCAGACGGGCCTCCACCATTTCAGAAATCACAGCCAATTTCCACGTCACCGGAACACTTGATACCGACTTGTGGAAACAATGTGGTCAAACTGACGTTTTCAGGCGGCATCGGCCAACTGGCGGCACCGTGCCTCAGGACGATCCCGGGCATGCAGCGGGGGCGATCCGGCTGGCGAAGCCGGCGTTGTCCCTGATCCGCTTGCAAAATCCGGTGGGCCGGGTTGCGCGGCAAGCGGTATTCCCCCTTTGCCCTCGTCCCATCACTCCCACTAGGCTGCCCCGAACGGCAGGGAGATCAAGATGGCGCGCTCGGCAAAAAAGGTCACGGTTCTAGGCGCGGGTTTGATCGGGGCCGGGTGGGCCGCGCGATTGAGCTACAGCGGCTACGAGGTTGGGTTCTACGACCCCTCGCCAAATGTCGAAAAGCGCGCCCGCGAGGTCATTGGCCGGGGCCACAAGGCGCTCTCGGCGCTCGGCGGCAAGCGCAAGCCGGCCGCGATCCGCTTCACCACGGATCTCGACGAAGCGCTCGACGGCGCGACCTTCGTCCAGGAGGCCGCGCCCGAGCGCCAGGACGTGAAGCGCGATCTCTTCAAGCGCGTGAGCAAGGCGCTTGCCCCCGACATCGTCATCGCCTCCTCCTCCTCGGCCTTCCTGCCGACCAAGCTGCAGAAGGGCATGACGAACCCTGAGCGCATCCTGATCGGTCATCCCTTCAATCCGGTCTATCTGATCCCCCTCTGTGAGATCGTTCCCGGCAAGCAGACATCGACGGCGGCCGTCAAGAAGGCCAAGGCGCTCTACGATGCGATCGGCATGCATTCGCTGATCATGGACAAGGAGATCGACGCCTACATCGCCAACCGGTTGCAGGAGGCGCTGTGGACGGAGGCGCTGCACTTGATCGATCGCGACATCGCCACCGCTGGCCAGATCGACGATGCCGTCGCCTACGGACCAGGCCTCCGCTGGGCCTTCATGGGAACCTTCCTCACCTTCCACCTCGGCGGCGGGGCCGGCGGCATGCGCCATTTCGTCGAGCATTTCGGGCCAAGCCTGGAGAAGCCCAATTGCTTCATGAAGGGTCCGAAGATCACGCCCAAGCTCATCGAGAAGATCGCTTCCCAGACGGAGGCGAAGGCGGAGGGGCGCTCGGTTGCCGAGCTCGAGGAGTTGCGCGACCGCTCGCTCGTCGCCGTCATGAAGGCGATGGAAGGGATCGGCTATGGCGCTGGCCTGACGGTCAAGGCGATGAAGAAGGCGAAGGGGTAGGGCGCTTTCACGCGCGCCTGAGTCCCATCTCATTCCACAGCGTGACGAGCGCCCCGACCAGCTCCTCGATATCCGCTTCGCTGTGCACCGGGCTCGGGGTCAGGCGGATGCGCTCGGTGCCGCGGGGGACGGTCGGGTAGTTGATGGGCTGCACGTAGATGGCGAAGCGTTCCAGTAGTGCGTCCGTCAACGCCTTGCATGTGACGGGATCGCCGACGAGGACGGGCACGATGTGGCTCGGTCCCTCGATGAGCGGTAGTTCAGCCGCGCGCAACCGCTGCTTCAACTGCTCAGCTCGCGCCTGATGGAGCGCCCGCTCGGCGCTGCTCGCCTTCAGATGGCGGACGCTCGCCAGCGCGCCGGCGCAAATCACCGGCGCGAGCGAGGTCGTGAAGATGAAGCCCGGCGCGTAAGAGCGGATGGCATCGCACAGCACGGCCGAGCCCGCGATGTAGCCGCCCATCAAACCGAACCCCTTGGCGAGCGTGCCCTCGATGACGTCGATGCGATCAAGGACGCCATCGCGCTCGGCGACGCCGCCGCCGCGCGAGCCGTAGAGGCCGACGGCGTGCACCTCGTCGAGATAGGTCATGGCGCCGTGACGGCGGGCGATTTCGGCAATCTCGGCCAACGGCGCGATATCGCCATCCATGGAGTAGACGGACTCGAAGGCGACGATCTTCGGCACGCCGGCCGGATACTCGCCGAGCAGTTGATCCAGATGCGCGACGTCGTTGTGGCGGAAGATACGCTTGGGCCCGCCGCCGTGGCGGATACCTTCGATCATCGAGGCATGGTTCAACGCATCGGAGAAGATGACGGCGCCGGGAAGGAGTTTCGCGAGCGTCGATAGCGTCGCGTCGTTGGCGATGTAGCCGGAGGTGAAGAGGAGCGCCGCCGCCTTGCCGTGCAAGTCCGCGAGCTCGGCCTCGAGCGCCACGTGATAGCGCGTCGTGCCGGAGATGTTGCGGGTGCCGCCGGAACCGGCCCCGGCCGTATCGATCGCCCCGTGCATGGCGGCGAGCACCGAGGGGTGCTGGCCCATCCCCAGATAGTCGTTCGAGCACCACACCTTGATGCGGCGCTCCGCGAGGCCACTCTGCGCGAGCGCATGCGGGAACTGTCCGCACTCGCGCTTGAGATCGGCGAAATGCCGGTAACGGCCTTCCTGGCGAAGCGACTCGATCGCTTCGGCGAGCATGAGGTCGTGGTGACCGGATTTCTGGTTGGGAGGATTGGTCGGCTCGCGAGCTTGCGCTTGCGCGGCATGCGATGGGCTCATGGAAACCTCCCCCTATTCAGGCGATGGCTCGCAAATGCCACGGACGCCGGCTGCGAAGCGGCTCGCATTTGCGGGACAGAGCGTCAGGAAACAGCCCATGCGTGTCGAAACGAGGGCCTATCACGTCCTATGAGCTGTGGTCACGCCGAGCACAGTTCAATACGCCATCGCGTAACAGCGCGTGTCGTGAAGTGTGCCCGTGAAACGAAACGGGGCGCTCGACTCCTGCCGAGCACCCCGAAATTGCAAACCGACAGAAGCAGTCCTCAGAGCGGATCCGGGCCAACCGAAATCAAAAACCCGCCCTAGAGTCTAGGCTTGGAGCACGCTCTCACGGCGAACCGGTTCCCACTTCGCCTGAACGTGCTCTAGTAGGACGACGCCAGCTGGTCGACGCCGATCGACGCGTCCTTCTTGTAGAGGTCGCGGCGGAAGTGGACGGTGCCGTCCTCGGTCGCCCAGGCGGTGATGTAGACCCAGTAGAGCGGGACTGATTTCTTCAGCTTCACATCCTCGCTCTGGCCGTTCTCCTTCATCGACATCACGCGATTATAGCCCCAGCCGCCATTCTCCCGGAGGAGCCAGGTGGCCAGCCGCTCGACATGCTGCACACGGATGCACCCGGAACTCGCCGCGCGATAGGTCTTCTCGAACAGCCGCGGCGAGGGCGTGTCGTGCATGTAGACCGAGTGCGGGCTGGCAAAGTCGATCTTGACGAAGCCAAGCGGATTGTCGGCGCCCGATTGCTGCACGTAGCGATATCCGAGCACGGACTCGGACGACCAGTTGATCTTTTCCGGATCGAGCTTGCGGCCCGAGCCGTCATAGGCATCGATGCCGAACTTCGTCAGCACGCTCTGGTTCTTACGCGCGAGCTCCCGGCCCTTCGGCACGAGGTCTTCCTTGAGGACGGTCGGCGGCACGGTCCAGGTCGGATTAAACTTCAGTTGATTGATGGCGGAAGTCAGCAGAGGGCTCGGCCGGTCGGGCTTGCCGACGACGCCGACGAGACGCAGATCGACCTTGCCGCCGTTGACCGCCTCGATCTCCTGCGCGGGAATGTTGACCATCACGTACTTCTGGTTGGCCGTCTTGGCGAAGGACTGGATGCGCGTGAGGTTGGCTTTCAACTGCTTCAGTCGCGAGCTCGCCGGCACGTTCAATGCGTTGAGTGTGCGCGTGCCGTTCTTGGCGAGCGATTTGTCGAGCAGCTCGCCGGTCGGCGTCAGGCCGTTGCGGATCTGGAAGCGGCGGACCGCGTCCTCGACCGATCCGTCGAAAGATCCGTCACCGAACATGCTGCCGCCGTCGAGGTCACCTTCGATCTCGAGGCGCTTCCGGAGAACTGCGACGGCCTCACCGGAGGTGCCGGGCGCCATTTGAACTTTCGGAACGGTCGGCCAGCCGCCGGCGGCGACGATCGCCTCGTAGCGGGCGATGGCTCGCTTCAAGGACTCTGCATTGGCCGGCGAAAGGGTCGGGCGGCCCAGCGGAAGATCCGCGCCGAGGTCAGGCTCGCCGAAGCTGAACAGGCTCCAGCTGGCGTTGCTGCCGCTATCATCTTGAAGCTGGTCCTCGTCGGCCGGAGCGTCGGTGACTTTCTTCTTGCTCTTCTTGGAGGTGTCCTCTTCCTCGGTCTCGGCGACGGCGGCCGATTGTGTCGCGGGCGCGGGGTCGAAGATGCTGCCGAAAATCGAGCTACTCTCGGTCGGCGGCCAATTCTCGCCGCGCGCACCGGTGCGCTTCACGGCCGCCCGCTTCTTCGGCTTGGCATCCGCCGAGGCAACGGCCTTCTTGGACTTCTTCTTCGCGGTCTTTTTCTTAGGCTTCTTCTTCGCCGTCGCGGCGTCAGGCGCGGTTGCCGCTGGTACCGAGGTGGCTGTCGTCGTGGTGGTCGCGCCGGCAACCGGCACGTCGACCTTCGGCACGGGCGTCGTAGCCGCCGTCGTGGTGGCCGCGGTCGCCGCAGGCTTCGGATCGGCGCTGACAGCACCCGAAAATCCGGTGAGCGAAATGACGAAAGCACCCGTCACGGCGAAGGACAGAACGGCCTTCGATACCAGACGGCAGCAGGTGCGATCGACCATGGGACCCCCTTGGGTGTAATGCTCATGACCACGTTATGTGGCCCACCGTGGCGAACACGATCTCCTACCACAGTGCCAGGGTGTGAACAAATCCCGAGGCAGCGGCAAAACCGTGTCCAGCGAATCGCAGATGAATTGGCACGACATAACGAACCGCATGATCCGGCTCCGGAGCATGCGGTCTCGGCTCGACACCAATCCAACAGCGCGACTACAGGATGGGAGGCAGAAAACACGGGCTCGCGGCCAGAGGCAACGCACGAGCGCGAGAGGACTGTCCGCAGGGGCACAGCTGAGGCATCTGGGCAA
>JANNSX010000027.1:0-2935 GCA_031403155.1 Hyphomicrobiaceae bacterium
CGTGAAGCTTCCGGCGGCAACCTTGACGGACTCTCCGACCATTCAGTGCGGCGTCAGCCCGCCCCGCATAAAGCTTGCACACTAGAAACGACAGTCCAGGGACACGCACTGCCCCCGACGATCGGCACGTGACCACCCGTCCGTCCGGCTGTACATTCGATGCCGATTTCGCCGTCACGATGGAACCCCCATGCCCCGCATCATCCTCGGCACCCTCGCCGGTATCGTTGCCGCCGGCCTGACCGTCTTCGCCATCGAGAGCCTCGGACACCTGATCTTTCCGCCGCCCGGGATCGATCTCGCCAACCCGGCGGCATTGGCGACGATCATCGATCAGTTGCCGGTCGGCGCGCTCGTCGCCGTCATGATCGCCTGGATGGCCGGGGCCTTCGGCGGCGGGGCCGTGGCGGCGAAGATTTCGCGCGTACCGTGGACCGCTTGGATCGTCGGAGCCTTCATGCTCGCGGGCGGCGCCTGGAGCATGTACGTTATCCCGCATCCCACCTGGATGCAGCTCGCGCTGCTGCCGGCGACGCTCGTCCCCGCCTGGCTCGCGGCACAGCTGTTCGCGCGGAGTGTCTGAACATGTCATCGCAGGGCGAATTCAGCGGGACTGAACTCTTGCGGACCCGGGTCCTATTCGTGGCGGCCGCGCTCTGGAACTTCGCCGGCGCCATACCGGGCTATTTCGACAGCGCCGGTGCCTTCACACGCATGTTCGGCGGCTCGCTTGACCAACCGACCATGCTGGCGATCTACAGGGGCGGCTGGGCCGCAGCCTTGGTGTTCGCGATCGGCTATCTGATCGTCGCGCTCCGCCCAACCCGCCACACCGGCATCGTGCTCATTGGCATCCTCGGCAAGCTCCTCTTCGCCACCGACTATTTCACCATGTATCAGGCGGGGCTGACGACCTCGCTTGCGCTCATCATTGTCGCCGGCGATCTCGTGTTTACTGCACTCTTCGTCCTCTTCCTCGTCCGCGTGAAGCGCCTCGGATTGCCGATCCTGTGACGATCCAATCCGAGAGGCGTACGCATCGGACAAAGCAAAACGCGCCGGAGATTGCTCCCCGGCGCGTTAACAGTCTTCAACTGACGTCCGCTCAGTGCGCCGTCAGCCCACCCGGCTGGCTGGCGTCCGTCACCGGCGGCGGCGTCTCCGCCGCCTCGGTCCACACCACGGGCTCGGGCATGCGCACGAGCGCCACCTTGATCACATCATCGAGGCGGGCGACCGGCACGATCTCGAGCGCGGCCTTCACCTCGTCCGGAATCTCGGCCAGATCCTTGACGTTCTCGTCCGGGATCAGCACCGTCTTCATACCGCCGCGCAGCGCCGCGAGGAGCTTCTCCTTGAGACCGCCAATCGGCAGCACCCGGCCGCGCAACGTGATCTCGCCCGTCATCGCCACGTCGCGGCGGACCGGGATACCGGTCATCACCGAGATGATGGCGGTGGCCATGGCGACGCCGGCCGACGGCCCGTCCTTCGGCGTAGCGCCTTCCGGCACGTGCACATGGATGTCACGCTTCTCGAACATCGGCGGGGTGATGCCCCAATCGAGCGAGCGCGAGCGCACATAGGCATTGGCCGCCTGGATGCTTTCCTTCATGACGTCGCGCAGGTTGCCCGTCACCGTCATCTTGCCCTTGCCGGGCATCAAGACGCCTTCGATCGTCAGCAGCTCGCCGCCGACCTCGGTCCAGGCGAGGCCCGTGACGACGCCGACCTGGTCGACGTGCTCCATCTCGCCGTAGCGGTACTTTGGCACGCCGAGATAGCTCTCGATGTTGTCCTTGGTGATCTCGACCTTGGTCTTGCCAGAGACCAGGATCTCCTTCACCGACTTGCGGGCGAGTTTGGAAATCTCGCGCTCGAGTGAGCGCACGCCCGCCTCCCGCGTGTAGCGGCGGATGAGCTCTTTCAGAGCATCGTCGTCGAGCGACCACTCGTGCGGCTCGAGACCATGCGAGGCGAGCGCCTCCTTGATCAGATGCCGCCGCGCGATCTCGATCTTCTCGAGTTCCGTGTAGCCGGCGAGGCGGATGATCTCCATGCGGTCCATGAGGGCCGGCGGGATGTTCAGCGTATTCGCCGTCGTCACGAACATGACACCCGACAGATCGTAATCGACCTCGAGGTAATGATCGTTGAACGTCGAGTTCTGCTCGGGATCGAGCACCTCCAGCAGGGCTGCCGCCGGATCGCCGCGGAAGTCCTGGCCCATCTTGTCCACTTCGTCGAGGAGGAACAGCGGGTTCGGCTTCTTGGCCTTCCGCATCGACTGGACGACCTTGCCGGGCATCGAGCCGATGTAGGTGCGCCGGTGGCCACGGATTTCCGCCTCATCGCGAACGCCGCCCAAGGACATGCGCACGAACTCGCGGCCCGTCGCCTTGGCGATCGACTTGCCGAGCGAGGTCTTGCCGACGCCGGGCGGGCCGACGAGGCAGAGGATCGGACCCTTGAGCCGGTTCGTTCGCTGCTGGACGGCCAGGTACTCAATGATGCGCTCCTTCACCTTCTCCAAGCCGTAGTGCTCCTCGTCGAGAACCTGCTCGGCTTCGGCGAGGTCGCGCTTGATTTTGGGCGCCTTGCCCCACGGGATCGACAACAGCCAGTCGAGATAGTTGCGGACGACGGTCGCCTCGGCCGACATCGGGCTCATCTGCCGGAGCTTCTTGAGCTCGGCGAGCGCCTTGTCGCGGGCTTCCTTCGACAGCTTGGTATTCTCGATCTTCTCCTCGAACTCGGCGATGTCGTCGCGCTCGTCGGTATCGCCGAGCTCCTTCTGGATCGCCTTCATCTGCTCGTTGAGATAGTACTCGCGCTGCGTCTTCTCCATCTGCCGCTTGACGCGGCTGCGGATCTTCTTTTCCACTTGCAGCACGGAGATTTCGCTCTCCATCAGCGTATAGACGCGCTCCAGCCG
>JANNSX010000028.1:0-5854 GCA_031403155.1 Hyphomicrobiaceae bacterium
CTGGCTCCGATCAACGCGATGCGCGCCAGCGGCGAAGGGACCTGTGCATCTTGCGGGGCAGGTTCGTCATCGCGTGCACGCGACCTGTAAAGAGCAGCGACTGGTTCGGCATGACGAGGCCGTTCGGGCTCTTCTCGGCAACAGCGATGGCGGCCGTCAGATGTGCGTTGATGCCCTCGCGCCAGACCGCGAGCTCGGCGAGCTTCTCCTGCACTGCCTGCACCTTGTCGAGGCCGGTCTGCTTGGCGTTCCACATGGCCGCGCCGATCAACATGTCGGCGACGACGAGGGTGCGATAGACGAAGGGATAGGCCGAGTAGCGGTGCAGCGTCTGGCGGATAAAAGCGGCGGCCTTCGTGTGCTGGTAGAACAGCACGTCCTCCCAGGGGATGAGGACGTTGTCGAGGATCATCAGGGTGTCGACCTCGTCGAAGCGATTGGCGAGGGGATAGTCGCGCGGATCGGCGCGGCCGGTGAAGCCCGTCCGGCAGATGTGGCGGACGCCCGGCGCATTCATCTTGACGATGCAGCCGAGCGCATAGTCGGAGAGCTTGGCGTCGCCCCAGTTGGCGATGGTGGGCTTGAGGAACGCCTGGTTGGCATAGGCCGCCGCCGTCTCGTACTTGGCGCCGCGAATGACGATGCCGGCATCCGTCTCTTTCACGACGTGAACGAGGAAATCCGGATCCTGGTCCTGCGGCCGCTTCGAGCGATCGCCCTTTGGATCGGTGTTGGCCGAGACGTGGAAGGGATCATCGGCGATCGCCTTGTGGATGTGCGTCTCGATGTTCTTGGCAAAGCGCGGATCGATCTCGTCGAGGATGTCCTTGCCGTCCCACAGCGACCACATCTCGCCGATCGTCTCATCGCCGACGCGGGTGACGACGCCGCCGATGTCCCACATGACGGCATCGATGGATTTGCGTTTGGCGTGCCAATCCTCTTGCGTGAACGGGAGCTTGAGGCCAATCGCGAAGCGCTCGCCCTTCTCCTCGTAGGTCATGACCTCTTGGGTCTTCTTCTCGTGCGCCATGTCGTAGATGCGGGCACGGATATCGACGAGGGGTTTCAACATGGGATGCGAAGGCACGTCCTTGACGCGCTCACCGTTGATGTAGACCTCGCGGCCATCGCGGATGCTGTCGATGTATTGCTTGCCGGTACGGATCATGGATGCCTCTCGTCGGTGGCCGGAAGCCAAGACAATGCGATGGGACGGCTGCTTTGGGAACCTAGTTCTTTTCGACGTTCTGATTTCGATTCTCGGAACTACCGCTGACATCTCGGGCAATGGAAGCTCGACCGGCCGGCCTGGACGGTCCGCCGGATGACGCCGCCGCAGCCTTGGCGCAGGCAGGGCTCGCCCGCCCGGTCGTAGACCTGATGCGCCTTCTGAAAGTAGCCGAGCTCGCCGTCGGTATGGCGATAGTCGCGCAGGCTCGAGCCGCCGGCGGCGATCGCCTCGTTGAGGATGTCGCGGATGGCCGCGACGAGCGCTTGCGTCTTCGGCGCAGGCCGGCCGCGGCGATCGGCGAGGCGGGAGGCGGGTGCCGAGGGCTTCAATCCCACGCGGAACAGCGCCTCGACGACATAGATATTGCCGAGCCCGGCGACCACGCGCTGGTCGAGCAGCAGCGCCTTGAGATCGACTTTACGGCCGTTGGCAGCCTCGGCGAGTGTTTCCGCATTGAAGGCATTCGACAGCGGCTCCGGGCCGAGCCCTGCGAAATGCTTGTGACTCTCGAGCCCGGCGGAGGGGATGAGGTCCATGTAGCCGAAGCGGCGGGCATCGTTGAAGGTCACGATCGCCCCGCTCGCCATGTGGAAAACGACGTGATCGTGCCTGGGATCGCCGCCCGCCACGCGGACGACGTCACCGGGCGTTTTCGCCTTCACCCGGGGCGGCGTGATCGTGAAGCGCCCCGTCATGCCGAGATGCATGGCGAGCACCTCGTCGCCATCGAGATGCGCGAGGATGTACTTGGCGCGCCGCCCCATGCGCTCGATGCGGCGGCCCGAGAGCCGCGCCGCGAAGCGCTCCGGCAACGGAAACCGGAGATCGGGCCGCCGCTGCTCAACCTTTCTGATCCGCCCGCCTTCGAGGACGCTAGCCAGCCCCCGCATCACCGTCTCGACCTCGGGTAGCTCAGGCATGGGCGTTGTCCGGGCTGTACATCTGCTCAAACGGAAGTTGCCACGAAACTGATGCACCCACCCCCCACCCCAACCCTCCCCACGAGGGGGAGGGGGCGCAAACACGGTACGTCCCTGACGGCAAGCCGCAGCAATTTCCTACGCCCACTACTGCTTTCTGCACAGAGCAGGCGGATGTAGCGCTGGACCGCGTCCGGCTTATACTGATGATCGCGTCAACATTGTCGAATGCCTGCTCAACCTGCAATGTGGCGGCTTCGAACGCCCTCACCCCAACGTCCCCTCCCCACCAATCCGGAGGCGTGTCTTCGACACGACGTGGGGAGGGACAGGGTGGGGGGTGGTGGGTCCAGCATACTTGGAGCGGACGACGAGCACACAAATCACACCTCGAACGGCGCCAGCTCGCAATTAGCGAAATCGCGGCCGGCGAGGTGGAAGAAGAAGGTGCCATGGCCGACGACGGCGATGCGTTGCTCGGGCCGCCCGGCGAGCCAGTGATGAAACGTGCGAACGCGCTTCTTGAACTGCTCGTCAGGCTCGAACCGGATGCCGCGATGATCGGCCGTGCAGCCGTTCGGCCACCATTCCTCGTCGAGATGATGGAAGGCGAGGTGGGGAAATTCCCCGGCCAGCACGGACGCGGGCCGTCCGACGTCGCAGCTGCTCTCGAGACGTTCGCGGTGCAACGGCTCGACGAAGACCGGCGTCTGCTCCAGATGCGGGGCGAAGACGCCGAGCGTCGTCTCAATGGCGCGCGTCAGCGGCGAGGTGACGATGAGGTCGTAGCGCTCCTTGGCAAGTTCTGCCCGGCGCGCCTCGACCTGGGCGTGACCGAGCTCGGTCAGCCGCGCATCGAAATGCAGCGGATCCTCGCCGAAGGCCGCGTAATGCGCGTTCCAGGTCGACTGGCCGTGGCGGATGAGGTGGATGGTTTTCGTCATGGTGCTCCCGTGGGTCGAGAGGCCTGATAGCAGGAACAATGTGCCAGCTCCATATGCGGCAATCGGGCCGAGGGCTGCGGCGGATGGTGGGCTTGCCTTGCGCAACCGGCGGCCCGACGGTCCGGCCATGAGAAAGCTCATGCCGCTCGCAGCACTTCTGCTGGCCCTTTTGGCCATCCCCGCAGCCGCACATCAATATAAGGCCGGCAGCATCGAGTTGCGTCACCCCTGGACGCGGGCGACGCCACCTGGCGCCGCAGTCGCCGTGGTCTATGTCGAGATCGTCAACAATGGGGACAAGGCCGACCGGCTCGTCTCCATCAGCTCGCCGCTCGCGGAGGCAGGCGGGATCCACGAGACGAAAATGGATGGCGACGTCATGCAGATGCGCCGGGTCGAGGGCGGGCTCGAGATCCCTCCCGGCGCCACCGTCGCACTAAAACCCGGCGGCATCCACGGCATGCTGACGAAACTCAAGCAGTCCTTTGTCCTGGATTCGACAGTGAAGGCGAGCTTCGTCTTCGAGAAGGCTGGGACGATCGAGGTCGAGCTGGTCGTCGAAAAGATCGGCGCGGCGTCGAGCGAGGAGAGGTAGACCCTCACCTAAAGCCCTCTACGGATCTGAAACCAACCTACAAGAAAGTCCTCGCAAGCGCTTTCCGAGACCGGCAACTCCCTCTACTCTCGCCCCACCATGACCACCTCCCACCAGAGCAGCGGCGGCGGCGCCGATTTCGGCTTCAAGACGGTCGATGAAGGCGCGCGCCAGGGCCTCGTCAACGAGGTTTTCGCGCGTGTCGCCGATCGCTACGACGTGATGAACGACGTGATGTCGGGCGGGTTGCATCGGCTCTGGAAGGACGACCTGGTCAATTGGCTGATGCCGCCGCGCTCGGCGGCACCCTGGCATCATCTCGACGTGGCGGGTGGTACGGGCGACATCGCGCTCCGCGTCATGCGGGCGGCGGGGGCCAATGCCCGCTCGATCAACTGCGACATCTCGGGCGAGATGCTGGAAGCCGGCCGGCGGCGGTTGGCGAAGCTGCCGGAAGGCGAGCGCATTACCTTTGTCGAGGGCAATGCGGAGACGTTGCCGTTCCCGGACCGGTCGCAGGATGCCTATACGATCGCCTTCGGCATCAGGAACGTCACCCATATCGACGTGGCGCTCAGCGAAGCCTTCCGGGTGCTGAAGCCCGGCGGCCGGTTCCTGTGCCTGGAATTCTCGCAGGTGCAGGTGCCCCTCCTCGATAACCTTTACGATGCGTGGTCCTTTCAGGCGATCCCGCGGCTCGGCAAGCTGGTCGCCGGCGACGAGGCGAGCTACCGGTATCTCGTCGAGAGCATCCGGCGCTTTCCCAACCAGGAGCGGTTCAAGGCGATGATTGCGGCGGCGGGCTTCGAGCGCGTGCAGTACCGCAATCTCTCGGGCGGCATCGCGGCCTTGCATTCCGGCTGGCGGATTTGAGCTGATGCCAGGGACGATCTCGCACATTCTGCGCCTTGCCCGCGCCGGCCTCGTCTTCGCCGAGCATGGCGTGCGCTTTCTCCCCAAAGGCACACCCGTGCCGGCGCCGCTCCGCATCGGACGATGGGTCGCCTCGGCCATCAATGTCTTGACCTGGCCGTTCCGCGGCAGCACCAAGCGCCGGCTGGGCGAGAGCCGGATCGCCGCCGCACTGACGGAACTGGGCCCGAGCTACATCAAGGCCGGGCAGTTTTTCGCCGCACGCCCCGATCTCGTCGGCGCAGAGCTCGCCGGCGACTTGAAAATCCTGCAAGACAAGATGGCGCCGTTCCCGGAAGCGCAATCGCGCGCGGCCATCGAGGCGGCCTTTGGCGTGCCGGTCGAGAAGCTCTACGCGCACCTCGGCCCGCCGGTCGCCGCCGCCTCGATTGCGCAGGTGCACCAGGCGACCGTCCAGGAGCTGGACGGCACCGAACGCACTGCCGCAGTGAAGATCCTCCGCCCCGGCATCGAGCAGCGCTTCGCCGATGATCTCGCGAGCTTCCGCTTCGCCGCCCGGCAGATCGAGCGCTTCGCGCCGCCCATTCGGCGTCTTCGCCCACGCGCCGTGGTCGAAACGCTCGAGCGCTCAATGAAGCTCGAGATCGATCTCAGACTGGAAGCCGCCGCCATCGCCGAGATGGCAGAGAATACGAAGAACGATCCGGGCTTCCGCGTTCCCGCCGTCGATTGGCAGCGCACCGCCAAAGGCGTGCTCACAACCGAGTGGATCGACGGCATTCCGATTGCGGACAAGGCGGCGCTGGAAGCCGCCGGTTACGATATCAAGGAGATCGGCGAGACGGTCATCCGTTCGTTCCTCCGCCATGCCATGCGCGACGGCTTCTTCCATGCCGACATGCATCAGGGGAATCTGTTCGTCGACGCGCAAGGCAAGGTGGTCGCTGTCGATTTCGGCATCATGGGGCGGCTCTCGGCGAAGGAGCGGCGCTTCCTCGCGGAGATCCTCTACGGCTTCATTGCCCGTGATTATCGCCGCGCCGCGGAAGCCCATTTCGCCGCCGGTTATGTGCCCTCGCACCATTCGGTCGAGGTCTTCGCGCAGGCGCTTCGCGCCATCGGCGAGCCGCTGAATGGCAGGCCCGCGGAAGAGATTTCCATGGGCCCCAATGCACACGCGAGCGCGAGACCGTAGAACGCCGCCGGATCGCGCAAGTTGATGCCGAGCACCGTCGGCGCGTACACGCGCTGGAAGCCCTGGAAACCGTTGAAGACCGAGTAGTTCTGC
>JANNSX010000029.1:0-14365 GCA_031403155.1 Hyphomicrobiaceae bacterium
GCCATCGTGTTCGATGGATCGCCGCTCGGCAAGATCGAGATCGCCGGGCCAGATGCGCCTAAGCTCATGGATTTCATTTTCTACACGCGCATGTCGACGCTGGCGCCGGGCCGTCTGCGCTATGGCCTCATGCTCACCGAAGGCGGCGCGGTGTTCGACGACAGCGTCGTGCTGCGCTTGGCTGACGACCGCTTCGTGGTCTCCTGCTCGTCCAGCCACGTGCCGGCGGTGACGGCGCATCTGGAAGCCTGGCGGCAGGACATCTTCGACCGCCGCCGTGTGTTCGTGCACGACACGACGGCCAACTGGGCGACGATCGTCGTTGGCGGTCCGGGTTCGAAAAGCATCACCGATGCGCTCGCAATGGGCGTCGATCTCGACGATAGGGCACTCCCGCACATGGGCTATGCCGAGGGCCGCTTGAACGATCGCTTAGCCCGCATCGCCCGTGTCAGCTTCATCGGCGAGCGGAGTTATGAGATCTCGGTACCGGCCTCGCTCGGCGGGGTTCTCTGGAAGGAGGCTCGCCGCCTCGGCGCCGAACCGATGGGTGTCGAGGCATTGTCCGTGCTCCGGCTCGAGAAGGGCTTCATCATCGTCGGCGCGGATACCGATGGCGAGACCATGCCGCACGATATCGGGTTCGCGGGACCGCGCGAGAAGCGGCAAGACGCCTATTGCGGTGATCGCTCGCTTTTCACCGAGGATGCGATGCGCGGGGACCGCCGCCAGCTCGTCGGACTGCGGGCGTTGGATGAGCGCGTTCTGCCTCCAGGGGCCCACGCCGTTGTCGCTGACGGCAAAACGCGCCGTAGCATCGGCTTCGTGACGTCGAGTGACATGAGCCCGGCGCTCGGGCAGCCGATCGCACTCGGCCTCGTCGAGAGCGGTCGCGCGCGGATGGGCGAGGTACTGGATCTCGAACACTACGGCTACAAGCGCACCGGCGGCAGTCGCCACCGGGCAGAGGTTGTCGCGCCATGCTTCCTCGATCCGGAAGGAGCGCGGCTCAATGCGTGATCGCGGAACATTCTTTGCGCCAGTGCGCGACTGGGAGCATGACGGATTCGAAGGCGACGGCCGGCGCGTGGAGTTTGGCGTGCCGCGCCAGGCTATGATCGTCAGCGGCGATGTTGATGCGTTTCTCGGCCGCCGTGGTCTTCTCCCGCTGGGACCACGCGATGCCACGTCGAACGAAACCTATGCGCTCCGCCTCGCTCCCGATCGCGTGTTGTATGTTTCGGCTGATGTAGTGCCCATCGACCAAGGCTGGTCGGAAGCGGGCTATGCGGTCGCCGGCATGACCGATGGAATGATCCTTTGCGACGTATCCGGCCCTCGCGGCCTCGAGCTTCTGCAACAAGGTACGAGCTACGACCTGCCGGCGAGGGACACGCGGCCCAACGAGTCATGTCACATCCTCTTCGCCGGGCTTCGCGTTGCCATCGTCCGCCGCGACGGCGGCTGGCGGCTCCATGTCGAGCGCCCTTATGCGACGGCACTCTGGTCCTGGTTTCACACGGTCATGATGCCCGTCGAGGCGTGAGGTCCAAGCCATGAAGTCCCA
Source organism: Hyphomicrobiaceae bacterium (assembly GCA_031403155.1). Classification (GTDB taxonomy): domain Bacteria; phylum Pseudomonadota; class Alphaproteobacteria; order Rhizobiales; family Hyphomicrobiaceae; genus JANNSX01. The sequence continues at coordinate 1,568 of JANNSX010000029.1, forward strand.
CTATCGCGCCGTCGTCATCGGCGGCGGCATTGTCGGAGCGAGCGTTCTCTATCATCTGGCGAAGCTCGGCTGGCGGGATGTGGCGCTGATCGAGCGCGCCGAGCTGACCGCCGGTTCCACCTGGCACGCCGCCGCCGGCTGCCACGCCTTGAACGACGACCCGAACATCGCGGCGCTCCAAGGCTACACCATCCGCCTCTACAAGGAGATCGAGGCCGAGAGCGGCATCGACGTCGGCCTCAAGATGACTGGCGGCATCAATCTCGCCGGAAGTCCCGAGCGCTGGGAGTGGCTGAAGGCCGAGGCCGCGCTGTTCCAGACCATGGACATGGAGGCTCGGCTCGTCAGCCCAGAGGAGATCAAGGCGCTCTGCCCCATCGTCGATGTCTCGAACATCCATGGCGGTCTCTACGACGAGCAGGAGGGGCGCCTCGACCCGCACGGCACCACGCACGCTTATGCAAGTGCAGCCAAGAAGCGCGGCGCTGAGGTGATCCTGCATAATCGCGTCACCGGGCTCTCGCAGAGTGCCAACGGCGAATGGACGATCGAGACCGAGAAGGGCACGATCACCGCGGAGCACGTCGTCAATGCCGGGGGTCTGTGGGCGCGCAGGATCGGCCGCATGGCCGGCGTCGATCTGCCGGTGACGCCGATGATGCATCACTACCTCGTCACCGAGGACATTCCGGAGATTGTGGCACTCGGCCGGCAGCTTCCGGCGGTGACGGATTTGGAGGGCTTCACCTATCTCCAGCAAGAGCGCCAGGGCCTGCTGCTCGGCGTCTACGAGCGCAATCCGAAGCACTGGATGGTCGAAGGTGCCGATTGGGATTTCGGCCAGGACCTGCTGCCGACGGAGCTCGATCGCATCGCGCCGGAGCTCGAGATCGGCTTCGCCCGCTTTCCGGTGCTGCAGCGCGCCGGCATCAAGCGCTGGGTCAACGGCGCTTTCACCTTCACGCCCGACGGCAATCCGCTCGTCGGCCCGGTGCCGGGGTGCAAGAATTTTTGGGTCGCTTGTGGCTGCATGGCGGGCTTCTCACAGGGCGGCGCCATCGGGCTGGCGCTCAGCCACTGGATGGTCGAGGGCGACCCCGGCGCCGACATCTTCGGCATGGACGTGGCGCGCTATCCGGCCTTCGCCTCCGCCGACAGTTATCTGAAACCGATGACCGCGCAGTTCTACGCCCGCCGATTTGTGATGACATATCCCAATGAGGAGCTGCCCGCCGGACGGCCCCTCAAGATGACGCCCTGTTACGATGTGTTGAGGGCGGAAGGTGCGCGGTATGGCGCCGTCTGGGGCATGGAGTGCCCGCTCTACTTCGCGCCCGGCGAGCCGGAGTTCGTGGAAACGCCGACGCTTCGCCGCTCGAACGCGCATGATCTCGTCGGCCGCGAAGTCGCCGCCAACCGCAACGCGGCCGGCATGTTCGAGACCGCGGTCTATGCGCGTTACGAGGTGAGCGGGCCGGGTGCGGAGGCCTGGCTCGACACGCTGCTCGCCTGCACGCTTCCGGCCGCCGGCCGCATCCGGCTTGCGCCGATGCTGTCGGAGGCCGGCAAGCTGATGGGCGATCTGACGGTGAGCCGGCTTGGCCCCGATTGCTTTTGGCTCGTGGGCTCCTATCACCTGCAAGTCTGGCATATGCGCTGGTTCACCGATCACGCGCCGGCAACGGGCGTGGCGATCCGCAACTTGTCTGACGACTGGCTGGGCTTCGTCGTCTCCGGGCCGCGCTCGCGCGACATCCTGCAACGCATGACCAGCGAGGACGTGTCGAACGCTGGCTTCAAGTTCCTCACCTGCCGCGAGATGGAGGTTGGCCTGCAGCGCGCCGTAGTCGGACGCCTCGCGGTCACCGGCGACCTCGGCTATGAGATCACGGTTCCCGTCAATGGTCATCGTGCGCTCTACGGCGCCTTGCGCGAGGCAGGCCGCGACCTCGGATTGGAGAACATCGGCGTGCGCGCCCTCGATGCGCTGCGCCTCGAGAAAGGCTGGGGCGCGTGGGGTGCCGAGTATGCGCAATCCTACACGCCGGGCATGGCGGGTCTCGACAAGCACATCGACTTCGGCAAGCCGGGCTTTGTCGGACGCGACGCGGCCCTGCGCGAGCGGGATGCCGGAGCGGCGCAGAAGCTCGTGCTCATGGCGATCGATGCGCCCGATGCGGATGCGACCGGCTACGAGCCGGTCTGGCAGAGACAGAAGCGCGTGGGTTTCGTCACGAGTGGCGCCTTTGGGCATCATGTCGGAATGAGTCTCGCGCTCGCCTACCTCGATCGCCGTGCAATTGAGAGCGCGGATCAGCTCGAGGTCAGCATCATTGGCGAGCGCCGGCCAGCGCGCATCCTTCGCGAGCCGCCATTCGATCCGAATGGAGAGCGGTTGCGGATGTAAGCTGGTGCTGAGGCCGGCTGAGCCGGCCGAAGCCCAGCAACGATGGAGATTGTGGTACTGGGCTTCGCGAAGGGCTCAGCCCAGCCTACGCTACCACTGTCTCGATGTGCCTTGAGGCAAGAGCGGTTGCCAACTCGGGACCCGGCGCTCCCTCTGTCACGAGCGTCATGCCAGGACCGAGCGGCGTCACCTCGACCATGGCGCGGCGGCCGAGTTTGCTCGCATCCGCCAGCACAATGACGCGATGACTGCGGCGCATGAAGACGCGTTTGATCTCGCTGTCGTCGGGGGAATAGTCGAAGAGCCCCTCGGCCGTCAGTCCGGCGACGCCGATGATGGCGCAATCGAACCAATAGGCTTCGAGGGCTTGAGCTGCGATCGGTCCGGTGACCGCGTGCTCGCGGCTCCGCACGCGACCACCCGGTACATAAACCTCGTTGTGGCTGTCGGCGAGCAAGCGAGCGGCGCGAAGATTGTTGGTTACGATCTTCAAATCGTCGCGACCGGCGATGGCCTCCGCGAAGGCGAGCGCGGTCGTGCCGACGTCGAGCGCAATCGTCTCGCCGCGCCGGATCAGTGTCGTCGCCCGGCGGGCGATCTTCGCCTTCGCATCCTGGTTCTGCCGCCGCCGCGCTTCAAAGGCCGGCTCGAAGGTGCCGTAGTCGAGCACGGCCGGAGCGTTGACCGGTACGGCCCCACCATGCGTCCGGTGAACGAGGCCATCGGCATCGAGCACGATGAGATCGCGACGGACCGTGATCTCGGAAACCTCGACGGCCTTGGCAATGGCGGCGACTGATAGAAAACCCTTTTTCGCCACGAGCTGGGCAATGCGCATGCGCCGGTCGAGGGGGGCCGGGATGGTCTGCTCGGCAGGATGCACTTGGTAACGCACGGATACCTACAACGATGATCGATTTCGATCATCACTGCATAGCCGCCGTGCACTGTCCAGTCTCTTGCGGCGGGTCCATGGATGTGGATACTGATCGTTAGCGATCAAAGGCCTCCCAAGGGAGTGGCGGCAGAAATGGGTCTTCAGGACCTTTCGGGCAAGCGCGCCATTGTTACTGGCGCGGCGGGCGGTATCGGCCGGGCGATTGCATCAGCGCTCGTGGCCGAAGGCGTCCGCGTTGTCGCCGCCGACCTCGATGGGCCGGCGGCCCAGCAAACGGCCGCGGCGATCGGTTCTGGCACGACGTCGATCACCATCGACGTCTCGCAACGGGCGAGCGTCGAGGCTGCCTTCGCAAAAGCCATCACCGAGCTCGGCGGCCTCGACATCCTTTGCGCCAATGCCGGCGTGTCGACGATGCGCCTGGTCGAGGAGCTGACCGATCAGGACTGGGACTTCAACATGGACGTCAACGCGCGCGGCGTCTTCCTGACCAATCAGGCTGCCGTCAGGCATTGGCGGAAGTCCGGCGCGAAGGGCGTCATCGTCAACACCGCCTCGCTTGCCGGCAAGTCGGGCGCGCCCTGGCTCGCCCACTACTCGGCTTCGAAATTCGCGGTTGTCGGCTTCACGCAGGCGCTCGCCCGCGAGATGGCGCCCCACGGCATCCGCGTCAATTGCGTGTGCCCGGGCTTCGTCAAGACCAGCATGCAGGACCGCGAGGTGCAGTGGGAGGCCAAGCTCCGGGGCATGCGGGCCGATGCGGTCATCGCCGAGTATGTGGCGCAGACGCCGATGGGACGCTTGGAGACGGCGGACGACGTGGCGAAGACCGTCCTGTTCCTGGCGAGCGACCTTTCCGGCTTCGTCACCGGCGAGGCGCTCAACGTCACCGGCGGCGTGAGGATGGATTGATGCGAAAGCTCGAGCGCATCCTCGAGAAGATCGTGCCGCACACCGTCTTGGTGTTGTTCTCGCTCGCCATTCTCTTGCCACTTGTTTGGATCGTCCGCGTCTCGCTCACCGACAAGCTGACGGCCTACAAGATCCCACCGGAGATCGGCACCTTCGGCTTCTTCAACTATGTCGAGGTGCTGACCGAGTATCCGTTCATAAGCTGGTTCGTGAATTCGCTGATCGTGGCGCTCGCCGCCACTGCCATCTCTCTGCCGCTTGCCACCGCGATGGCCTATGCCTTCGCGCGCTTCAACACGGGCGGTCCGGGTCTCCGTCTCGGACTGCTTGCAAGTCAGATGCTGCCGCCGATCATTCTCCTGCTGCCGCTCTTCGCAGTGTTTCTCAGTGCTGGCCTGATGCAGAGCCGCGCCGGCCTCATCATCGCCCACATGACGATCAGTCTGCCGTTCCTCGCTTGGATGCTCGTTTCCTTCTTCCAGGGCGACATCGCGGCCCTCGAAGAAGCGGCGCGTGTGGATGGGGCTACCCGCTGGCAGGCCTTCGCGAAGATCGCCGTGCCCGTGGCGGCGCCCGGTATCCTGGCGGCGGGGCTCCTCGGTTTCATCCTGTCGTGGAACGAGTTCCTGTTCGCGCTCGTGCTGTCGGGACCGGGGACGCAGACATTACCTGTTGGCCTCGCGAGCCTCGAGACTCATGCCGGTGTCGAGATCGCCCCGCTCGCGGCCGCGACCGTCATCTCGCTCCTGCCGGTGTTCGCGCTGCTGCCGTTCTTGCGCAAGCACCTGATCAAGGGCTTGTCGCTGGGGGCGTTGAAGTGAGGCGGCCAAAACTATTCCTGGACAAGATCGCGGGTGATGCGGCGTTTGCCGTGAAGGATTCGCAGAATGTCCACTCTGCTGTCGTCGAACACATAGAACATAACGTAAGGTGCGATGACTTTTGCGCGAACGCCTGGGCCGAACTCCGGCCGGGGCGCGCCCGCCTCAGGAAATGTGCCGAGCAAATCGAGTACCTCCACGATCCGCTGCGTGTAGCGCTCGGCGGTGACAAAACCGGCCACTTCCGCAAGGTTGGAAATCAATTGCTTGGAGTCGGCAAGTGCCCTCGGGGTGAGGTTAACTTGCCACTTTGGCATCAGGGCTTCAGGCGGTCGAGATGGGCGCGCAGCTCGGTAAGAGCGACAGCGATCGGAATTCCTTCCCCGCGCGCTCTTTCGGCGAGCGCTTCATCCACCAGCGGCTTGGCCCAGGATAGGTCCATCTCAGCCACCAGCAGCTGGTCGAGCGCGGCCGATACCGCCTCGTCGACCGAGGGGAATGTGCCGTCTGCTACGGCCGCTTCGAGGGCCTTGGCATGGTGTGGTGAAATCTCGATCTTCATTCGACCATTCTACCATTCGTCTCCCGCAAATCCAAGTGGCGTCAACTGAACTGGAGGAAACACATGCTGAAGAAACTTCTCGCCAGCGTCGCGATGGTCGCGGGGCTGACAACGGCGGCGAGCGCCGATGAGATCAACATCCTGATGGAAGGTGTTCCCGACACCGAGTACGTCAAGACGCTGATTCCCGAGTTCGAGAAGGCGACCGGCCACAAGGTCAATCTCGAGGTCATAAACTACGCCGAGATGCACACGAAGCTCGTGCCGCAGCTCGTGGCGCCGGCCGGCTCCTACTCCGCGATCGTCGTCGACTTCTACTGGGTCGGCGAGTTCACCAAGGCCGGCTGGTTGCAGCCACTCGACGAGCGCATCAAGAAAGACGGCGTCGATACCTCTGTCTACGTACCGCCGATGCGCGAACTCGTCATGCAGGTCGACGGCGTCACCTACATGCTGCCCTTCTACAACTATGCGATGGGCATGATCTATCGCACGGATTGGATTGCGGATCAGGCGAACAAGGACGCCTTCAAGGCCAAGTATAGCATGGACCTGGGCGTGCCACAGACCTGGGCCGAGTATCTGAAGCAGGTCGAGTTCTTCACCAAGGATGGCAACTACGGCGTCGTCAATATGGGCCTGCGCCCCGACCCGATCTCGATGGAGTGGTCGAATTATCTTTTCGCCAATGGCGGCGAGTACCACACCGCGGATTGGAAGCCGACGCTCAACACGCCGGCGGGGGTCGCTGCCATCGAGCAGTACACCAACAATATCGCCAAGTTCGGTCCTACGGGCGCGGCGAGCTTCTCCTTCGATGAGGCCTTCAACGTTTTCGCCCAAGGCAAGGCCTACAGCTTCATCACCTACAACTTCTTCCGCCCGAAAGTGGACGACACATCCGTGTCGACGGTCGCGGGCAAAGCCGAGATCATCCCCGTGCCCGGCCAGGAGGCCGGCAAGGGCGCATCCTTGAACGGCGCTTGGGGCTGGGCCATTCCGAAGTCCTCGAACAATGCGGACGCGGCCTGGGAGTTCATCAAGTGGGTCGAGAGCAAGGACATCGCCGTGAAGCGCGCGCTGCAAGGCGGCTCGCCGACACGCACCGATGTCTTCGATGACGCCGAGGTGAACAAGAAATACCCCTACGCCCAGGCGCTGAAGAACATGCTGCTGACGAGCCACAACTTCCCGGTCTTTACCTACACGCCGCAGCTCGTGGAAGTGCTGGGCCGTGAGTTGTCGCTCGTGGTGGCCGGCGAGAAGAAGGCTCCCGATGCGCTCGCCGCCGTCGAGGCTGAAATGACGGAGCTTGCGAAGAAGGACGGCAAGCTGAAGTAGGAAACGAGGGAGCGGCTCCGGCTTCGGGGCCGCTCCACTTCCGATTGGGAGCGACCGGCATGCTCGTCAGGCTTCTCAACTGCGCCGCAGTGGCGATGCTGTTGCTTGCGGGCATGGTGGGAGCCAGCGCACAAGCCTCGGACTCGGTCGAGCCGCCGCTTCAGTATCAGCTAAAGCTTGGCGACAAGACGCAGTCCATCTCGGAGGGCGTGTCCGCGACCTTCGAGGGGAGCTACACGAATCCGTCCGCGACGCTCGAGGTGGCGCCCGAGCGCGTGTTCCCCTACGGCGGCATTCGTTTCAACTATCCGCGCCACTATACCTTCGAGGCGGACTTCACCTCGCCCGAGATCAAGATCTGGACCGTGTCCGGCAACAATTTCAAGATCATGTACTTCGTCTCGGATCAGGAGCTCACCGCCGAGGCGCTTCTCGAGGGGATGGCCGGGCAGCTCGGGCAGTCTTCCTCCCAGGTCGAGAGATCGCCGGCTTCGCTGCCGATCTCCGGTCAGACGCTCGCGGGCACAAGAGGCACAATCCAGATCGCCATCCAGAAACTCACCAACGACGCCTTCACGCTTCCTTCGCAAAGCGGGAAGTCGCGGGTGTTGTTGTTTCAAGACGCACTGAAGGATAGCGGCGCGGCCTCCGACGAGTCCGGGCCCGCGACAGCTCTGCTGTCGAGAAGCCTCGTCATCGAGCCCTGAGGAACGACCGGGTCCATGACGGCTTCAACCATAGACTCTCGCGATCGCGCTTTCGGCTGGCTCGTCTCGGCGCCAGGGCTGGCGGCGCTGTTCACGGTCATCCTGTTTCCGGTGATCTGGGCCTTCTGGACGAGCCTGCACGACTACACGCTGATCGCGCCCAGCTTCGATACCTTTCTCGGCGCGGGGAACTACCAGAAAGCTATTGAGGATGGCGAGTTCCGGCATTCGATGTGGCTGACGGGCTTTTTCGTCACCGCCGTCGTTCTGCTCGAGTTCCTGTTGGGCTTCGCAGTTGCGCTGATGCTCAATCGTGTCGAACGCTTCAAGCCGATCTACTACGCCATCCTGCTCTGCCCGCTGCTGATGAACCCGGTCATCGTCGGTCTCATCTGGCGCATGTTCCTGCACCCCCAGCTCGGCATCGTGAACTATCTGCTGAGTCTCATCGGCATTCCGGCGGTCAATTGGCTAGGCTCGACCTCGGTCGCCATCTGGACGATCGTGCTCGTCGACATCTGGCATCAGGTGTCGTTCATGATCGTTCTGCTGCTCGCTGGATTGGCAGCACTGCCGCGCGAGCCTTACGAGGCGGCGCGCGTCGATGGCGCATCCGCGCTTGCCTGCTTCTGGCACATCACGCTGCCGCTGATGCGCCCGGTCATCATCGTGACGCTGCTGATCCGCGCCATTTTCGCGGTCAAGACCTATGACCTCATCTACATCATGACGCGCGGCGGCCCTGGCGTCTCGACCGACTTCGTCTCCTACTACATCTACCGCACGGCCTTCGTCTCGCTCAACATCGGCGAAGCCTCCGCCATGTCGATCATTCTCTTGGCTGTCGTTCTCGCCCTCTCCGCCTATCTCTATCGCTATATGCGCTCGCTTACCTGAGGAACAATCATGGGCCGCATCGAGCTTGAGCATGTGACGAAACGCTATCCGAACGGCGTCGCCGCCGTTCGGGACGTTTCGCTCGACGTCAAGGATGGCGAGTTCATGATCTTCCTCGGGCCGTCCGGCTGCGGGAAGTCGACGACGCTCCGCATGATCGCGGGCCTCGAGTCGGTGACGGAGGGCGAACTTCGGATCGACGGCGCGCGGGTGAACGATATCGATCCGGCGGATCGCAACATCGCCATCGTCTTCCAGAACTACGCGCTTTATCCGCACATGACGGTTCGCGACAATCTGAGTTTCGGGTTGCGGCTCCGCCACGTGCCTGCCGAAACGATCGCCAAGCGCACCTCCGGCATCGCCGCCATGCTCGGCATCGGCGAGCTGCTCGACCGGAAACCTGCCCAGCTTTCCGGCGGCCAGCGCCAGCGCGTCGCCCTTGGCCGCGCGCTCGTGCGTGAGCCCAAGGCTTTCCTTCTGGACGAGCCGCTCTCCAATCTCGACGCCAAGCTCCGCACCGCCATGCGCACCGAGCTCATCAAGCTGCACCAGAAGCTCGGCACGACCATCGTGCACGTGACGCACGACCAGGTCGAGGCGATGACGATGGGCGAGCGCATCTGCATCATGAAGGATGGCGTTATCGTGCAGGTGGGGGCGCCGATGCAAGTCTATCGCAATCCCGTCAACACCTTCGTCGCCGGCTTCCTCGCCAACCCGCCGATGAATCTCGTAGAGGGAGCGCTCGATGCTAGCGGAGGCGGGCTCGCGCTCAGGATTGGCGACGCGCGGCTCGCGCTGCCGGATGCTCTTGCCAAAGCCTACAGCAGTCATGCCGGCAAGAAGGTCACCGCGGGTCTGCGGCCCGAGGACTTCCATCTCGCGGCCAGGGGAAACACCACGGCCTCCGTCCCGCTTTCCGTCATCGCTGGCGAGACGCTCGGACCGGAGGTGATCGTCGTCGGCGAGATCGGCGGCAAGGGCGGCCCCGAGGTTCACGCCAAGGCGCCGCGCGACTTCGTGGCGAAGCCGGGTGCCACACTCGAACTCCACTACGACCTCGCCGAAATCCATGTCTTTGATGCCGAGACGGGCATTGCACTGAAGAGACAAGCGTAAGTCGTGAGTGGTAAGTCGTAAGTGGACCGTCGAGCACAGCATTCGAATTCACACGGAACAACGACTTACGATTTGCGACTTACCCCTTACCCCTTACCCCTTTCGACTTACGCCTTACGGAGAAGTCCTGATGCTGAAAGATACCTTTGGCGCCGCAAAGCCCATCATTGCCATGGTGCACTTTCCTCCACTGCCCTCGACGCCGCTCTACGACAAGGTGGGCGGCATGGCCGCGGTGATCGACTCGGCGGCCAAGGACATCGAGGCGCTGCAGGCGGGTGGCGTCGACTGCATCATGTTCGGCAACGAGGGCGACCGGCCTTATGTGACGAAGGCGACGCCCGCGACGTTTGCCGCCATGAGTTTCGCCGTTGGCCAGTTGAAGCCGCTGATCAAGGTGCCGTTCGGTGTCAACTATCTGTGGGATCCGGTGGCAACCGTTGCGCTGGCCGTGGCGAGCGGCGCGCGGTTTGCCAGAGAAATTTTCACCGGCGTCTATGCGAGCGACATGGGCCTCTGGGTGCCGAACGCCATGGAGGCACAGCGGCTCAAGGTCGAATGCGGCCGCGCCGACCTCAAGCTCCTCTACAACATCAATGCCGAGTTCGCGGCGCCGGTCGGTGAGCGGGCGATTACCGCGCGGGCCAAGAGCGCTGTTTTCGCAGGCCTTGCCGATGTCGTGCTGGTATCGGGCCCGATGACGGGCGAGGCCGTCGAGACGGGCGAGCTCAAGCGTGTGAAAGATGTTCTCCCCTCGACACCTGTCTTTGCCAACACCGGCTGCAACCTCGACAATATCGGCGACATCCTCCGTATCGGCGACGGCGCCATCGTCGGCACGCATTTCAAGGTCGACGGCAACACCTGGAACGCGGTCGACAAGGCGCGGGTCGCGCGTTTCATGGACAAGGTGCGCAGCCTCAGATAGGGGAGGGCCATGAGCGAGGTCGTCCTCTATGGCACGCCTGACAGTGTCTATGTCCGCATCGCGCGGCTGACGCTCGCCGAGAAGGGCGTGCCCTACCGGCTCGTCGAGGTCGATGTGTTCGGCGATGCGGCGGCGCGCGATGCGCATCTCGTGCGCCAGCCGTTTGGCAAGATCCCGGCCTTCGAGCATGGCGCATTCAAGCTCTACGAGACTTCCGCCATCTGCCGCTACATCGATGAGGCATTCCCAGGGCCACCGCTCCAACCGCCGGCGGCTGAGGCGCGCGCCCGCATGATGCAGGCGATCTCGATCCTCGACAGCTATGCCTATCGCACGCTCGTCTGGGATATCTACGTCGAGCGGGTCATGAAGCCGGAGGAGGGTGGTGTAAGCGACGAGGCGAAGATCGCGGCGGCCGTGCCGATGGCGCGATCTTGTCTGGCGGCGCTCGGCAATCTGGCGCCAGCGGCGCCGTGGCTTGCGGGCGATCAACTCTCATTAGCCGACCTCCACGCCGCACCAATCATCGATTACTTCCTGCAAGCTCCCGAGGGCCGGATGCTCGCCGATCAGCCGCGACTGGCGCGTTGGTGGTCAGCGATGGCCGCGCGGCAGTCGATGACGGCGGTACGCTGAGCAAACCCATGCCCTATCTCCTCGGCCTCGACATCGGCACGACCTCGACGATCGGCATATTGATCGACACGGAAGGCCGGACACTCGCCGTCGAGAGCCGGCCGGCGACGCTCCACTCGGATCATCCCGGATGGGCCGAGGAGGACACAGCCGAGTGGTGGCACAATGCCGGAGCCATCACCAAGGCGCTGATCGAGAAAACCGGGATCGATCCAAGGTCCATAGCCGGCGCCGGCGTCACCGGCATGCTGCCGGCGGTCATCCTCGTCGATGCCGAGGGCCGTGCACTTCGCCGCTCGATCCAGCAGAACGATGCGCGGGCAACCAAGGAGCTGGAGAGTTTCCGCGCGAAGCTGCCCGAGGAAGACTTCCTCGCGCTCACCGGCACCGGCTACAGCCAGCAACTCGTCGGGCCGAAGCTCATGTGGTTGCGCGCGCACGAGCCGGAAGTCTTTGCACGCGCCACATCGATCTTCGGCGCATCCGACTACATCACCTTTCGCCTCACCGGCTCCCGGCAGGTCGAGCACAACTGGGCGCTGGAATCCGGTTTTGTCGCGCTGGACTCTGGTGTCTATGACAAGCGCCTCGTCGCCATGGCGGACATCGATGCCGCGCTCCTGCCACCGGTCCGCAAGAGTCACGATGTCGTCGGCGCGATCACCGCGGAGGCCGCGCGGCACACTGGGCTTGCCGAGGGCACCCCGGTCGTCGCCGGCTGCGCCGATCATGTCGCGTCTGCCTTCGTTTGCGGTGCCTCGAACGACGGCGACCTCGTCATCAAGTTCGGCGGCGCCGGTGACATCCTACTGTCGTCCAGAAAACCGGTCTCCGACCGGCGCATGTTCATCGACCATCACATCGTGCCAGGCCTCTACTTCCCGAACGGCTGCATGGCGGCGTCGGGCTCGCTCTTGAACTGGGTCGTGAAGCAGTGGGGCGGCACGGCGATCGCGGAGGCTGAGGCCGCGGGTCTCTCGCCGCATCAGTGGCTCGATCGCCGCGCAGCCGGGATACCGGCATCCAACGATCTTCTCTTTCTACCCTACGTGCTCGGCGAGAAGACGCCGCTCATGGACCCTTATGCACGGGGCACGCTCGTGGGACTCGGATTGCACCACACGCTCGCCCATGTTTGGCGCGCGGCGCTCGAGGGCGTCGTCTTCGGGTTCCGCCATCACGTCGAGGTCTGGGCCGAGCGCGGCGTCGGCGTCACGCGGGTGCTCGCGGCCGATGGGGGCGCGGCGAGCGACCTCTGGCTGCAGATCGCGGCCGATGCCCTGGAGCGTCCCGTGACCCGGATCGCCGGACATCCGGGCTCCTGTCTCGGCGCGGCTTTCGTTGCCGGCATGGGTGTCGGGGCCATTGACGACTGGAGCGCGATCGGCCGCTACGTCGCGCCAGGGCGGACGTTCACGCCGAATACCGGCGCGAGCCCCGTACTGACGGCGAAGTACAGGCTCTGGCGCGAGACCTACGAGCGTCTCAGAACGCTCTACCCCGAGTTCAGCCGCCTCGGCTGAGGATCACGTTCCCCAACCCCAGAAATCCTCGCCTTCCTTCCGGT
>JANNSX010000030.1:0-8125 GCA_031403155.1 Hyphomicrobiaceae bacterium
CACTGTGCGCGAGGGCTGACCGCGATAGGGATGGCGCACATAAGCGAAGTAGGCGCCGACGGAGGCGACGTGCCAGTCGTTCAATTCCGTGAATGCCGCGCGGAAGGCTTCCGCCCGCCGGTTGATCTCGGCGCGGTTCTCCGCCCGCCACTCGCGCATCGCCGGGATCGCCCAGGTGAGGGCTGCCTGCGCCGGGCGCGGCGGACAGATCTGCACGGTGTCGAGCGCCTTGCCGATCTCGACCTGCGTGTCACGACCGGCCGTGATCGCGCCGAGCCGGTGCCCCGGAATGCAATAGGCCTTCGAGAACGAGTAGAGTTGTATGATCGTATCGCGCCATTGCGGATCGGCGAACATCCGGTGCGGGCACTCATGTTGAGCAGGCATCAGGTCGCGGTAGGTTTCATCCAGCACGAGCGCGATCTTCTTCCGGCGGCAGAGCGCGGCGAAATCACGGATGGTGCTCTCCGGATAGACCGCCCCCGTCGGATTGTTTGGCGTCACGAGAACGATCGCCTTGACCTTGGCATCGATCAGCGGCTCCGCCTCCTCGACGCGCGGAACGAAACCGTTCTCGGCCCTGAGCTGCAGCCGCCGCGCCTCGATCCCCTGAATCTTCAAGGCCATCTCGTGATTGAAATACCAGGGTGCCGGCAGGATCACCGCCTCGCCGGCCTTTGCGAGTGAGACCATGGTGATGAAGAACGCGAGATTGCATCCGGCCGTCACCGCCACCTCGTCGGCGCCGACCTCGCCCCCGTAGATCGCCGACTGCTCGGCCGCGAAAGCCTGGCGGAAGACGAGATCGCCGCCGATCGGCCCGTAGCGCATGCCGGCGGGATCGCTCGCCGACTGGCCGATGCGGGCGATCAGATCAGGATGCGGCGGATTGCTCGGCGCCGCCTGTGCCATGTTGATGAGCGGCCCGTGGCCACCGCCATAGCTCTCCGACCAGCCATAAGCCTCCGGGATCGGCGGTGTCGAGGTGTCGAGGAGGTTCTGATTGAGGTGCACTGGCATGGGGGGTTTCGTTAACGCGGAGATTGCCACTGTCGCGAGGCCCGGAGCCTTTGGCAAGGGTACCCGCTGCATCGCCGGGTTGCGGCGGTTTCGCCGTCGCCTCCTGCAGCCCTTGGGTGACAGGGTGCCCTTGCCTATGTCACTAAGAGCAAGAGTGCCACCGACTCATCGGGAGCGATTTGATGTCAAGCGAGCCCGCGCGCTGCAGCCAGTGCTCGATCCGCGACAAGGCTGTTTGCGCTGCGCTCGATCCGGTCGAGATCAAGGCGCTGAACCAGATCGCCCGCTGGCGCACCTACAAAGCCGGCGACATCATCCTCGTCGACGGCGCCAAGTCGGACATGCTGGCCAACGTCGTCAAGGGCGTCGTCAAACTGACCAAGAGCCTCGACGACGGCCGCCAGCAGATCGTCGGACTCGCCTTCCCGCCGGATTTCCTCGGTCGCGCCTTCCACCCCGAGGCGCAGTACTTCGCCGAGGCCGCGACCGACGTCGAGCTCTGCACCTTTCCTAAGGACGGTTTCGAAAAGTTCCTGCACGAGCATCCGAAACTGGAGCATCGCCTTCTCGAGCACACGCTCTCAGAGCTCGATGCCTGCCGGGAATGGGCGCTGCTGTTGGGCCGCAAGAGCGCCGAGGAGAAGGTGGCAAGCTTCCTGCTGATGATCGCCAAGCGCGTGCCACGGATCGGTTGCTCGCATTCGGGCGATCCTGGTCCGACGCGGTTCGCGCTGCCTTTGTCGCGCGCCGAGATGGCCGATTTCCTCGGGCTGACCATTGAGACGGTCAGCCGCCAGATCACCAAGCTCAAGAGTCGCGGTGTGATCGAGCTGGTCTCGACCCGCGACCTCGCCGTGCCGAGCCTGACGAAGCTCGAGACAGTGGCCCACCAGGAAGCGGCCTGAGAGGTCATCTTTCCGCCTTTGGCCATGCTATAAGGCTCTCGTCATTGAATGGGAGCAGATGTGATCCGCCGCGCCGCAGTCCTGCTCATGGTTCTGATCGCCGCCGCGGCACCGCCGGTGCACGCCGGCGACGAGCCGGCAGCTGAAGGCCCCGATTGTTTCGAGGAATTCCTCAACGGAACGGCCGCGGTTATCGCCTGCGTGTTCCCGACCCGCATGTCGGCCGACGAGAAAGCGGAAGCCGAGAAATACACGCGTGGCCTCCTCAAGGATGCGAGTTGCGAGGTCGAGATCAAACTGCCGCGCAAGCTCATCGCCGACGCGCTGGCCGCGACCGGCGATCACGTCTTCGAAGCGCCCGCGCAGAAGAGCCACTGCGAGGTGGTCACCTCGAAGGCGACCTTCCCCGTCGCCATGACCTTTGCACCTAAAGTGATCTTCAAGGAGGGTATCGCCGTCGAGGCGACGCCCAATCTCGATAACGTCACCGGCGTTCCCAAGGCGCTCTGGTGGCCGGTCGCCTACTGGGTCAATTCCTCCAGTATGATCGAGGACGCCACCCTCAAGATCGTCAATGCCGTCAAGCGGCGGCATGGCACGCAACAGGCGAAGGCGGAGTAGCTCCCGCCGAGTGGAGAGACCTCGCAATCCACAACCGTACACGGGTCCCGGACCTGCGGGGCTACGCCCCGCGTCCGGGATGACGAGATGGATGGGAGGTTCGCGAACGAGAGTTCGCCACTTGTTGTGACTCGTCAATGACGCCGCTCGCGGTTCCAGCAAAACCTCTCCGCGTCGTCATCCCGGCCAACGCGCGAAGCGCGTGTGGGCCGGGACCCGCGTGCGTCAAAGTAGAATACGGTGCCGGCCGCCGGAATGACAGCCAAACCTCTCGTGCCCCACGTCAGCTCGGTAGCGGCACCCCCGCCGCGCCAAACACCTCAGCCTGACGCCGCCGCACAGTCTCGAGATCGAAGCCCTCGATGGTCTCGTTGAACAGGCGATACCAGTTCTGGCGCGCGTCCAGATGCAGGAACACGCCGCCGAGCCCGATCGCCGCCCGATCCATGAACACGAACTCGCGCGGCACCTTCACAGGCCCCCTCTCGCGCAAGCCCTCGTGTACGCGAAAGGCTTCGCGGCGGCCGTATTCGCCGGGCGTCGTGCCTTCCGCGATGGTCCGGTCGCGATCGTCGAGCAGCGGGCCATAGATGAATTGCGCCCAGATGTTGAGGATGTCGATCACCTCGTTCGACAGGCCAGTGAACCCCCAGGTCTCGTAGGCGTGCACGATCAGCGCGCGATCATTGCGCTCGAGGCCACGATAGAGATCGATGACGCCTTGCACGAATTTCGGCTGGAAGGCGCGGATGCAGCCATAGTCGAGGAGGTTGATGCCGGCGGGATGCTCGCCCTGGTCGAAGACGGTGTAGTTGCCCAGATGCGGATCGCCATGGATGACGCCGTGGTGGGAGAACGGATACCACCAGGCGCGGAACATCGCGCGGGCGATGGCGTTGCGGTCCTCGAGCGTGTGCTTCAAATAGTCCGTGAGCTTTCGGCCCTCGAGCCAGGTCATGGTCAGGAGCCGCTTCGTCGATAGCGCGCTCTCGACCTCGGGCACGTGGATCAGCGGATCGTCGTGGAAGATCGCCGCGTAAAGCCGCACATGGGCGGCCTCGCGCTCGTAGTCGAGCTCCTCGCGCAAGCGATCGGCGATCTCGACCAGCATCTCGCTGGTCTCGATGGCCGGTTCCATGCGCCTGTGGATCTGGAAGATCACCTTGAGCTGGGAGAGATCGGCTTCCACGGCCGAGGACATATCGGGATATTGGAGCTTGACGGCAAGCTCGCGTCCATCATGCCCTTTCGCGCGATGCACCTGTCCCAAGGATGCCGAGGCGGCCGCCTCGCCGGCAAAGCTGCCGAACCGCGCCTGCCAATCGCCCCCGAGCTCAGCCGCCATCCGCCGGCGCACGAAGGCCGACCCCATCGGCGGTGCCTGGCTCTGGAGCTGCGACAACTCGGCCGCGTATTCGGCCGGCAGCGCCTCGGGGATCGTCGAGAGCAGCTGCGCCACCTTCATGATCGGGCCCTTGAGGCCCCCTAGGGACCGCGCCAGCTCGGCCGCATATTTCTGCCGGTCGACATCCATGCCCAATAGTCGCTTGCCCGCGATCCGCGCCGCGAGCCCGCCGACATTCGTGCCGACGCGCACATAGCGGGCCGCCCGGGCCGAAAGCCGGTTCTCCTCCTCGTCGCGTTTGTCGCTCATGGGCGACATGGATCAGGCTTCACTGGCAAAGCGCAAGTTCTCAGTGGTCGCAGGCTTGCTGGACCGGCTCCGGTCGGCGAGCATGCCGGGAATCAATGGAGGAGCGCCATGACGCTTGCTGCAAACTTCGACAGCGCCGGACCTGCCCTTGCTCGCCCGGCCGCCCGCGTTGCGCCTTCGCTCGACGCCGCTCTTCTCCGCGACAAGCGCGAGGGGCTGGTGCTCGCGGTTCGCGCGCGCTGGATCGCGTGTGCGGTCCTCATTCCGCTGATGTTCTATCTCAACCCGTCGCGCGAAGCGCTCTACTACGTCGCCATCGTCGCGCTGTTCGCAGCCCTCGGCTGGGCGCATCTGAGAGTAGGCACCGTCGGCCGCTCCCGCATGGAGCTGGGGCTGCTCCTCTGCGATGTCGCGCTCGTCACCATCGCCCTCATCGTGCCAAACCCATTCCGGTCCGACATCTGGCCGGCACCCATGCAGTTCCGCTTCGGCAACTTCATTTACTTCTTCATACTGCTGTCCACGGCCGTGCTCACCTACTCCTGGCGCACCATCGTCTTCATGTCGGGCTGGGTGGTCGTCGCCTGGACCGCAGGCGTCGTCTGGTCGATGTCGTCGGTGGCGCATCCCGAACTCAGCCAGCGCATGTTGTCGGCCTACCCCGAGTTGCCGCTCATCGCCGAGTTCCTCGATCCGAACACCACCAACGTGCCAAATCGCGTGCAGGAGCTGGTCATTTTCCTCCTGGCTGCGGCGACGCTGGCGGCCGCCAGCTGGCGCTCGAACCGCCTCGTGCATCGCCAGGCCGAAGCCGAGCGCGAGCGTTCCAACCTCGCGCGCTACTTTTCCCCCAACGTCGTCGAGACGCTCGCCCATAGCGACAGCTCCTTGCGCTCGATCCGCGCCCAGAATGTCGCCGTCATGTTCGTCGATGTCGTCGGCTTCACCACCTACGCCGATCAGCACGAGCCGTCGGCGGTCGTGCGCACGCTGCGGGAGTTTCTGGAACGCATGGAGAGCGAGGTGTTCCGCCATGAAGGCACGCTCGACAAGTATCTGGGTGACGGGCTGATGGCGACCTTCGGCACGCCGGTCGCAGGCGAGAACGATGCCGTCCATGCGCTCAGATGCGGGCGGGACATGCTGAAGGCGGTCGAAGTCTGGAATTCCGAACGAGAACGACGGGGCGAGGTGGCGCTTCGGATCGGCGTCGGCATCCACTACGGCCCGGTTGTCACGGGCGACATCGGGGTCAACCGGCTCGAGCTCGCCGTCATCGGCGCGACCGTCAATATCGCGAGCCGCCTCGAGTCGCAGACCCGCGTTATCGGCGTTTCGCTCGTGGCAAGCGCCGACCTCGTGGAGCGTGCAAGGACCGAGCCCGGCTGGCGCGCGGACGACCTCGAGAGCCTCGAGCCCGCCGACCCGCAAATGATCCGCGGCGTCGCCGAGCCGATCCGGACGTGGGTCATGGGTGGCTGAGAGATCTGGATGTCCGTGAGAGAGCCAGCTGGCGCCTCAGATCCAAGCAAGTGACCATGTCGCCTCTGTTGCCTCTCCGCACCGACTGCGCCGCTGTTCCGAAACGCCCTTCCAGCATCGTCATCCCGGCCTTGGGCCGGGACCCGTGCGCGCGAGGGGCGAAATGCGGTTTCTCAGCTCGGGAAAACCACGTCGACCGACAGCTGATGCGCGCGGGTCCCGGCCTTCGCCGGGATGACGGAAAAGAGAGGGTTAGGGCTTGGCTTCATCGAACGACCAATTGTACGGCCAGCGCCTCTCGACCAGCGCCGCCGGCTCGACTAACGTCCTTTCCGGTCCGTTTGGTGCGGACTTTCGTTGAGAACCAAGGAAGCGTCATGGCCTCGGTCGATGTCGTCGACGTCCGCAAATCCTACGGCAACCTCGAGGTCGTTCACGGCGTCTCCGTTGCCATCGCCGATGGCGAGTTCGTGATCCTCGTCGGCCCCTCGGGGTGCGGAAAGTCGACACTGCTCCGCATGATCGCGGGCCTCGAAGCCATCTCGGGCGGCACCATCCGCATCGGCGATCGGGTGGTGAACACTCTGCCGCCCAAGGACCGCGACATCGCCATGGTGTTCCAGAACTACGCGCTCTATCCCCACAAGACGGTCGCCGCCAATATGGGCTTCGCGCTGAAGCTGCGCGGCACGCCAAAGTCCGAGATCGACAGCCGCGTCAGGCGCGCCGCGGAAATCCTCGACCTCCTTCCCTATCTCGCGCGCTATCCGCGCCAGCTCTCCGGCGGCCAGCGCCAGCGCGTCGCCATGGGCCGCGCCATCGTGCGGGATCCGGCGGTGTTCCTGTTCGACGAGCCGCTCTCCAATCTCGATGCGAAGCTGCGCGTGCAGATGCGCGCGGAGATCAAGGAGCTGCATCAGCGCTTGAAGACGACGACCGTCTACGTAACGCACGACCAAGTGGAAGCCATGACCATGGCCGACCGCATCGTCGTGTTGAACAACGGCGTCATCGAGCAGGTGGGAACCCCGCTCGATCTCTACGACCGGCCCGTCAACATGTTCGTCGCCGGCTTCATCGGCTCACCGGCCATGAACTTGCTCAAGGGCACGATTCGGCTGAATGGCGGCGCATCCTTCGTGACGGAGGGCGGCGTGACCCTGCCGTTGAAGACCGTGCCACAAGGTGCCGACGGCCGCGCGGCCGTCTACGGCATCCGTCCCGAGCATTTCGTCCTGTCGGGCAGCGGCGGGGAGGCCGAGGTCTCCGTCATCGAGCCGACGGGCTCGGAGACGCAAGTGTTCGCCAAGCTCGGACGCGACAAGGTCGTCGGCGTCTTCCGCGAACGCATCGCCGTGGCTCCGGGCTCCAAGCTCCCGATGGTGCCCAACCCCGAAGCCGTGCACCTGTTCGACGCGGCGACGGGGGGGAGGATGAATTAGAGGTCCCTCCTGACACCACGCTGTCAGGAGCCCTCGCAATTTCCGGAACTTATCCCCGTGCGCCCCTTCCCAGCGCAGCGCCGTTTTGGCATAATCCGGTTATGCCCCGCACCACCCGATCCAAAGCCCAGGCGCCCCTTCCGCCGCCGCCGGAGACGGCTGCGGGCACGCCCGGAACCAAAGGCTTCGGAGAGGCGCCGCAGGCCCTCTTCATCGATCCCACCACCTCGCCCTCGGCCGGCCTCGAAGCCCTGCTCGTCCGGCCCGACGAGCGCTCGGAGCGCGAGAAGGCGATCATCGCCCGGCAGCCGATGATGGCGGCGCATCCGCTCGTCTCGGGCGGCATGCCGGTGTTCATGCCGCACCGGCCGCCGCGGCCGGAGAAATCCGAGGGCGGGCAGCGGCTGGTGTTCGCCTCCGATTTCGAGCCCAAGGGCGATCAGCCCCGCGCCATCGCCGATCTGGTCGAAGGCGTGGACGCCCAAGAGCACGACCAGGTGCTGCTCGGCGTCACCGGCTCCGGCAAGACCTACACCATGGCGCAGGTCATTGGCCTGACGCAGCGCCCGGCGCTGATCCTCGCCCCCAACAAGACACTCGCCGCCCAGCTCTACGGCGAGTTCAAGGGCTTCTTTCCGGACAACGCGGTCGAGTACTTCGTCTCCTATTACGACTACTATCAGCCGGAAGCCTATGTGCCGCGCACCGACACTTACATCGAGAAGGAATCCTCGGTGAACGAGCAGATCGACCGCATGCGCCACTCGGCGACGCGGGCGCTGCTCGAGCGCGACGACGTGGTGGTGGTGGCCTCCGTCTCCTGCATCTACGGCATCGGCTCGGTCGAGACCTACTCGGCCATGACCATGACCGTGCAGGCCAAGGAGCGCATCTCCCTGCGCCAGCTCATCGCCGATTTCGTGGCGCTGCACTACAAGCGCAACGATCAGGCGTTCGGTCGCGGCACCTTCCGCGTCCGCGGCGACACGGTCGACATCTGG
>JANNSX010000031.1:0-4759 GCA_031403155.1 Hyphomicrobiaceae bacterium
CGCCGGTCGGCCGCGTCGCCTGGCATGCCGATCGCGGCGAGAGCCTGTTCATGGTCGGGGCGTCGGACGCGGATTTTCAGATAGTGCTGCCGCTGCTCCAGGCCATGGGTACGACCATCCATCACTGCGGCGGTGTTGGCACCGGTATCCGCACGAAGCTCGTCAACAACTACCTCGCCATCGTGCTGTGCCAGCTCAACGCCGAGGCGCTGGCGCTCTCGCAGCGTTTCGGTCTCGATTTGGTCAAGACGCTGGAGGTGCTGCACGGCACGACGGCGACCAACGGCCAGCTCAAGATCAACTGGCCGAACAAGGTGCTGGCGGGTGACATAACGCCGGGCTTCACGATCGATCTCGCACACAAGGATCTGTCGGTGATCCTCGCCTCGGCGCACGCCGAGAAGGTGCCGATGCCGGCGGCCGCCGCCGCGCACGAGTTCTTCTCGCTGGCACGGGCGGCTGGGGACGGAGGCAACGATTTTTCCTCGATTGTCGACACGCTCTGCGAAATGGCCGGCATCGAGAAGCCGCGGTTGCCGAAGGCGTAACCACCGCGCGAACCGTGCGTCCGCTCACTCCCACTCGGGAAACACGCCTTCGGCCGCCAGCGCTGCCATCGCATCCTTGAGCGCGGCCATCAGCGCCGCCTTGTTGCCGGGCCAGGCGATGCTCTTGCCGATGAACACATCGAAGAAGAACGGCACCGGCAGCCAGCTGCCCTTTGGCAGCGACTTGCCGAGACCGTGCAGGAAGATCGGCACCAGTGGCACGTCCGGCCGCTGCTGGATGAGGCGCGCCACGCCCGACTTGAAGCCGGCCATCGCCTCGGGCTCGCCCCGCGTGCCTTCCGGAAACAGGATCACGATCTCGCCGCGATCGAGCGCCGCGACCGGTTCGGCGAATAGCTTGTCGATCGCATCCCGATTCGGCTGCTGCCGCTCGAGCGGAATGATGCCAATGAGATCAAGGGCGATGAAGGAGAGGAGGGGGGACGTCAGGAAATAATCGGCCGCCGCGACCGGACGCAGCTTGCCGATCATGCGCCGCGGAAACAGCGACATCAGCACGAGCGTATCGAGATGGCTGTTGTGGTTGGCGACGACGATGGCCGGGCCCGCCTTCGGCAACCGCTCGCGATGGCGCGCGTTGAGGCCCATGACGACGAGCACGATCGGGCGCACGATCAGAATGAAGAAAGCAAGCTTCAACCATGTGCGCATCGGCGTCGGCCCGCTCACCAATAGCCGGTCGCGAAGTAGCGCGTGATGTGAAAGAACAAGGGCGCGGTGAAGATCAGGCTGTCGACGCGATCGAGAATGCCGCCGTGGCCGGGGATCAGCGTTCCCGAATCCTTGATGCCGAGATCGCGTTTGACGGCCGATTCCGTCACGTCGCCGAAAAAGCCACCGAGCGAGATGGCGAGGCCGATGAGAAGAACGAAGATCCACCAATCGACGGAAAGTGCGCCTTCGGCGGAGAGCTGTGGCAGCAGGAAGGGGATCAGCAAAAAAGACACGACGAGCGTCGTCGCCATGCCGCCGAGGAATCCCTCCCAGGTTTTGCCCGGGCTCACTTTCGGAATGATCTTGTGCCGGCCGAGCGACTTGCCCCAGACGTACTGCGCGACGTCGTTGAGCTCGGTGAGCACGAGCAGCGTCACGACGAGCGCCGCGCCCTCCGCGATCCCCCCCGTCTCCTTCGGCATAACCAGCAGATAGGCCATGTGCCCGAGGCTATAGACGGTCGACATCACGCCCCAGTGCAACGTGCCGACGGCCTTGAGGAACCCTTCCGTTTGTCCGAGCACCACCATGGCCGAAGGCAGCAGCAGAAACATCCACACCGGAACGAGCACGATGAAGATGCCGTACTGCTCGGTGGCGATGAGCCAGAACTGCAAGGGTATCGTCACATAGGCGAGGAACAGCACGGCGCGGTCGGTGCGCCGCGTCGGGATGATCGAGAAGTATTCTTTGAGCGCCAGGAAGCTGATGAAGGCGAAGAGCACCAACGCCATCGTCCGGCCCATCATCAGCGCGCCGACGATGAGCGCGACGATCACCCACCAGGACCAGACACGCAGCTCGAGCTCCGTCTCGCCGGCATTGGATTTGCCGCGCGAAAGATAGGCGGCGGCGAGCGTCGCCATGCCGAGCAAGACGACGAGGCCCACGAGCACGACGAAGGTGTTGGGCGTGAGACCGCCCCAGCTCGCCAGCCAATCGATGAAGGGGCTGTCGATCATGGCGTGGCCGCTTGTCCGTGGTCGAGCGCCGCCATCACGCGGTTGCGGATGGTCCAGATCGCCAACGCGATGATGGCGATGAGGATGATGGAGGAGAGCGTCGTGCCGGCGATGCCGATCGCCGACAGGAAGGCGAGCAGGCCGAAGGCGAAGGCCCGATCGCTCTTGCCCATCGGGCCCTGATAGCCGCGCGGCGCGCCGATCAGCAGAGCGGCAAGGCCCGCGCCTTCGACGACGAGGCCGAGCGAGGCCGCGATGATCGCGAGTGTGGACGGAATGCCGGTGACGAGCGCCAGCGGAAGGTAAAGCGCCGCGTCGGAGGCGAGATCCGAGATCTCGTTCAAGAGCGCGCCGAGCGGGCTCGCCTGGCCGTGCTCGCGCGCCAGCAATCCATCGACGGCGTTGAGCGCCATCCGCAACCCGAGTGCCACGACGAGGAGCAGCAACACGATCGTCGCGTTTGGAAACAGCCAGACGAGAGCGCCGGCGCCACAACTCATGGCGAGGGCTGCGAGAGTCACCTCGTTGGCCGTGACGCCGTGCGCGGCGAGATCAGCAACCTTTGGACGAAGGATCGACTGGAACCAGGGCTTGATGTCGTAAAGGGTCGCCATGGGATGGGTCCTCTCAGCGCCGCTTGCGATGGCCAAGGCCGGCGACATAGGTGGTGACGAGGTCGTCGATCAAGGCGGCGGCCGACTCCGTCGTCACATTCGTCAGCTTGTCGGCGACGGACAATGACACAATGCCATGCACGCTCGCCCAGAGCACGCGCGCCGCGCGGATGCGCTCGGCGGCATGCTCGGCGCGGAAGAAGGGCTGCAGCCCGCGCTCGAGCACGGCGAGCACCCGGCCGAGCCGCTCAGCGTACCAATCCGGAGTTTTGCTGCCCTTGGGGAGCGCATGCTCGAACAGCATGCCCCAGAGCTTCGGATTGGCGCGCGTGAAGGCGAGGTAGGACCGGCCCAGCGCCTTGAGCCCGGCCTCCGGGTCCTTGGTAGGCGGGAGCGCGGTCAAGGCCGCCTCGAGCCGCTCGAGAACGCGGGCTTCGATATGCAACACGACCTCGTCGAGATTTTCGAAGAGATGGTAGATCGTGCCGGCTGAATAGCCGATGCGGGCGGCAATGCCTCTTGCCGTGAGCGCGGCGAAGCCGTCCGCGGCAACGATCGCCTCGGCAGCATCGAGGATGAGCGCACGCAGCGCTTCGGGCGTGTGGTCGGACCGGCGGGCCATGGCGCTCAATTCGTCGGATGGCGATCATCCGAGAATATGGGATGAATCTGAACAATGTTCAAACCCCACGCAGCGACCCCAAAGCAGAAGAGCTCCGCGGCATGGCCGGCGGAGCCCTTCGATTTAAAGGTGTGTCCCGGGCTCAGTCGGTCTTTGTGACCTGAAGGCTCTTGCGGGGACGCAGGAAAAACCGCTCGCTCAGTGTGATGTTGCCGGTGATGAAATGGCCAACCGGCGGGTTGTAGACGTAGGACACCTCGGAGACGATGACACTCGATAGCGGTTCGACGAGATCTGCCGGCAGGTCGTTATAGGCGGAGTCTTGAGCATAGGGCGTGCCGCCCGTGCGGTTGTAGCTCCAGCTGACCGTCACGTTGCTGTCGGCGTCGGTGACGACGCTGACGAGCTTGATGTCGAGATCGGCGAAGTCGGCATCGGGCGGCAGGAGGCCGTCGGCGATCTTCATGACGTCGTCGAGATAGTTCGAGTCGACCTCCTCTTCCTGGGCGACGAGGTCGGCGGTCGCGCTCGAGATGGCGGTGACGCGCCGGTCGTAGGAGAGCGCCAAGCTGAATTCGACAGAGCCCAGGAAGAGGACGATCATGATGGGCACGACCATCGCGAACTCGACCGCGGCGAAGCCGCCCTTGTCCTCGCGCAGCGTGCGCCAATAGCGGCGGCAGGTTTCGAGGCGCCGGCTCAGTGCATTCGGAAGAGACATCTTGAAATCCTTGATCGGGACCAGTTCTGTGCAGTCTCGGCCGGTCAGCCGTCGAAGGGCTCGTTCTTGAAGACGGTCGCGGAGGTGATCAGCCGGCTGCCGTCGGCGAGGTTGCCGAGGCCGATGCTGTTCTGCCCGCCCGACAGCAATTTGCCGATGTCGGGAAGCGCCGCGAACAGTTTCCAGTGATAGTAGACGTTGACCAGCACGATCGAACCGCCGCCGCCAGCATTGAACTGCTCGAAGCCGTCGATCATGTTGCCGTCGTCGTCGACGGCATCCGGCGCGCCGTTGGCGGCGTCGCTCAGCGAGGGGAAGGTGCGGACATCGACGATGAGATCGTTGCCGCAATCCATGAAGGCCGGGACCCGATCGCAGACGGCGGTCTTGAAGTCGCCGGCGCTGAACCCCTGGGCCTGGCCGGTGCGGATGAGGCGGGCGGCCTGCTCGGTGGCGTTCTCGAGGCTGAAGGTCGCGAAGTAGACGAGGGCGACCTCCATGATGGCGAAGAGAATCGCCAGGAAGGGGCCGATGACGAGCGCGAACTCGACGGCCGT
>JANNSX010000032.1:0-10218 GCA_031403155.1 Hyphomicrobiaceae bacterium
TCTCGATGGCCTCGGCGCGGCTGCGCACTGGCATATCCGTGATCAGTTTCCACTCGATCGGTTTGCGACCTTTGGGGCAATTTCGCTCGCTCGCGTGCAAAATCGTGAGACGCAAGGGGGGATATCGCGTCTGCTTGCCGATCGGCGGCTGCACGATGATCCGCTTGAACTTCAGCTCGAGAGCGGCGC
The DNA here is from genome assembly GCA_031403155.1 of Hyphomicrobiaceae bacterium. Lineage (GTDB taxonomy): Bacteria > Pseudomonadota > Alphaproteobacteria > Rhizobiales > Hyphomicrobiaceae > JANNSX01. Next base: position 190 of record JANNSX010000032.1, read on the forward strand.
GGGTAACCTCCCCTTTCTCGTCGCGGAACTCGATATGGTGCAGGCCGCTCACGTGAACGTCCTCCATCTCTGTTGCGATCGTGTGCTTGCCGTCACCGGCAAGCCGATCCACGCATGTTCGTACGAGGAAATGAGCGCCGAGGTCCTGGCTCAGACAATAGAGCTCGTAGATGTCGCTCTCCCGGTCGCCGACATGCACGCAGCGCTCGGGCGAACCCAGATGGTCCAAGGACTGCCGCAGGTTCTCCAGCCAGCGGAAACTTTCCTTCTTCTCGATCGGCACGCGCGTCGGATTGATCTTCCGCTTGAGTTGCGCCGTGCCCTTGAACTTCTTTCGCGTCCAGAACTTCACGGCCGAGAGGCCCAGTGGCAGTCCCTCGGTCGTGACGGCGAGGCTGGAATGCATGAGCATGCCGCACACGGTGTGATGGCGCAGCCGGCCACGTTTGTCGCGGCCGCTGTTCACTCTCTTGGTCATGCCGATCAGGCCCGACGCCTCGCGTTGGTAGACGAATTCGGTCGTGTCCTGGATCAGCAGGACGGGACCACGGCTTGCGGCAAACCGGCTGCGCGTCGCCGCAAAATGCCCTTTCAGAATTTCCGATTCCTCGACGCGAGCATTCGCGAGAAAGCGATAAGCTGCCTTTGTGCTCGCCCAGTCGTGGCAGGCATAGGGAATGCTTTCGCCCATGCCGTCGCTGATCTGCCGGATCAAATCGCCAAATCGGCGCCCGAGCCGCGCGTCCTTGAAGGCGGCCTCGTCGATCTCGCCTTCGGTCCAGTGTCTGTTCCCGATCTCAGATCCGCCTCCTGGCGGCTCCGATGTGCACTCCAAATCCCGTTTCGTCGCCATGAAGCACCCCTCCGCATCGAATCAGGTGCTCGTCAATGAATCACAACCGATTCCATCGATTCAAGAATTCTGCTCGGCGACAATCCAAGACCAATCAGCGACTTGTGGGTAATTGAAAGACTCACCGGAGGCTTACCCATTGTGAAGTGGCTCGAATTCAAAGTGGCACCAGTCGCCGCGGCGCTCAATTCGGAGCCGCTGCAATCGGAGCGCCAGCGCGCTCCCCTTCGAATCCTCTTGCTATCTTGTTCTTTTCCTGACGCACGGCAGAATGAGAACCTAACTTCACCCCCAAGCACTTGAATTAAAACATGAAATTCAAACAATGATCCGCACACCCGCCCAGTACTGTAATATCCGTTGCGGGCCCCCGATTTGAACCAACGGCAAAATTTCCCTGTGTTTTCAGGGTCACAACCCGCAACCTACTTCGCTTTTCCCCAACCTTCCCTGCGAATTCAGGTTATTGCGTCGCTGGTTCAAATCGGACGGGGCGGTACCCGCAACCAACCTCTGGCCGAACTGAAGACGCGCACATGCACACATGCACACATGCCGCGGCAGACCACCACGATGATAGAAAATTCGCCCTCGAAACGCGCCCGTGTGGCAGCCAACTGAGCGGGTACTCTGATGCCGATCGCCCACGGACATGTGCATAGCCGTCGGTTGCTACTTTTTCTGCAGGCACAATTTCTCTAGCATCAGGGCATGTCACACCCGGCACGCAATCATCGCCATCCCGGCCACAGCACCTCGCCAGACGCGCGGAGCAGCGGCGTTCAACAGAGCCTTTTTGACCTTGGCCCGGGGCCAAATCTCGATCCGGCACTGGCCAAGCGTCTCTCGGAGCAGCGCGCTCAGGAATGGCTCAATCGCATAGCAGAAGCATTTGCCGAGGGCCGCCGTTTCCAAAAGTCACTGCCGCTCGCCGAAGAAGCCATTGCGTCGTGTCCGGACAGTCTTGTCCTCATGCTCTATGCGGTCAACGCTGCCCTGTTTCAAGGTGATACCGCCCGCGCACAGGCGATCCTGAAGAGCTTCGACAAGCGTGGTCAGGCACCTGCCGCCGAACTGCTGCGGGCAATCGCTCTGCATTCGGGCGGACGCAGCTCGGCCGCGCGGGACGTGCTCAAACGGGCAAAACTCACCCAATGGCAGGACCAGTACCGGAGCTTTCCGGGTGGTTTCAAACGTATTCGCTGGCTGCAGGATCATATCGACGGGATCATGGGGGAGCGGCGCGCCGCAGCCAAGCCGAAGCCGCCACCAGTCGTCAAAGGCAAACCGGCGGGTGGCCCGGTGCTGGTCAAGTCGCCGCCCAGCAAGACCGATGCTGCCAATGCATCGTCGGAGTTAGTGTCGGCAACAACCCCTCCGCCTCCATTGCCACCGGCACTACGCTTGATCGATGTGGCACTGCCGTTTGCGCTCCAGTTCGATGCAAGCTCGCTGCTGTCTGCCTTGCCGTCAATCCTCACTGGCGAGACACAATCCAAGCCACACGAGGCCACGAACGGCGACGGCGTTCACTGGTTCGGCCTGCGCGAACGGCTGAACTATCTCAGTCTGGTACAGGGCTTCGACGAGCTGCTCTGCGAAAGCCAGTTGCGCGGCGTCGAGCCGCTCTGGCATCAGATGGAAACCGTGCGCAAGGTGCTGCGCCAGTTCCACGGGCGGGTGCTGCTAGCCGACGAAGTCGGTCTGGGCAAGACCATCGAAGCCTGAATGGTGCTGAAGGAATATGCCCTTCGCGGCATGGCCGAACGGGCACTGATCCTGGCGCCGGCATCGCTCGTCGGCCAATGGCGAGAGGAACTCGAAACCAAGTTCGGACTAGCGTTCGCCACGACCTACGACCCGCTGCTGCGCGACGATCCAGTGGCCTTTTGGGCTCAGAAACATGTCGTGGCCTCGATCGCTACGGCTCGGCGGCGTGAACATGCCGAGCACCTGGTGGCCATCCCCTACGATATCGTCATCGTCGACGAGGCCCACCATCTCAAGGACCGCACCAGTCAGAGCTGGAAACTCGTCGACGCACTCAACAAGCGCTTCCTGCTGCTGCTGTCGGCAACGCCGGTGCAGAATGATCTGGTCGAGCTCTATAATCTGCTGACGCTGTTGAAGCCCGGCATCTTCAAAACGCCGAAAGAATTCCGGCTCGCCCACATGACACCTGGAAAACCGCGCGTGCCAGCCAACCCGGATGCGCTCAGGGTATTGATGCGCGACGCGATGATCCGCAACACGCGGGCCGTTGTCGCGCTGAAGCTGCCGCGTCGTCACGCCAGCACATTGAAGGTCGAGGGCGCGCCGGGCGAGACGGCGGCCTACGCGGCCCTGACCGAAGCAGCCCGCAATCTTGCGGCACAGGAAGGCGCCGGCCGCCAACGGCTGACGCTGCATCATCTGCTGACTGCAGCTGGGTCATCGCCCAAGGCGGCGGCCGCTGCAGCCGGTCGGATGGCTGAGCGGGAACCCAAATCCAAGGTGTGGTCGAAACTTGCGAAGCAATGGGCGGCGGTCGCCAGGAGCGGCAAGGAACAGGCGCTTCTTGACCTGGTCCAGAAAAATCCGGCAGAGAAGAAAATCGTATTCGTGCAGTCGCGCGAGACGCTCGAACATCTGAGCGCAACACTGCAAGAAGTCGGCATCGACTATGCCCGCTTCGACGGCAGCCTGACGGGACCGGAGAAGGACGCGGCCATCGAGCAGTTCCGGCAGTCTTCCAGCGTCCTGCTGTGTACGCAATCAGGTGGCGAAGGTCGCAATATCCAGTTCTGCAACACACTGATCAACTTCGATGTCCCGTGGAATCCGATGGCGATCGAACAACGGATCGGCCGCATCGACCGGATCGGGCAGGAACGCGAGGTGTTCGTATTCAATCTCGTCACCAAGGGAACGCTGGAAGAGCAGGTGCTGGTGCTTCTCGACGAGAAGATCGCCATGTTCGAATTGGTGGTCGGCGAAGTCGGCGCCATTCTCGGCGGCCTCGAGGAGGACCGCGAATTCCCGGACCTGGTGGTCGATGCGTGGCTGGCTGCAACGGATGCGGAACGTGTCGATGCGTTCGATGCCATCGGGCAGAGCCTGACCGCTGCCCGCCGGCAGCACGACGGAGCGAAGGCACTGGACGCAACACTGTTCGGCGAAGACTTCGATACGGCTTAGCCGGCCGACATTCCATCATCAACAGGATTACAGAGGCAGCAATGTCCGAACTACGCTCGTTCGTTGCCGACTTTTTGGAGGCCGAAGGCGCCACCGTGGATTTCTCCGGCGAAGAAGCCCTCGACGTGCTGCCGTCCGGGCCGGTGTGCGCGGCGTTCGGCTGGCCGGAAGACCTGGTACAGCTCGGGTTCGGCGCGTCCCGCCCACTCGGCACCGTTCCGATCGGCCTCGAAGGTGATTGGCTCCACCGGTTCGGTAAGCTCCTGGGGGCGCGCGGCCAAGTCGGCGTGCGTCAGCTGCCGCGGCCTGAAACGCCAACACCGAATTCGCCTGAACGGCTCATCGAACGAGCACTGCAATTGCCGAATGCGATTTGGCGGCTGGTCGGGCAAAGCCAGACCTGGACGCGCTGCTTGCTGCTGGCTTTCCGCTACACGGCCACGTCGGACGAAAAGCGCGAGGGCGTGATTTGGATCGGGTTCAATCTCGGCACAGGCGCAACATTGGATGCTACCCTGCTGGCGCGGCTTCGAGCTGAGCTGGCGGATGGCACGCCATGGCTGCCGCCCGCGCCAGTTGTGTCAGGCGCCGCAGGCTCCGGCGCTCCCGACATCGTGAAACTCGCGACAAGGATCCCTCTGCTGCTCGAACACCACGTGCGCGCCGATCTCGACGCATTTCTGCGTTCGATGCGCCGTCGGCTCGACCGTGATCGCGGCCGGGTCCATGCCTATCACGACGATCTCCGGCAGACGGCCCTTGCCAAGCTGAGCAAGCTTCGTTCCGGTTCGACCGACAAGGTCGAAGCTGACCGTCGCAGGGAGAAGCTCAGAGTGGAGGCGATCGAGCGCGAGTATGCCGCCAAAATCGATGATCTGCGGCACAAGTATGCGCTCCAGATCCGGGCAGAGTGGGTGCAGGGGTTGGTCCTGGTGGCGCCGGTCGAGCGCTTCGACGTGCTGATCAAGCGGCGCAAGGGCGAGCGGATCGTCGGAATGGACTGGCATTCGGCGGTGCGTCTGTTGGAGACGCCTCCGGACGAAGCCGGGCTTGGCCTCGATGGCGTCCGCCTTGTCTGTGACGAGCGCCTGCATTTGACGGACCCTGTAAGTCAGACCTGCCTCACCTGCGGAAAAGAACGCTGTCGCGCCTGCCATCCGGCGACCTGCCCCCGCTGCAAAAAACAGGCTGGCGCCGCGACCCTTGGGTCTGCAATTACATTGCAGCAACAAGCACATAGTGGTTCGCTGTTTTGACCTGGTTGGCCAGCCACCCTCCGGTTAGTGCCTTTCCGGCGCGACACTCATGCGGCGCGCCCGTAGAAGCCGATCCGTTCCTCGTCGGTGAACATGACGCCCTGGCGCTCGTAGTAGGAGTAGACCGCGATGATGCGCTCCCTCTCCCCGCGCACGGTTGTCACGCGATGGGCCGTGTTCTTGCCCCGGAACACGTTGAGCGTGCCCGCCGTCAACGGCTCGATCTTGGCTTCGGGATCTTGGCCCTCGAGCAATCGTGCGACTCCGTCGTAGTTGGGATCAGTATCGGTGCGCAGATCGGTTCGGTACTCGAACTCGCCACCCTGCGAGGGTGCCTGCAAGAGCAGCGTCGTCGTAAACTCCGAGCGGTCGAAGTGCCAATTGAGCGCCTCGCCGTCGCGATACTCCATGACATTCACCCGCGCCAGCGGATCGGGCATGGTGTAGAGGGCGGGCTTGTCCATGGTGTTCGCCAGGAACGCCGCCATCCCGGGCCACTCATAGATTTGCAGCACCATGGCGCCGGCTGGCATCTGGTCGGCGCAAATCGTGTGATTGATGGTCGTGACGGTGCGGAGCGCCGGGTGGCCGGGCGAAAGTCCCGGCACCTCTTTCTTGAAGTAGATGTTGTGCTCTCTCCTGTGGACGAAGGATTTGCTGTCGAGCACCGGCTTCAGCTCGGCAACCGCGCGGGTGAGACAGGCTGACCGGACGAGGCCGTCCAGGTTGAACATGCCCTTGCGGTGGAGATCGTCCTTGCAGCGCGCGATGAGAGCCGCATAGGGCTCGCTGCCTGACCGGTCGAGCGGATAGCGCTCAAGATCGAGAACATCAGAAATGTGCATGCTCTAAGTCTCCGAGGTCAAAGCCGTTCCGGTTAGCACACCCAAGAGTGGAGGGCATCGCACCGGTTTGTCCATTGCGCAATCTCGTTGGGCCTGGTGAACGGCCCAATTATACCAGCCTTCATGGGAACTGACCCATGAAGGCTGGTATCGGCGCGTGGCGGCCGGCTCTCGGAACGAGAGTCGCCTCGTGCAAACAAGAGAGAATACCAGCCTGCGCTCCGCCGCCCATGAGTCAAAATCTGCGCAGGCTGGTATTGCGAGGCCGGACCGGGGAGCCCAAGAACCTCACGCTCGTAGCCGCCAGACAGGCCCTTACCAAATCGCCCCGATCGAGATCGTCACGGCCTGGCCGTTGATGCCGCTGGCCTTGGCGCTGGCGAGATAGGCGACGAGATCGGCGACCTCCTCGGGCGTCACGATGCGACCGGCCGGGTTCTGCTTCGCGCGCTCCGCCCAGACGGTGTCGACGACAAGCCCGCGCTCGCGCGCCTCCCGTTCGGCATCGCGCTCGGACATTTCGGTCCTGACCCAGCTCGGCAGGATCGCGTTGGCGGTCGCGCCAAAGGGGGCGATGTCATGGGCAACCGCGCGCATCAGGCCGATGACGCCGTGCTTGGACGCGCAATAGGCGCTCATCGAGGGCGCGCCGACCTCGCCGGCGGTAGATGAGATCGTGATGACGCGCCCGAAGCCAGCCTTGCGGATATCGTGCGAGACGAGCCGCGTCAGCTCGAAGGGCGCATCGAGATTGACGGCCATCATCGCCCGCCAGTCCTCGCTGCGATGATCGAAGATCGGCTTGTCGAGATGGCCACCGAGGCCGGCATTGTTGATGAGGATGAGCGGCGGCCCGAGCTTGCGTGCGGCCTCGACGACCTGGGCGCAGGCCTCCGTGGTTTCGATCGAGCAGGCGAGCGGCACGATGCCCTTCGCCTCACGCGCGAGAGCCGCGAGCTTCTCCCCATTCCGCGCCACCGCCAGCACCGTCGCGCCCTCGGCGGCCAGCGCAATCGCCGAGGCCCGGCCGATACCGCTCGAAGCGCCGGTGACGATCGCGACGCGACCCGCGTGCTCCTTGCACCTCACATCCGAACTCCATGCACGATCTCAACGAGCCGCCGAACCACCGCACCTGGATCGGGCGAGCCCCACACATTGCGGCCGACCGCCACGCCCCTTGCACCGGCCGCCATGCAGGTTTCGAGCCCCGCATAGTAGGCCTCCTTGTCGGCCGCGAAATTGCCGCCGGCGAGGATGATCGGTACGCCGAACGGCACGGCATCGGCGATCCGCTCCGGCGGCGTCGGGATCGTGGTCTTGATGACCTGCGCGCCTAGCTCGGCGCCGGTGCGGCAGGCGGCCGTGATAGCGACCGGATCATAGGCATCGGGAAAGCGCGGGGTCTCGACCGGCATGATCTCGCAGACATAAGCGAGGCCGGCCTTGTCGCAATCGGTGGCGATGCGGGCGGCGGCGCGCAAGGCCTCCAGCTCGAACGGGGCGCCCAGCTGCACATAGGTCATGACGCCCTTGGCGCCGAGCCTCACCGCGTCGTCGACGGTCCAGGCCGGCACGTGATCGGTGATGTCGTAAGAGGAGCCGATCGAGACGGTGGTGAGGTCGAGTTTCAAGACGGCGGCGGCCTTGCCGAAGGCTGAACGGCAATCGCGGATCGTGCCGTAGGTGGAAATCACGGCATCGGCGCCGGCTTGGGCGACCGTATCGATGAGCTTGCCCCGGTCCTCCAGCCCCTTGCACGGCCAGGAGTAGAGCGGATGGTCGATGGCGACTGCGACGCAGCGGCCATCGGCGGCGAAGAAGGCGGGAGGAGTCACGGAAACCTCTGGCGGATGGCTCGATCTCTGACGTCTCGTTGAAATCGACGTTGTCACCCCAGCGTCCCCTCCCCCTCGTGGGGAGGGACAGGGTGGGGGTGGGTCTTACTATTGCCGGAAGAAGTGGAGAGTTCCACCCCCCACCCCAGCCCTCCCCACGAGGGGGAGGGGATGGAGAGGTCGTGCCCACAACTATGAAGCGGCTGGCACAAAGGCATCAAGCGAACTTGCGGGCGGCGGCGGTCGCCGCATCGCCGGTGTTCGCGGTGCCAGTTGGTTCGATGAGAAGCACGTGCACTTCCTCGCGCGCAACCGGGCGGTGTTCGACACCTTTCGGCACGATGAACATCTCGCCGGGGTGGAGCGTAACGGTCCGGTCGCGAAGCTCAATGTCGAGCACGCCCTTCATCACCAGGAAGAAGTCGTCAGTGTCGTCGTGCTTGTGCCAGACGAATTCGCCCTCGACCTTCACCACCATGACGTCGTGGCCGTTGTAGGTGGCGATAGTGCGCGGCGACCAATGCTCATCGAAGGCGCGCAGCTTCTCGGCGAGGTTGATCGGTTGCGATGGCGTTGTCATGCGCCTTTGTCCTCTCCGGTCAGGAACATCGTCTTGAGGCCCTGGTAGCTCTGGCGGCGCACGATGGCTGATTCCAGATCGTCGAAGCCGCAGCGCGCGGTGACGAGCTGCTCGTAGCCCACCTTGTTCTCGATCAGCCGGTCGAGCGCCTCGTCGTAGCGCGAACGCACCTGGTTGGGCGGCGTGCCGATCCATTCGCTCCCCGTCAGCACGATCTCCTTGTAGTGCAATCGATTGACATCGATCATCGCCTTGCCGCGATTGCCGAAGCCGGCGAACAGCACGACACGCCCGCCGGGCGCTGCGATCTGGATGCAGGGATCGACGAGGTCGGGATCGCCGATGGTCAGGATCACGGCATCGACGCCGCCTCCCGACCAGGACTTCGCCGCCTCGAACCAGCTTTCGGGCTTGATGACGTCGCGGGCACCGAAAGCCTTCGCGAGCTTCGCACGCTCCGCCAACGGCTCGACGACGAGCACCTCGACACCGCTCTGTGCCGCTTCGGCGACGATCTTCAACCCCATCACGCCGGCCGCGATGACGATGAGCTTTTCGCCGGGCTTCACCTTGGCCTGGTCGTGCACCGCGTGGATGCAATCGGCCAAAGGCTCGACGAAGATGGCGCGTTCCGCCGGAAGATCAGCCGGCATCCGCAGCGGCCCGCGCGACCACGGGATCGCGGTCGCCGGGATGAGGCAGTAATCGGCATAGCCGCCGTAGACATCGCCATAGACCCGGTCACCCGGCTTCCAGCCTTTGACCGAGCGGCCCACCTCCACGACCCTACCAAGCCACTCATGACCTGGATTGAATGGATACTCGCCATCGTTGACGCCGATCTCGTATTTCCGCGAGTCGGTCGCGCAGACGCCGCAGGCTTCGACCCGCACGAGCAGGTCGTCGTCGCCGGGAGTGGGCACGGGAATACGCTCCACCTTCATGTCGCGGATGCCGTGCAGTCGCGCCACGCGCATGGTCTGTGCCGTCACGTTTCCTCCTTGCCGGCCAGGCGGCCGAGCGCATGCATGGTGTCTTTGAGCGCCGGATAGAGGCGCCGGTAGTGTTCCAACAATTCGCGATAGCGCATATGGCGGCGCGCTTCGGGGGCGATGGTCTTCTTGATCTCTGGCATGACGTCATGTCCGAGCGCGGTCAATGCCAGCATTGCCGGACCCATGGCTTCGCCGGCATGGGCAACCACGTCGAGCGGCACGCCGAGTGCGTCGGCGGTGTCCTGAGCCCAGACAGAATTGCGCACGCCGCCGCCGGCGACCCGGTAGCGCTCCATCTGACCGAATGCCGTTGCGAGCCGGTCGCCGATGTCGAGGGTCGAGAGCGCGACCGCCTCGACGAGCGCGCGATGGAGAGCGGCCGGCGTCGTCTCGAGCGTCGTCCCGATGACGGCGCCGCGCGCCAACGGATTCCAGACCGGCGCCCGCTCGCCGGCGAAGTAGGGGAGCGCGAGGAGGCCGTGGCT
>JANNSX010000033.1:0-2793 GCA_031403155.1 Hyphomicrobiaceae bacterium
TGAGCCAGTACCTGCCGTCGAAGGACTCGATCAAGCAGACCGAGACAACAGCTGCGATCGTCACGCGGGCCATACCGGTGGCGAGTGCGCCGCCCGCCGGCCAACGCTCGGTTGCTCTCATCGATCTGGCGGTGGCGGCGCTCGGCACCAAGCCGCCGGCCGGTGATTTCACGCCCGAAGCGCCTACCGTCACGGCTCCCGCCGTCGCCGATGAGGCGGCTGGCTCCATCGGGCAATCCGAAACCGCAACCTCGGAGTCCGATCTCGACGCCGAGGCCGCTCTCGATCGCGAAGCCGATGCCACGCCCGCGGACGACCTCGAACTGACCCGCAAGATCCAGCGCGAGTTGCGCCGCGTCGGCTGCCTCAGATCGGCGACGGACGGAGTCTGGGGCTCGGGAACCGAGCGGGCCATGCGCCGCTTCTCCGAACGCATCGATGCCGAACTGCCGGTCGACGGCCCCGACGCTGTCTTGCTGATCTTACTCGAGAAGTTCGATGACCGCGCGTGCGGCGCGCCTTGCCCTGAAGGCGAAGCCCCGAACGCCAAGGGCCGCTGCCGCGCTGTCGAGCAGACGGCCGAAGCGCCCCCGGCCGAGGAAACGTTACCCGAAGTCAACGCTGCCTCGCTGGCCGCCGGGGACAGCCTTGAACCAGCCGAGGAAGCGCCCGCTGAAATCGCGGAGCTTGCTACCAGTGAGGTCACGGTCGCGAAGCCGGCGAGTTCAGCCAATGCAAATCCGCCACGCGCGAAGGCCCGCATCGCCCGCACCACGGTTGCGCGTGTGGCAAAGCCGAAGCGCGTGCGAATCGCCCGCGCCACGCAACCACGTCGCAAAACCCGCTGGGCTTTGCCGCGCTATTACGGGCTCGGCGTCGCCAACGCAAATCCGGCTCGCGTGGCGAGCGCGCCTAAGAAGCGCAAGCGGCGGGCCGGCGCGGCAGCAGCTTACCGGCGCTGGCTGCGGCGCTCGGACATCTCCATGCGGTGATGGCGCCCGCTCACGACGGCCGGCCGATGCTCACATAGTCGAGGCCGGCCGCCTTGGGATCACCCACCGGATAGATGTTGCGCGTATCGACCATCAACCGCCCGCGCATGCGCCGCCTCACCTCTGCGAGATCGAGCGCGCGGAACTCGTTCCATTCGGTGAGCACCACGACGATATCGGCGCCGTCGACGGCTTCCATCGCCGACTTGGCCCATTTGACGTGCGGGAGCAGTGGCCGCCCATGCCGCTCGCCTTGGGGGTCGTAGGCGGCGACCTTTGCCCCTCGCTCCTGCAGCAACGGCACGATGACGAGGCTCGGCGCGTCGCGCATATCATCCGTGTTCGGCTTGAAGGTGACACCGAGCACGGCGACCGTCTTGCCGCGGAGCTCGCCGTCCGCCGCCTCCTGGATGCGCGACGCCATGGCGATCTTGCGCTCGTCGTTGACGCGCTGAACGGCCTCGATGATGGAGACCGGCGCCTTGGCCTCCCGCGCGGTGCGGATCAGCGCCGAGACGTCCTTGGGGAAGCACGAGCCGCCATAGCCCGGCCCTGGATGCAGGAACTTGTCGCCGATGCGCCGGTCGGCGCCGATGGCGCTCGCCACTTCCTGGACATTCCCGCCGACCGCCTCGCAGACATCGGCGATCTCGTTGATGAAACTGATCTTCATGGCGAGGAAGGCGTTGGCGGCGTATTTTGCGAGCTCGGCGCTCTCCCGGCTCGTGAACATGACGGGCGCGCTTCTCAGGCCCAACGGCTTGTAGAGCCGCTCCATCACTTCACGCGCGCGCGGATCGTCATGGCCGACGAGGACGCGATCGGGATGGGTGAAGTCCTGGATGGCCGAGCCTTCGCGCAGGAATTCGGGGTTCGAGCAGACCGCCACATCGGCGTCGGGCCGCAGTGCCTTCAGCCGCTTCTCGATCTCGCGGCTGGTGCCGACGGGAACGGTCGACTTGGTGGTGACGACGGTGAAACCGTTGAGATGCGGCGCCAGATCCTCAACGGCCTGGAAGACGTAGGAGAGGTCGGCATGGCCGTCGCCGCGACGCATCGGCGTGCCGACGGCGAGGAAGACGATATCGGCGTCACGGACCGCCGGCCCGAGCTCGGTCGAGAAAACGATGCGCTTGGCCTCCAGATTATGAGCGAGCAGCGTGTCGAGCCCAGGCTCGTAGATCGGCACTTCGCCCTTGACGAGGCCGGCGACGCGGGCCTGGTCCTTGTCGATGCAGGTGACGCGCCAGCCGAACTCCGAGAAGCAGGCCGCCGAAACGAGTCCGACATAGCCCGCCCCGATCATGCAGATGTTGAGCGACATCGTTCCTCCGCCGGAGCCGATCTGAGCGGCACGCCCCTGATGCTTGATAGGGTGCGTCTTTCCCGAGAGCAAGCTACACCAGCTTGGCGGGGAACCCGGGCGCGCGAAGGTCGGTGCCGAGCGCATCCTCGAGCAGCCTGACGATGCTGGTCGACTGGGCATGGCCGCCAAAGGCCTGCTTGCCGCGGATGAAGATCTGCTCGGTCAGCCCGGCAAGCTCGAGGGGGACGCCGAACTCACGGCAGTTGCGTTCGAGCGCGGCCATCATGTCCTCGGCCATCAGGTCGAGGAACGGCCGCTTCCGCTCGCGCGTCGGAACGATGTGGTCGACGGTCGCAAACGTGCGATCCGGAAACGCGACCTTCCACCCCTGCGGGCGCAGCGTCTCGAACGCCTGCGGACTCGTGACTTCGTGAACGAGATGAAGCCCGACGAACACCTGGGTCTGCCCCGTCGGCAACTGGCGGACGGCGTGCA
>JANNSX010000034.1:0-7306 GCA_031403155.1 Hyphomicrobiaceae bacterium
GGAAAGTGCTCTAAGTTGTTGGCTATGAGCACTTTCTTTCGACCAACCGGTTGGTCGAAAGAAAGTGCTCAAAACCAACAACCTAGAGCGCCGATCTGATTCCATCAGATCGAATAGCGCTCTAGACCGGCTTTCCGATCGCCAAGGATCGGCAAGCCGGTCTACAGGCGAATTGTGCGTCGGGAGCGCGCATCTCAAGTCTTCTTCGGCAGGAGCCAGCCGGTAACCGAGCGGCGCTTGTCGAGATAGGCTTTCGCCGCGGCGTTGACCTCATCGATGGTCACGCGCTTCAGCGCCTCCGGCCACTCCTCGATCTCCTTGATGGTCGAGCCGGTCGCCAGCGCCCAGCCGTAGCGGCGCGCCAGGTTCGACTGTCCATCGGCCTCGTAGACATAGTCGGCGATGAGCGACTTCTTTGCCCGCTCCACCTCCGCCGCCGTCACGCCCTTGTCGAGAACGCGGGCGATCTCGGCATCGATGTCGGCTTCGACCTTGGCGGGATCGACGCCATCGGTCGCCACCGCATAGACGGCGATGCGGCCGGAATCGAGTGCCGAGCCCGAGTAGTAGGCGCCGACATGGGCGGCCGTCCCCTTCTCGACCATGACGGTGCGGTAGAGCCTGCTCGAGGCGCCGCCGCCGAAAATCTTCATCAGCACCTCGAGCGCTTCCGCCTCGCCGGGCTTGGCCGAGTTGTAGCTCGGCACCAGATAGTCGCGCTCGAAGGTCGCCTGCCCCGCGCGCTCGTCTTCGAGCACCACCCGGCGCTCGACGACCTGCGGCGGCTCGGCGCGGCGCGCTGGCCGCGCGACGCCCGCCATGGCCGGCACCTTGCCGTAGGTGTTCTGCGCCAATGACAAGGCCTCTTCCGGCGCGACATCGCCCGAGACGACGACGATGGCGTTATTGGGCGCGTAATAGCGGTGATAGAAGTTGAAGGCATCGTCGCGCGATAGCTTGGCGATCTCGTGCTCCCAGCCGATGACCGGGATGCCGTAGGAGTGATTGAGGTAGAGCGCCGCCATCATCTGCTCGTTGAGGATGGAGGAGGGATCGTTGTCGACACGAGAGCGGCGTTCCTCGAGGATGACATCGCGCTCGGTCAGCACGTCATTCTCAGTCAGGCGCAGACCCGTCATCCGGTCCGCTTCCATCTCCATGATGAGCGGCAGGCGATCCTTGGCGACGCTCTGGTGATAGGCGGTGACGTCCTGGGTCGTGAAGGCGTTGTCCTGGCCGCCATTCTTGGCGATGATTTTCGAGAATTGCGCCGTCGGGATTTTGTCCGTTCCCTTGAACATCAGATGCTCGAGGAAGTGGGCGATGCCGGAGGAGCCCGCCGGCTCGTCGGCCGCGCCCACCTTGTACCAGACCATGTGGGTGACCACCGGCGCCCGGTGATCGGGCACGACGATGAGGCGCATCCCGTTGTCGAGCGTGAACTCGGCGGCGCGCGGCTCGGCATAGGCGGGCGTGGCGGCAAGGGCGGTAGCGAGCATCAGGGCTCCTAGCACGGCGGGTCGATGCGGTGCGAATGATCGCATGGTCGCGGTTTCCATGGGGTTAGGGCAGCCACTGGGCAAACGCCCGACGGCTCGTATTGCCGAGGGCCGACAGTGACGAAGCATACGTCGCATGCTCCGTCCCGGATGGGTCTAAGTCAAATTACATCTTGTCCATGACCATCCTTTCGCGGCCATGAATGCTGAGAATAACTGTGTGATATCCGAGGCTAAGCAGGCCTCACGCAACGGATGATCTTGAGTGATCCGCCACTCTTCACGCCACCGAGAACAGATGCAGGTCCGCAGCAGTTGTCGCGTTGGCTATGACGGCCACGGCTACCGGCGCAGAAAAACCATTGCCATCGAGATCCGCCCAAAGAACCTTGGTGTCCGTTTCGAAGATCAGACGCGTGAAACCGTTGATAGCGCCTCCCGTCTCTTCGTCTTGCGAAACGTACACGCCGGGGTCAATGTTAAAGTAGGGAAAACCGCTCAGATTGAACTCCGCCACGGAGACCCATACGCTATCCGTGCCGCTAGACCCGCCCTCGAAGTCCTGGAATGTATCCAGTCCAAGGCCGAATTGTGCGGCAAAATTGTCTTTGCTGAATGCTTTTCCAATGAGCGTGTCGGCTCCGGCTCCGCCAAGCATGACTTCACCGCCGATATCGGCAAAAATCGTGTCATTGCCAGCCCCGCCGTCGAGAATGTTGCCGGCTCCGCCGCCGCTGGCTGAACCTGCGAAGAGCGTGTCGTCGAAGGGGGAACCTTGAACGCTCTCAATCCCAGTGAATGTATCTCCCAATGCGGCGCCCGCCGCAGTATTCAGCAACAGATTGACCGTCACCGGTCCCGATGCATCCGCGTAGGACAGCACATCGCCGCCAGCAAAGCCGCCGTAACCGCTACCGGCGAAAAATACTGGTGTGTTGCTGCCTCCGGCGATGGAGTCTGCGCCGGGGCCAGCGATGATGGTATCATCGCCGTCGCCTCCGTTCAGACTATCCGCACCTAATCCACCCGTGAGCCTGTCTTTGCCGGTACCGCCGACGAGCTTGTCGTTTCCAGCACCGCCCTTCAGCGTATTGTTACCGCTGTTGCCAGTGATCACGTTGGCAAGTGCATTGCCTGTGCCATTGAGGTTGCTGGCGCCGGTGAGCGTCAACTTCTCGACATGATTGCCGAGCGTGAAGCTTGCCGAAGCCTTGACGGTGTCGGTGCCTTGGTTGGCGAGCTCGATAGCCTTGTCGCTGGAAGAGCCGACGATGTAGGTGTCGCTTCCCTTGCCGCCGAGCATCGTGTCGTTGCCGAGGCCGCCGTCCAATAGGTCGTTGCCGGTGCCGCCTTCGAGCCGATCTTTGCCGAGACGGCCGAAGAGGTCATCATCGCCGCCAAGTCCACGTATGGTATCGACACTTGAAGTTCCAAACAGCCGATTGCGAAGATTTGTCCCTGTGATGACGGCCATGGAAGTCCCTCCCGACAGTCTTATGGCAACCTTCCTACATTAGTTTTTTTGAACTTCGATTGCCAATTCAGCTGCGCACTCGATACAAATCCGTCGGAATACAACCGCCGAACACTATTCCTGCTCTGACAGTTCCTCGGCGGGAGTGGCTCACTCCTGGTCCGGCAATTCCTCCTCAACCTTGCCCTGCTTCTGCTGCTGGACGATGATCGGTGTGTCGTCCGCATTTTCGGGCTGGTCGAGGCCCTGGTTGAACAGCAGCGTCCAGACGTTGCCGCAGCGGGAATACTTGCCCTTCTTCGTCTCGTCGAAGTCGTCGGCGTTGCCCTGCAGGCGGCCTTCCTCGCAATACTCTTTCTGCTGCTGCTGCTTGGCGGCGAGGGCTGCCTGCTGCTGCTGATCGGGGTCGGCCGGCCAAGCCTGATCCGCGGGCGCGGCGGCGACGACCGCCGTGCCGGAGCCGGGCGGCGGGAGAGAAGCCGTGGTCGGCGGCACGACCAGCGGCGCTCGCGCGGGAACTTTGGGGTCGACCTTGTTTTCGGCCTGTGAGGATGAGGAAACGCCCATGGCGTCGAAGATCTTGCCGTTGAGCTCGACATCGCCCGCCCCGCAGGCGGCGAGACCACCGGCCGCGAGCGCGACGATGGAGACACGAAAGACTTGTCGCAACAATCGGTTACTCGGCATGTCGTGTCCCCCGACAGTCCAGGCTCGCAGCCTCGGCAATAGGCCCGTCAAGTAGGCCCGTCATCGCGTGTCAAAGCTAGGCCGCTTTTGCGGTCTTTTTGCGACTCTCCCCAGTCGAGTCATACAGCAGTCCGATCACGCCGGCAACGATCCAGACATCTGCCAAGTTGAAGATGTACCAATAGAATCCAAAGGCATGCAACGAGAAGAAGTCGGCAACGCCGCCGTAGATCGGCCGGTCGATGGCATTGGCGAGCGCGCCGCCGATGATGAGACCGATGGACACGGCTTTGATGCGGCTCGTTTGGCTCAAGAGCCAGAAAACGAGGGCGATCGAGATGAGGACGGCAAAGCCCGAGAGCAGCCACTGGCCAAGTCCCCCGCTCTGCTCGAAGAGGCCATAACTGATGCCGGGATTGATCGCATGGACGAGATCGAGGAAGGGCGTGACGGTCACCCGGCCTCGGGAGGCGATGTCGTAGATGTAAATCATCCAATACTTGTGGGCTTGATCGATGACGAGCCCGGCCAGCGCCACCCAGAGGCCGAGGGGGAGGGTGGAGCGGCCCTGGTGCACCTCGATTGAGCCCATACCGACTTACGCCCCCTCCCGACGCTGATCGAGCTCGCGCACCGCCTTGGCATCGCGGGCCGAGAGCGTCGGGTAGTCCGGATCGGTGCCGGCGTCGGAGACGATGCGCCAGGAACGCTCGCACTTCTGACCTTGGGCGCGCTCGGACACCACACCCACGTGTGCGACACTGTCGAGGCGGAAGGCGCCGTCCGGGATCGGCCCGACGACGAGCGTCGCGCCCGAGGTGATACAGAGCTCAGCGAGATCGACGCCGTCGAGCACTCTCGCGGTCTGCTTATCGTCGATATGGATGACCGGGGCCGCCTCGAGGCTGGAGCCGATGCGCTTGGCGGCGCGCTCGACTTCCAAGGCCCCGGTGACGACAGAGCGGACGCGGCGGATGGTCTCCCAGCGCTCGGCGAGCTTGTCATCACGCCAGGTGGCCGGGATCGCCGGGAAGGTCTCGACATGCACGCTGCCCGTCTCGGAGGGATAACGCGCCAGCCAGGCTTCCTCGGCCGTGAAGGTCAGGATCGGCGCCAGCCACTGCGTCACGGCGCGGAAGATCTCCTCGATGGTGGCGAGTGCGGCCCTGCGCTTGGCGCTCGAGTTCGGCTCGCAATAGAGCGCGTCCTTGCGGATGTCGAAGTAGAAGGCCGACAGATCCGTATTCATGAAATGCGCAAGCTGAGCCACGACCTTCTTGTAGTCGTAAGTCTCGTAGGCCGCGCGGATGGTGCTGTCCAACTCAGCAAGCCGATGCAGCATCAGCCGCTCGAGCTCTGGCGCGGATTTGAGATCGAGCGTGGCGCCATCGTAGTGGCCGAGCGTGCCCAGCATCCAGCGTAGCGTGTTGCGGACCTTGCGGTAGGTCTCGACGAAGGTTTTCAGAATCTCCGGGCCGATGCGCAGATCATCCGAGTAGTCCGACGCGCCGACCCACAGGCGTAGGATGTCGGCGCCGGAATTCTTGATGACCTCTTGCGGCGCCACCGTATTGCCGACCGACTTCGCCATCTTCTGCCCCTTCTCGTCGAGCACGAAGCCGTGCGTCAGCACGACGTCGAAGGGGGCGTGGCCGCGCGTGCCGCAGCTCTCGAGCAGCGAGGAGTGGAACCAGCCGCGATGCTGGTCGGAGCCTTCCAGATACATGACGCGATCGCGCCCGCCGTCGCGCGTGCGCTTGACGGTGGCCAGACGCGGGAAGGTTTTGGCATCCTCCAGTACGAAGGCGTGCGTCGAGCCCGACTCGAACCAGACGTCCAGGATGTCGGTGACCTGCTCCCACTCGGCCGGGTTGGGAACGAGACCTTTGAGGAAGCGGTCGTGCGCGCTTGGCTCGAACCAGGCTTCCACCCCTTTCGCCTCGATGGCCGTGGTGATGCGCTCGATGAGAGTCTCCGAGATTGTCGCGCGCTCAGGGCTGCCGTTCGGCAGCACCTCGGCCGACTCTTTGTGCACGAAGACGGTGATCGGCACGCCCCAGGCGCGCTGGCGGGAGAGCACCCAATCGGGCTTGGCCTCGATCATGCCGGTGATGCGGTTTTCGCCGACACGCGGCACCCATTCGGTTTCTTTGATTGCGGTGAGTGCGACGTCGCGGAGTGTCGAGAGACCCACCCCCCCTCCCTGTCCCTCCCCCACAAGGGGGGAGGGGACGCTAGACGTGCTGCCGTCCGTCACACGGGCGCTCGATCGCGAGGCGGCCCCGACACTTGATGCACCGTCGCGCACCGTGTCTGCCGCTTGCTCCGCCACAGACGCAGAACACTCCGTCCCCCTCCCCCTTGTGGGGAGGGGCAAGGGGTGGGGGGTGTCACTCGCCGTGCTCACACGGGTGAGCGCCGGTTTGTCCATCGCAATGAACCACTGCGGCGTGTTGCGGAAGATGACCGGCTTCTTCGAGCGCCAGGAGTGCGGGTACTGATGTTTCAGGCGGCCACGCGCGATGAGCGCGTTGGCGGCCGCGAGCGCCTTGATCACGGCATCGTTGGCGTCGCCCTTGTTGCCCTTGTCGTCGATGACGCGCTTGCCTTCGAAGCCCGGCGCCTCCTTCGTGAAGAAGCCGTCGGCATCGACAGTGAAGGGGATGGCTGTGTCGATGCCGCGCGATTGCAGATCGCGCGCGCTCGATGTCCAGATGTCGAAGTCCTCGCGGCCGTGGCCCGGCGCGGTGTGGACGAAGCCGGTGCCCGCGTCGTCGGTGACGTGCTCGCCGTCGAGGAGGGGCACGGGGAAGGTGTAAGGAGGCTTGAAGTTGTAGCCCCCATCTCCACGACCACTTCCGTCTTCATTGGGCGCTCCGTAGCCGCCCCTAAGCTCCAGCTTAGAGAACAGGCCGCCGAAGGCGCCGATCCACGTATCCACACCTGCGCCCCAACCATCGCCATCGTAGAGCACTTGAGGGCGAATAGGGTTCAGCGGATGCGCACAGGTGACTCCGGCCAGATCGATGCCTGAAATCGGTCGAAGCTTCAAAAAGCCTTCCACGTTTGCAGCCTTCATCACATCTGGGGCTAGCTTGTCGGCAAGAATGAACTTCTCGCCGACCTTCGCCCAGTTGCCTTCAGGTGCTTGGGTAACCTCGTACAGCCCGTAGTCGACATCGCTTGCAAAGCTAATGGCGCGATTGCCGGGGAGCGTCCACGGCGTCGTGGTCCAGATCACCACGCTACTACCAAGGAGCGCCTTCTCTATTTCCTTGGTGGCGGTGTCGTCCCACGCTTCCGCGCTAACGAACGTCCCAGGACCAACTTTGTCTTTGTCGATCCGTGGCGACGCCTTGACGCCCACCACCGGAAACTTCACCCACACTGTGTCCGACTGATAGTCGTGATACTCGACCTCGGCCTCCGCCAGCGCCGTCTTCTCGACCACGCTCCACATCACCGGCTTCGAGCCGCGGTACAGCAAGCCGTTCATGGCGAACTTCATCAGCTCGCCGGCGATCCGGGCCTCCGAGCGCGGCGCCATGGTGACATAGGGATTGTCCCAATCGCCCTCGACGCCCAGCCGCTTGAACTCCTCGCGCTGGACGTTGAGCCAATGTTGCGCGAAGGCCCGGCACTCCGC
>JANNSX010000035.1:0-5122 GCA_031403155.1 Hyphomicrobiaceae bacterium
AGCGAACTTCCGAACATAACGCCACACCAAGCCAACGAGTCGCCTCGTGTCCGTATCGATAACGACGTTCGTGAGCGTTTTCGGCACAAGATTACGAACGTCGTGATAGGGACACGAGGTCAATGGAATTATATACGCTTCTGAAGCTTGCCCATATCATCGGCGCCGCTGTGCTCTTCGGCACAGGCGCCGGCATTGCTTTCTTCATGCTGATGGCGGATCGGACAGGCGAGCCGATCGTCATCCACCGGGTCGCCAGCATGGTCGTTCTCGCCGATCTCCTTTTCACCGCAACCGCCGTCATCGCCCAGCCGCTGACCGGTGCGCTCCTCGCCCACACGCTCGGCTACAGCATGACCGAAGGTTGGATCTTGAAGAGCCTCGGGCTTTACGTGCTCGTCGGCGTATGTTGGCTGCCGGTGGTGTGGATCCAGCTCCAGCTCCGCGACATGGCGGCAAAAGCTGTCGAGACCGGCTCTCCTCTCCCCGAGCGCTACCACCGGCTGATGCGCGTCTGGTTCTGGCTCGGCTGGCCGGCCTTCGCAGGCGTCATCGGCATCTACTGGTTAATGATCGTCAAGCCTTAGGAACGCGACCGGTTCCGCAGGAACGACAAACTCCAAGACAACTTTGTTGCCGGCCCTCTCCCATCGTGCTGGAGGCGCGCCTTCGGCACGACGGGAGAGGGCCGGTTAGAGGAGAGTCCTATCGAAGTCTCGGTACTGCAACTTGGCTCGGACCTGGTTAACTTCCCCATCAGTTATTCCTGGCACGCCCTTTGCTTCGTCCGCTGCGGATACATGTGTCTCCACGCGGGTTGAAGGTTAAGGACAATGGCAAGGCTCAAGGCCCTCTCGGGTAAGCTCGGATTGCTGGCGGGGTCGCTCTTGGCGACGCTGCTGGTGCTCGAATTCGTCGTGTTCAGCTATATTCTGAAACCCGACGACGTGCTCCACAACGTCACCATCAACGGCGTGGTGCGCTACGAGCCGGGCGTGGAGGCGACCTTCCGCCATCCCGACGGCAATGAGACGAGCGTCACCATCAATGCCGACGGCTGGAACTCGACGAAACCCTACTACGAACTCGACAGGCAGCCGGGCAAGCTGCGCGTCGCCGTCATCGGCGACTCCTACGTGCACGGCGCATTCATCGATACGAAAGACGGCTTTCCCGAGATCGTCGAGCACGAGCTGAACGGCTCGGGCGTCACCAGCGAGGTGTTCCGCTTCGGCATGGACGGCGCGCCGTTGAGCCAATACCTCCAGATGCTCCGCCACGAGGTGCTGCCCTTCAAGCCCGACATCGTCGTCGTGCCGCTCATCCACAACGATTTCGATGAGTCTTATCGGTTCATCGGCACCCGCTACTCGTCGAGCTTCCTCAAGATCAGCATCGACGAGGCGGACCGCTTCGCCGAGGTCGAGCCGCAACCCTTCGAGCCCGGCTGGCCCGATCTCCTGCGCGAGCTCAAAACCTTTCGTTACCTCTACTACGAGACCAACGCCTATCTGATGGTGAAGAGCCTCGTGTCGAAATATGTCTGGGGCGACGAAGTTTTGTTCTCGCCCGAGTTCATTTCCTCCGCCGTCGACATCCGCAATCTCGAGGAGATGGACAAGATCCGTTTCGTCACCCGCTACGTCATGCACGAGATGAAGCAGCTCGCCGATCAGAACGGCTTCCGTCTGCTGTTCGTCATGGATGGTGTGCGCGAGGCGATCTACGACGGCAAGCCGCGCTCGGCCTACAAGGTCGCCGAGCTCAACGATCTCGCTCGGCAGATGGCGCAGGAGCTGGGTCTGCCTTTCCTCGACCTGCAGCAGACCTTCGCGGACGACTACGCCGCCAGCAAGAAGCGCTTCGAGTTCGACTTCGATTGGCATTGGAACGTGCGCGGCAACATCCTCGCCGGTAAAGCCATCGCGCAAGCCATCCGCAACGACCCGGCGCTGCTCGGCCAGACGGCCGTCGGCAGCGTCAGTGATCCGCCTTCGCCTTGACGATCGGCCGGCCCTCGAGGGCGGCATGCCCCGAGGCCGACTGCACCTCGAGGAAAACGCGACGGACCGCAGGCCAGCGCGACTTGATCTGGCTCTCGATCTCGGTCACCGCCTGCTCGATCGTCTCGGCCTGGTGCGAATTCTTGAAGTCGACCGAGAGGGCGAGCAGCACATCGTCGGGGCCGAGGTGCATGGTGCGCAACTCGTTGATCGCCTCGACGTGAGCGTTGCCGCGGACCAGCGCCTCGACGCCTTGCGTCAGCTCGTCGGACGCCGCCTCGCCGATGATGAGGCCCTTGGTCTGCCAGGTGAGGAAGATCGCAACCCCCGCCAGCAGCAAGCCGATGGCGACCGAGGCGAGGCCATCGGCCTCGGCGATGCCGCCCATGTCGGCAGCGATAACGCCGAAGAGCGCGATGACGAGGCCGGCCATCGCCGCCATGTCCTCGAGCAGCACGGTGAAGAGCGCGGCATCCTTGCTCTCGACGATCGCCGGCAGCACGCGCTTGCCGCCGCGAACCGTGTTGAACTCGGTGATCGCGACATAGAACGAGCCGGCCTCGAACAGCATCGCCGCGATCAGCACGATGTAGTTCACATAGGCATCGGTCATGGCGTGCGGATGCAGGATCTTGTCGATGCCCTCGTAGATGGCGACACCCGCGCCCAGCGAGAACAGCACGATGGCGACGATGAAGCTCCAGAAATAGATTTCGCGCGAGTAGCCGAAGGGGTGACGGGCGTCCGCCGGGCGCGCCGCGCGCTTCATGCCGTAGAGGAGGAGACCCTGGTTGCCGGTGTCGGCGAGCGAATGCACGGCCTCCGACAGCATGGCCGAGGAGCCGGTGAAGAAGGCCGCCCCGAACTTCGTCACCGCGATTGCGCCATTGCCGAGCAGGGCTGCGATGACGACCTTGGTCGAGCCGCCTGCGGACATGCAAATCCCCCGAGCTTGTCAGTCTGCCTGCCGCTTTCTCTAAGCTAATCCGGCGGCGCACGGAAGAACCCAGCTGGAGATTGCCGCCGCAACACGGCGATCCGATTTGACCTGAGTGGTCGCAGCATCCCTTCCTCCCCCTTTTTATGGGGGAGGACCGCGCGCCTTGGACTTAGACGCGTAGCGGCTCAAGTCCTTAGGCGCGCCTAGGTGGGGGTGTTGGTCCAGCGCAGCGAGGTGGTACAAGCCGGCGGTGCCCTCGCACGTCATGTTGCAACGAAGCGAGCGTGCTCGGATGTTGTGTCTCGGATCAACAATTAGACCGAGCTTGCCGGGTGAGCACCCCCACCTATGTTCGCCTAAGGGCTTAGCGTGCGCTAAACCCAAGGCGAACAGTCCTCCCCCATAAAAAGGGGGAGGAAAGGGGCGGTGGCTTCACAGGCCACACGATATCGCTGTCTTAATCGGAGAAACTGTCGGGCATCGAACCCGCAACCCCTCGCCATCATCGTCTGACCGCGAGAATGCCCGCCGCGGCGATCAGGAGAATGCCGATGGCCGACAGGGCGTCCGGCATCTCGGCGAAAAAGACGAAGCCCCACAGCGCCGCGAAGGCCAGATAGGCGAAGTCATAGGTCGAGACGATGGATGCCGGACCCGACTGATAGGCGATCGCCGCCCCGACACTGCCGATAATCGTCGCGGCCGCGAGCAGCCCCATCACCAGCCATTCCCGCGAGGCCATCGTCGTCCAGGGGCCGAGCAGGAAGGCATTGGTCTCGATGGCCGGCGCGGACGGTTGGAGTATCGCCATCGCGCCCGTTGCGGCCAAGCCGATGACGATGAAGGCAACATTCAGCGACAGCGATAGCGCCAGCGGGCTCTCCTCGCGGCACTTGATGCGCGTCAGGATCATGGCGAAGGCATAGAGCACCGACGAGATCAGCGGCAGCAGGGCGTAGGCGTTGAAATCGGCACCCTGCGGTTTCAGGATCGCCAGCACGCCGATGAACCCGAGCACCACGGCGACCCAGCCCCATGCGCCCACCCGCTCGCCAATGAAGAGGGCCGCGAACAGCGTAATGAAGAGTGGCAGCGTGTAATAGACCGCGGCCGCCGCCGACAGCGGCACGTGCGGCAAGGCGGCGTAGTAGGCGATCCACATCACCGCCAGCATGAGGCTTCTGAGCGTGGTCCAGCCGACCGACGCCGGCAGCAGGTTCACGCCCTGGCCTCGCAGCACGGCGATACCGATCAGCACCGGTATGGCGATGAGCGACCGCAGCACGAAGATCTGCCAGAGCGGAAATCCGGTGCTGATCTGCTTGATGATGGCATCGCCCAGCGCCAGCGCGCAGGAGGTCGCCAGAATGGCGGAGATGGCGAGCTTGAGGTTGTCGCGGCCGGGCTCGGTGGTTGGGGTCACAGCCAGCGTCTCCGGGGGTGTTGGCGAGACCGATGGCGGGGAGGGACGCCAGACCGAGTGTCGCACGGTTCTCCTGACAGCCTGCCGTCAGGAGCCTTCGCGGGCCGGGTCTCGGTTCGAATTTCCGCTCGTGAGTTTCAGCTGTCAACCCGGAGCTGCTTTCAGCGGAAATGCCAAACCGGACCAGAATGCGTCGGCTTCACGCGAGAAGAGCGGAAGTGAAAACCGCGTAGTGAAATTCAGGACGGATCTCTCAGACAACTTCGATGCAACAATTTCAAGCAATGGACATCTGTCCGGAACATCTTGATCTATGCAACCCGCCACACGCGGCGAGAGTTGGCAACGCAGAGGGCCAAGCAAGTCCATTTCGTGCCGATGACCGTCGGACTAGAGCACTTGTCCTTCCAAGTTGATACCGGTTGGTCGAAGACAAGTGCTCAAAACCAGCAACCTAGAGCGCCAATCTCATTCCATCAGATCGAAACGCGCTCTAGGTCGGCAAGTGACCGGGCCACAGTATTGCTGCTTTCTCATCGTCTCTGCTTTGATGGCAGCAACACGCACCACAGAAGTTGACAGGACGAGCTGAAGGGCGGGATTTCGATGTCAGCGAAAAGAATAGCGACCTGCGCGTTAGTCGGACTTGTGGTGATCCACGGCTACATCTTTTTCAGAACCGGAGAGGTGTATCCATGCAATGCGGCCGACAAGCGGATGCAGGAGGAGTACCAGTTTAGCTCTGAAGGATTGGGA
>JANNSX010000036.1:0-37456 GCA_031403155.1 Hyphomicrobiaceae bacterium
CTATCGTCCGCTCTTTGCGCGTGGGAGCGATAAGCTATGTGGCAGCCCCTCACCCTCCCCTCTCCCCGCGGCGCGTCGCTTGCGGGGAGAGGAAGGCGGGCGCCGTGCTTGCCTGACCCGTCAGGGACGCACGACCTCGCATTGCCTCTCCCCGTAGCGTGAGCGTACGGGGAGAGGGGAGGGTGAGGGGCTGCCACAAGGGAGGTCGTTGCCACGGATTGACAGCTGAGGGCGACCTGCGCTCGCCCGCCATTGCACAGACCTACTCGGCCGCCTGGCTTTGCGGAGCGCCCGCCAGCCACGCGTCGACATCGCAGAGCGCGCGGCGGGAGAGGGCATGCTTGCGGGCGAGCGCTCGGGCGGGACCTTTGGGCCGCTTGCCCTCGAACACCATCTCGATCGGCGGGAACAGACCGAAATTGACGTTCATCGGCTGGAACGAGCGCGGGCCTTCGTCAATGGTGGCGATGTGGCCGCCGGTGATGTGATTGAGGAGGGCGCCGAAGGCGGTGGTTGTGGGCGGAGCGGATAGGGTTTCGCCCAGGCGCTCAGCCGCCGCGAAACGCCCGGCCAGCAGTCCGATGGCCGCGCTCTCGACATAACCCTCGCAGCCGGTGATCTGACCGGCGAACCTCAAACGCGGCTCGGCCTTCAGGCGAAGCACGCAATCGAGCAGGCGCGGGCTATCGAGATAGCTGTTGCGATGGATGCCGCCCAGGCGCGCGAACTCGGCGTTCGCGAGACCCGGGATCATCCGGAAGATGCGCTGCTGGGCGCCGTATTTGAGCTTGGTCTGGAAACCCACGATGTTCCAGAGCGTACCGAGCGCGTTGTCCTGGCGCAGCTGCACGACCGCATGAGACTTCACGTCGGGACGATGCCGGTTGGTGAGACCGACCGGCTTCATGGGGCCATGCCGCAAGGTCTCGGGCCCACGTTCGGCCATCACCTCGATGGGGAGACAGCCGTCGAAGTAGGGAGTGGATTTCTCCCATTCCTTGAAGTCCGTTTTCTCGCCGTCGAGCAGGGCCTGCACGAACGCGTCGTACTGCGGTTTGTCCATGGGGCAATTGATGTAGTCGGCGCCGGTGCCACCGGGTCCTGCCTTGTCGTAGCGTGACTGCATCCAGGCGACGCCCATGTCGATCGTCTCGTGGTGGACGATCGGCGCGATGGCGTCGAAAAAGGCGAGTGCCCCGGCGCCGGTCCGGGCAGCGATGGCCTCACTCAGCGCGAGCGAGGTCAGGGGCCCCGTGGCGATGATGACATTGTCCCATTCGGCAGGTGGGAGGCCGGCGACCTCCGAGCGGTCGATCGTGATGAGCGGGTCGGCCTCGATCCGGGCGGTGATCCCGGCGGCAAATCCGTCGCGGTCGACGGCGAGCGCGCCACCGGCCGGCAGCTTGTGCCGATCGGCCACCGCCATGATGAGCGAGCCCGCCCGCCGCATTTCCTCATGCAGGAGCCCGACGGCATTGCCTTCCGGATCGTCAGAGCGGAACGAGTTCGAGCAGACGAGCTCGGCGAGTTGATCGGTTTTATGGGCCTCGGTCGAGCGGGTGGGGCGCATCTCATGCAGCACGACGGGCACACCCCGGCGGGCGATCTGGAATGCGGCTTCCGAGCCGGCGAGCCCCCCGCCGACCACGTGAATGGGCTGATCTGTGGCCATGGGGCGACAAGGTAGTGGAAATCCCCAGAAGCCTCAATCGCCAGGCTTTGCAGGCACCAGCCGAAGCAGATAGGCAGGGTCGTTCAGTCCGTGCTCCGTTGCGTTGTGGCGTTTTGGCCAGCATGCCCGGAGCATCCATGTCGCGCATCCGTCTCGCCGTCACCCTCGCCCTGTTGCCCCTCGCCGCCTGCACCTATGATCGCAGCGGTCCTCCCGTCATGCACTTCGCCCAGTTCAAGGCGACCGCGCCGGAAGGCAACACGGCCATCGTCTGCCATGCCTACACCTGCAAAGAGCAGACGCGCGTCAACTTCCCGCCCTCGGCCTTGGCTGAGGTCCGGAAGCTGATGGAGAAAACGAAGAAGGAGGACACGCCCTACGAGGAGCGGCGGGCTGTCGCCTATGCCATCGCCTGGTTCGAGACCTATGTCGGCCGCAAGATCGGGACGTCGGCGGACCGCGAGGGCATGGAGTACAACGGCCCGGGCGACCCGACGCAACAGGACTGCGTCGACGAGGCGACGAATACGACGAGCTATCTGATGATCCTCGAGCGCAACGGCCTCATGAAGTACCACAGGGTCGGCGCACCCTTCTCGAAGGAAAACCTGCTCCGCGGCGTCGCCGGCTGGCCGCATTGGACGGCGGTGCTCAACGAGGCCGGAACGGGTCAGCGCTGGGCGGTGGACTCCTGGATCTACGTCAACGGCGAGAACCCCGCCGTCGTCGAGGCGGAGAAGTGGTACATCGAGGATCTCGACAACCTGCCCAAGCCCCTCGGCTGAGCCGCGCTTCACGTCCTGACACGAGCCTGTGAGAGCGTTGGTGCGAGCGGCGGCCTGAGCCTATATTGCGTCCGGGTGGTGGTGTCCGTCACCCGGCCATCGACGGGGCTGGCACGTGGCAATCGAGCGATCCGAGGTTGCGGGTTCTCCCCTGACAGGGCGCAACAGGCTGCGCGATCTGCTGGCCGACCCGCAAATCCCAGATCGCGTGCGCGCCCTCATCGACCGCCAGGAGATGCTGAGCGAGCGGCTCATCGGCTGGGTTCAGCTTGCCATCGTTGCAACATTTGGCGCGCTCTATCTGATCACCCCGCGCCCGGCGGACGCCGGCATGCCCATGTACGAGCCGGTGCCGATCGCGCTCGGCATCTATGCTGTTTTCACGCTCGGGCGGCTGTTGCTGAGCTATCGCGGGCGGCTGCCCGGCGCGCTCGTGGTGCTGTCGATCCTCGCCGACATTGCGCTGCTTCTCGGACTGATCTGGTCGTTCCATCTTCAATACGGCCAGGACGCGGCCTTCTCGCTGAAGATCCCGACCTTCATCTACATCTTCGTTTTCGTGGCGCTGCGCGCGCTCCGCTTCGATCCGCGCTATGTGCTGACCGCGGGGGTTTCGGCCGCGCTCGGGTGGGGCCTGCTGCTGTGGGCGACAATCGACGCCAGTCCTGAAACCGCGATCACGCGCAACTTCGTCACTTACCTGACCTCCAACAGCATTCTTCTCGGAGCCGAGTTCGACAAGATCTTCACGATCCTCATCGTCACCGGCATCCTGACGGCGGCCGTCTGGCGGGCGCGGCGGACGCTTCTGACGGCCGTTCGCGAGGAGACCGCCGGGCGCGAGGTGCGCCGCTTCCTGTCGGCCGGGGTCGCGGAGGCCATTGCGGGTGCCGATCACATCATCGAGCCGGGCACCGCCGCCGAGCGTCAGGCCGCCATCGTGATGCTCGACATCCGTGGCTTCACGCGCTTCTCGACGACGGTACCGCCGCGGCAGGTGGTCGACTTGCTGACGGAGTTTCACGCCCGCATCGTGCCCATCGTCCGGGACAATGGCGGCGTCATCGACAAGTTCATGGGCGATGGCGTCATGGCGACCTTCGGCGCCGTCCGCCCGAGCCCGACGGCGGCGGCGGACGCACTGCGCGTGCTCGACCTCATCATGGTCGAGGCGCAGAACTGGGCCGGCGAGCTTCGCAGGGGCGGAGTAAATGAACCGCTGAGCGTCAATGGCGCCATGAGCTTCGGCCCAGTTGTGTTCGCGGCGCTGGGCAACGCCGACCGGCTCGAATACACGGTGATCGGCGAGGCCGTGAACCTTGCGGCCAAGCTCGAGAAGCACAACAAGTCGGCGGCGACCCGAGCACTGACGGATGCTGCCTCATACGATGCCGCGGTCGCGCAGGGCTATGTGGCGTCAGCCCAGCCTGGATCGCTACGCGCTGCCAAAGTGAGTGGCGTCGCAGGCACGATCGACTTGGTCGCGCTCGCCTGAAAGCTATCGATCAGAGCTCGAGCCAGTCGCCCTTGAAGGCCAGCTTCTCGATGCCGATCAGCGTGTCTCTATCGCCGGTATCGCGGTCGACGACCGTGGTGACCGCGCCACTCGTGTGGATGCGATAGTCGCCGATCCTGCCGGCAAAGCGCGCCGTATCGGCGCCTGCTCCGCCGTAGAGGTGGTCGTCGCCCGCGCCGCCGATCAGAAGGTCGCGGCCCCCGCCGCCACGGAGGAGGTCGTCGCCGCTGCAACCTTTGAGCGTATCCTTGCCGCCGCAACCCAACAGCATGTCCTCACCCGTGCCGCCAGATATCACGTCGTTCCCGCCGCCTCCGGTGAGGCGGTTGTCGGCGGCATTGCCGGTGATCTTGTCATGGCCCCTGCCGCCCACGGCATTTTCGATCACGGCGCCATAGGCGATGGCGACATTCTTTTTCAGTGCGCCGATCGAGGAATAGGTGCCGTCGCCGAGGTTGATGACCTGAGCACCACCGAAGCCCGAGGCGTTGATCGTATCGATGCCGCCGGCATCCCAGATGGCGATCACGGGATTGCGGTTCTGGGCGAAGTCGTAGACCGCGTTGCCGGCATTGCTGCCAAATCCGTAGACGGTGTTGCCTGTCCGCGTCGTCATGTCGGCGCCGAAGATCGATTGGATGGCGGCGATGTCGTGCAGCATCGGCGTCGCCGCGTAGTGGAAGCCGCCTGCCGTCAGGTGGCTCGCGCCTGAGCCGTCGCTGCCGGCGTTGAAGTAGGACATGACGGTGTACTGCTGCGTGTCCTGGCGATATTCGGCATCGGCGGCGTACTGTGCCGAGCCGTTGTAGCTGCCGGGGTGGTCGAGCCCGAGGGCATGGCCGATCTCGTGGAGCAACGTCATGGACCCGCGCGTGCCGATGCCAAAATCGGCCGCATCGTTCTGCGTCGACCAGGTGGTGTTGATGGCGACGGTCGCGGAATCATAGATCCAGTGGCCGTTCTCCTGGCCGGAATAACTCGACGAGGTGTAGGTCGCGCCGAGCGCCGTCGCCGTCGAGAAGTCGATGCCGAGCTTGGCGTCGGGCCCGAGCACGATGTCGATGGCGATGAGGTCGTTCCAAAGGGTGAGCGCGCGCGTGGCGGCGGCGGTGGCAGCCGCCTCGGCGGCCGGATCGGTGAAGGCGCCGGTCGTGTCGATGGCGGCCGTGATCGGTCCCGCGGCCCAGCGGTCGCCCCCGTCCAAACGCTCGACGATATCGGCAAGCCCCAACACGGGCTTTGCAGCACTCATGACACGCCCCACCCGTCGTCTCTGCCGGCGGGCCGGGGGTACGGACGGGAAAGCAGCGCGATCGCGCAGGCGGATCCCGGCCGTGACCGCACTCAGGTCACGTCGTTCACAGAGATGTTTCGGCCTTTCCGGCCTGTGTACGGGAGATTAGAGCGAAGATGTGTTAGTGGTATTTCTTCAAAAAGTCGAATTGAAACTATGTCGATGCCAAGGCAATGTATAGTAAATCCATCCTATGTACTGGAGAACAACTTTAGCTCTAAATCGGATAAAATTATCGGCTGATTTCTTCTGCGTGGAGCAAGTCGCGTCCGGGCAAGCGTGGTGCGGGATTGAGGTTGTGCTCATCACAAGCCCATCGACGGCGAGCCTTGCCCGCCGGCGACTCCCGTCGCTTCGGCGGGAATGCCCTGAAATCGCTGAAAACCGGCGAAATCGTCGCTGCATTGAGGCGAAAATGAGTCTGAAACTCGGTGGATAAGTGGCGTGTCGGTTATGCCACAGACGATCAAATCTCTGACCCGTTTCACACCGCCGTTATGGACGCCGGGGAATAAGTGTCATTTGGTTAAGCTGCGTAACAACCCTGAGGGGGGATTTTCTATGGCTGCGATGCGGGATGCGGGTCTGCGCGCGCTTGGGTTATTGAAGAGCATCGGCGCTATGCGCCCGTCCCTCCCCTCCCGATCCGCCGCCCGGCGCGGGCTGGCGCGGATGGTGGGGGCACCGCTGCTGGCTTTCGTTGCACTGGCGAGCTGGTCAACTGATGCGTTTGCCGCGTGCAGCGTCACCAGCAAGTCCCTTGCTTTGACCTCATCAAGCTATGTCTACCCATTTGCCGGCGGGGGTAGTGGAGTCGCAATCACGTTCACGGCGAACTACAATGTCACTTCGACCTCAGGCGGTGGGCAGTGCGGAACGCGAAGCATCACGATCACGCCGTCGGCGGCGGGCGGCGTGTTCTCGGGCGCCAGTTGTAGTTCACTCTCGCTGGTCGTGCCTCCCAGCGCGACAAGCAACGTGAGTGTCACTTGCACGCGAACATGGACCGAGCCAGCAAGCCCACTTGCAACTTATGGTGTGACAGCATCCGCGAATTCAACCGGATCTGATTTTGACATCGCAACATCCAATACCTTGACGTACTCACGTGGCCCCGCACCGCCATCGCTGAATGTCACTAAGACAGCCTCGGGATTGGGATCGAATGGCACTGCAGATTTCGGCGAGGTGATATCCTACGCCATCACTGTTCTAAACACGGGCGGCGTGTCGCTGACAGGTGTGACTGTAGATGACCCATTGCTCGGTGGAGCGGTTTCGGGCCCAACGACAATTGCTGTCGGCGCGACGGCCAACTACGCCGGCACCTATACGGTCCTCCAATCCGACGTCGACAACAACGGTGGCGGCGACGGCGACATCGACAATACGGTGACGGCTGACTCAGCCGAGACTGGGCCGGATACGGCGAGTGTCGCTGTCACGATTACCACCGGCCAGGACCAGCACGGCGACGTCGATCTCGTTTGTCCGGATGCCGATTCAGATACGCTATGCAAAGGCGGTGGGCCGTTCTGCTCGGGTCAGAGTCTGGCGGTCAACGGCACCGACAATATCGATCTGACGAACGTGCTTGCAGGAACGCTCGTCACCGTAACGGCGAC
Organism: Hyphomicrobiaceae bacterium; assembly: GCA_031403155.1. Classification (GTDB taxonomy): domain Bacteria; phylum Pseudomonadota; class Alphaproteobacteria; order Rhizobiales; family Hyphomicrobiaceae; genus JANNSX01. The sequence goes on from JANNSX010000036.1 coordinate 6,893, forward strand.
CAATCGGCTAGCCGTCGGCACGGCGAATGTCGACTTCGCTGGCCTCGCGCTGAGCCCAGATCCGATCAGTCTCGCTGGTGGCGAAACAAAGTCCGCGACCTTCACCTCTCCTGCGGGCGGGACGTCCAACTTTCAGATTTAGCTCACGGGCAATGGCCAGGCGATTGACTATGACGTCTCCTGCGTCTCTCCCGGCAACGTCACGATCAATAAGGAGACCACGGGCGGTACGGGCACCTTCACCTTCAACACGAGCTTCAACAACGTAGCGGGTAGCTTCCCGATCACGACGACGGCCGTGGCGACCCCCGTCGCTCACCAGGAAACGCTATCGATCGGCACCTACGTCTTCACCGAGCAGTCGCTTACCGGATGGACGCTCGATGGCATCGACTGCACCGCCAATGGCGGCAACGTGGCCGTCGATGTGCCAAACCGCAAGGTGACCATCACGGTTACGGCGGCCAACATTGGCGCGAAGCCCGTCTGCACGTTCAAGAACTCGCAGCAGCCGGCGACGCTGACGCTGGTGAAGACGGTCACCAACAACAACGGTGGCTCTGCAGCTCCGAGTGCGTTCACCCTCTCCTACAACGGGCCAGGGGCCAACGATGGCGGTGGCGCGGGCGGTGTCAGCAACGTCAGCGTTCCGGCGGGCGCGTATGTGTTGTCGGAAACCAATCTCGCTGGCTACACACCGAGCGCGTGGAGCTGCGTCGGCGGATCGTTGAGCGGCAACGTCCTGACGCTGGCGAACGGCGCGACGGCGGCGTGCTCGATCACGAACACGGATCAGCCTGCGTCGCTGTCGCTGGCGAAGGTGGTGAGCAATCTGAATGGCGGCGCGGCGGTTGCCGCGGACTTCACGCTGACGGCCAGCGGGCCAACGCCGCTCGAAGGCGATGGCGGTGTTGCCGCGACGCCGGTCGATGCGGGCGTCTACACGCTGACGGAGACGAGCCTTGCCGGCTACACGGCGGGAAGCTGGAGCTGCCAGGGTGGCTCGCTCAGCGGCAACGTCCTGACGCTGGCGAACGGCGCGACGGCGGCGTGCTCGATCACGAACACGGATCAGCCAGCGTCGCTGACATTGGCGAAGGTAGTCGTGAACGACAACGGCGGCACGAAGACGATTGCCGATTTCCCGCTGACGGCGACTGGGCCAACCCCCATCACGGGTGTCAGCGGCACGCCAGCGGTGACGGGGGCCACCGTGAGCGCCGGTGTGTACACGTTGTCGGAGTCTGAGGTTGCAGGTTACACGCCGAGCGACTGGACCTGCACACAGAACACGGACGGCGAGGGCGAGCCTCCTTCGGTGGACGTGGACGACGGCGAAGTCACGCTCGCCAATGGCCAATCGGTCACCTGCTCCATCACCAACACCGACCAGGCCGGAACGCTGACGCTCGCCAAGACCGTCGTGAACGCCAACGGCGGCTCGGCATCAGACACGGACTGGACGCTACAGGCGGCGGGACCGACGACGATCAACGGTGTCGAAGGGACTGCTGCGGTCACCGATGCCAGCGTGCCGGCTGGCGTTTACACGATCTCGGAGAGCGGCCCCACGGGCTACGCTCAGACCGGCATCGTCTGCTCCGACGGCGAGTCGCCCGTGGCGGTTACCTCGACAGGACAGGTGACGATCGGCAACGGACAGCAGGTGAGCTGCACGATCACCAACACCGATCAGCCTTCCTCCCTCATCATCGTCAAGCAGACGGTCGACGGCACGGCCAATGCGACCTTCGGCTTCAGTGTGAACGGCGGCGCAGCGGTGCCGCTGACGGTTCCGGGCGTCGGCCAGGGAACGCTCGCGCCGATTGCGATCAGTGCGGGCGAACTCACGATCCAGGAAACGGCGCCCGATGGTTGGACGCTGAGCAACGTCACCTGCGCGCCGACTCCGGGCGACGTACCACCGGTCGAGATTGGCAAGGACGCAGCACCTCAGGGCGATGCCCTCATCGCCGAGGTGGGCTTCGGTGTCAGCCTCGACGCCGAGACGAAGACGGCAACCCTCGAAGTGCCGTCGGGTGCAGACATCACCTGCACCTTCCTCAACACCTTCATCGAGCAGGGCCCGACAACCGGCTCGCTCCAGATCGTCAAGGCGTCGGTTGACGGCGACGGGACGACGACATTCGGCTTCAACGTCTCGACGCTCGGCACAGTGTCGCTGAAGCCGCCGGCCGAAGGAACGGCTCAGACAGCGGCGTTCGATCTTGCCCCCGACACTTACACGATCACGGAAGCAGCCCGCGCCGGCTGGTCGCTGACCAAGCTTGCCTGCGCTGGCGGCTCGACGGTCGTCGACAAGGTGGCGCGCAAGGCGACGGTGACCTTGGCGGCGGGCGACGACGTCGTCTGCACCTTCACCAACCAGAAGCGGACGGGCGACTCCGGGATCAACATCGTGGTCAATGCCACCGATCGCGACGGCGACTTCCCGTTTGTCACCGGCCTGCCCGGCGGCTCGAGCTTTACGGTCGCCACCAGCGGCGGCTCGAGGACGAAGGGCTTCCTCAACATCGCCAACGGCACCTACAACATCCGGGTGCCGGAGCTGAAGCCCGGCTGGCGGTTGACCGGGGTCTCCTGTGCCGATCCGACCGGCAACAGCACCACGGATCTTGCCGGTCTCTCCGCCCGCGTGCCATTGGCCGAGGCTGAGCTCGTGACCTGCACGTTCGACTTCTTCTTCGACGAGCAGATCATCAAGGACCGCACGCATGAGGTGATCTTGAACTTCATGAAGCATCGCGCGGAAGGCCTGATCGACGAAGGCCCGGATCGGGCGCGCCTCAACCGCCGTCTCCCCGGCACGCTGTGGGGTGATGAAGCGGGCGGCGTTGCATCGGCTGGCTTTGCTCAGACGCCCTTCAACTTCACGGCGACGGGCGAAGAGAGCGACTACACCATGGAGTTCTCGACGAGCATGAGCCAGATGCTCCAGTACAACGAGGGGCAGAACCAGAAGAAGCTGATGGGCCTGACGCAATCGCCCGACAGCGGCCTCGGCGTCGCCAATCCGGTGCTGGGTGCGGTCGACAATCCGGCGGCCACCGGCTTTGAGAGCCATCCTTCGCGCCAGGGCTTCGATGCCTGGGTCGAGGGCCACTACCGCCACTTCGAGGACAATGCCGGCGGCGCCGATACGTTCGGCCACTTCGGTGTCGTCTATGTCGGCGGCGACTATCTCGTCACCGACTCTATCCTCATCGGCGCGCTGGTGCAGTTCGACTGGGCCGAGGAGACTTCGCGTCTCACCGGCAGCAATGTCAGCGGCAACGGCTGGATGGCCGGGCCCTACGCGAGTATGCGCCTGACGCCCAACGTCTTCCTCGACGGGCGTGTCGCCTGGGGTCAGTCGGACAATACGGTTGATCCGTTCGGCGGCTTCTATGAGGATGGCTTCGAGACCGACCGGTGGCTGGCGAACCTGAACCTCAAGGGCAACTGGATGGTCAACTCCATCCGGATCACGCCCGGCATCAGCTACACTTTCTTCAACGAGAAGCAGCACGAGTACATCGACTCGAATGCCGTGCTGATCGAGGGCCAGACGCTGACGGTGAACCGTCTCGAGTTCGGGCCTGAGTTCGGCACCCGCTACGTCAACGCCGAGGGTGACACGCTCGAACCCCACATCTCCTTCAAGGGATTGTGGGATATGGGCGGTGACCTCGACACGACGGTCGGCGGCGTTGCCGCGGGCCGTGAGGAGCTTCGCGGTAAGGTCGAAGGCGGATTCCTGGCGCAGTCGGCCTATGGTCCGGCGGTCCGCCTGACCTTCTCCTACGACGGTATCGGCGATGAGGACTTCGCGGCCTGGGGTGGCCAGATGTGGCTCAACGTGCCGCTGGATTGATCGGACGATCATGACCTGACGTGAGCGGGGCGGGGGCCAGTCTCCCGCCCCGTTTCGTTCGGCCAAGAGCTTGCCGCACGTACGCGGCTCGGCGAGAGTGACTCGGGTGTTTCCGTTTTTCGTTGAATTACTTCAACACCCTAGCTCTTTGGTTTGTCGTGCTTCTTATCGGAAAACCGCTTCGCACTTTTCCGGAAGCACTCTATTGGTTTGTCGTGCTTCTTATCGGAAAACCGCTTCGCACTTTTCCGGAAGCACTCTGGAGCGCTATTCGATCTGATGGAATGAGATCAGTGCTCTAGGTTATTGGCCTTGCGCACTTTCTTTCGACCAACCGGTCTCCACTTGGAAGGACAAGTGCCTAGTGGGCAGCGCGGCTGTCCGAACCACTCGAGCCACGATCATGCGCACGCGTCTCGCCGCCGACTATGTGCTGGGATTCGACGGCCGCGGGCATGTGCTGCACCGGCAGGCGGGCGTCGTCTTCGAGGGCGACCGGATCGTCCACGCCGGCCGGCGCTTCGAGGGCACGGTCGATCGCACGATCGATTTCGGCGGGGCGCTGATCGGTCCGGGTTTCATCGATCTCGATGCGCTCGGGGATATCGACTCGACCGTCCTCACCTTCGATGCCGGCGACGAGCGCGCGCTCGGGCGCATCTGGACGGAAGACTATCTGCGGAGCGGTCCTGCCGAGGCCTACACGGCCGAGGAGAACCTCCTCAAATACCGCCACGCCTTTGCGGGCCTTGTCCGCAACGGCATCACTACGGCGATGCCGATCACCTCGATGACCTATCGCGCCTGGGCCGAGAGCGCTGAGGAGATGGCAGGCGTCGCGGATATCGCCGCCGAACTCGGCCTCAGATGCTATCTCGGGCCCTGCGTCATGAGCGGGCTGACCTATCAAAAACGCGACGGCACGCTCGCACGCCATTTTGATCCCGCGAAGGCCAAGTCTGGCCTCGCCGATGCGCGCCGCTTCATCGCGGATTTCGACGGCGCGCATGGCGGCCTCGTGCGCGCCGCTTTGCTGCCGGACCGCATCGAGACCTGCACGCCCGCGCTTCTCGATGGCCTTGCGCGGATCCAGCACGAGACCGGCGTGCCACTCCGCATCCATTGCTGCCAGTCGGTCTATGAGGTCGAGACGGTGCTGGGCCTCCACGGCACGACCTCGCTCGGATTTCTCGAGCGACATGGGCTCTTGTCGGACAAGGCGCTGCTCCCGCATGGCATCTACATGAGCGGCCACCGCCAAGTGCCGATATCAGGTGATGAAGACATTCAGCGTCTCATCGCGAGCGGCGCGACCGTCGTGCATTGCCCCGTCGTCTTCGCCCGCGACGGGGAGGCGCTCAACTCGTTCGCGGGCTACCAAGACCACGGCATCAACCTCGCACTCGGTACCGACACGCATCCGCCCGATCTCATCGACAACATGCGGCAAGGTCTTTCCATCGGCCGCATCGTCGAGGGCCGCCGTGACGCCGCGAGCGCAGCCGATTTCTACAATGCCGCGACGCTCGGCGGCGCCCGGGCGCTCGGCCGGGAAGATCTCGGCCGCCTCGCGCCGGGCGCCCAGGCCGATATCACCGTATTCGATCTATCCGGGTTTCATCTCGGACCCGTCGTCGATCCCATCAAGACCATGCTGCTCGCGAGCTCAGGCCGGGACTTCGTGGCGAGCTTCATCGCCGGGCGGCAGGTCATGGCGGAGGGCAAGGTCATCGGCGCTGACGAAGCGGCGCTCGCCAAGGCCGCCGATCAGCTGATGGCCAAGCTCATGGCGAGCCATTCCGCCCGCGCGCCCGGCCGGCCGCCGCCGGAAGCGCTGTTTCCGCCGTCGTTTCCGTGGGCGGCTAAAGACGATTGAAACACTCGGCAAGAGCGGTAGCCGTCCTACTCCGCCGCCGCGCGCTTCGCGGCGACGCGCACATCCTCGATCACGGTGATCCGGTGCATCAGCCGGTGGGCTGGATAGTAATCGCCGACGGCGAAGTGTTGCGTCGAACGGTTGTCCCAGATGGCGATGGTGTCCGGCTGCCAGCGGAGCCTCACTTGGAACTCCGGGTTGACGATGTGGCGATAGAGCATGTCGAGCAACCCGCGACTCTCCGCCGGTTTCAAACCGATGATGTTAGATGTGAAGCAGCTGTTGACAAAGAGCGCCTTGCGACCGGACGCCGGATGCCTCAGCACCACGGGATGGCGCGCCGTGTGCGCCTTCCGGTCGAGTTTCTGCAGCATCTCGTGCTGTTCGCTGCCTTCCTCGAGGTAGCTGAAACCGGTGAAGATGTCGTGGGAGGCCTCGAGCCCCTTGAGGAAGCGCTGCATCGGCTGGGAGAGCGCGTCGAATGCGGCATACATACTGGCCCAGAGCGTGTCGCCACCATGCGGGGGAACGACCTTCGAGCGCAGCACCGAGGCAAAGGGCGGGTTCGGTTTGAAGGTCACGTCGCTGTGCCAGACATCGCTGTCGGCGCGCCGCACGGCGTCATACTCGAGGATCATGATGGGTTCGTGCCCGGGGAGATGCGGATAGAGCGGGTGCGGTGGCCCTAGCGGGCCGAAGCTCTGGGCGAGCGCCTCATGGGCCTCCGGCGTCACATCCTGGCCGGGGAAGAACAGCACCAAGTGCTCAATGAGGCCGTCGTAAAGTTGATTGGCGGCGGCCTGCGAGAGTGGACGGTTGAGGTCGAGGCCGTGCACATTGGCGCCGATGCTGGGCGTCAGTCGCTCGAATTTCATGACGGTCTCCCGTGCGATGTGGCCCGCCCTTTTAGCACCTTCCCACCACATTGACGCCCCCGGGGAGTGAGACGCAGCGTTGCCACAGTGGAATGGCATTGAGCTGCGGCGTGGTCGGGAGAGGTAGGGCAATGATGAATGCAAGGCGCTTCGGTTGGCATTCCGGTGGAATTCTGGCGGCAGCGCTTTCGACCCCGATCGCAGTGGGGTATGCCGCCGGGCCGCAACTCGATCTCAGCGGCAGCGAATGGGGTTTCCTTGACGGGACCGGCGACCGGCAGCGCTCCGTCCAGTTCGACGGCCATGGCGGCGTCAGCGGCTCGGGGGGCTGCAATCGCTTTGCCGGGAGCTTCGAGCAGCAGGACGACCGGCTCCGGATTGGCAAGCTCGTCACGACGTTGATCGGCTGCCCGCCCGAGATCGCCCGCCTCGAGGCGGAGTTCCTGAAGGCGCTCCAGGCCGCCGGCCGCATCGAGGCCACGCACAAGGTGCTTAAAATTTACGGCGAGGACGGAGCGCTCCTCCTCGATCTCGTCCGCCGCGAATGGGATTGAGACAAGATTGAGCGCCTCCGCGAAACCTGCCACTCTTCCACCATGACCAATCTCTTCGAAGCCGCCGGCCTCTCGGAAGGCGCGCCGCGCCCGCTCGCCGACCGGCTGCGCCCGAAGGTGCTCACCGAGGTGACGGGGCAGGACCACCTCGTCGGCCCCGAGGGCACGCTGACGCGCATGATCAATGCCGGGCGCCTGTCGAGTGTCATCTTCTGGGGGCCGCCCGGCTCCGGCAAGACGACGGTGGCGCGGCTGCTGGCGGACGCCGTCGATCTCGAATTCGAGCAGCTCTCAGCGATCTTCTCAGGGGTCCAGGAGCTCCGGAAGGCCTTCGATCGCGCCAAGGCCAAGCGCGAGACGGGCAAGGGCACGCTGCTCTTCATCGATGAGATCCATCGTTTCAATCGCTCGCAGCAGGATTCTTTCCTTCCTCACATGGAGGATGGCACGATCATCCTGGTGGGGGCGACGACGGAAAATCCCTCCTTCGAGCTCAACGCCGCCGTGCTCTCGCGCGCGCAGGTGCTGGTGTTCAACCGGCTCGACGAGGCGGCGCTCGAAAGCCTGATCGTGCGGGCGGAGGCGGCCGAAAAGCGCAAGCTTCCGGTTGATGCCGATGCGCGCGTTGCGCTTGTTGGCATGGCCGACGGCGATGGGCGCTCGGCTCTCAATCTCGTCGAGGAGCTGTTCGTCGCCGTGTCGCGAGAGGCAAAGCCGCTCGATCGCGACGGATTGGTGAAACTCGTGCAGCGCCGCGCGCCCCTCTACGACAAGTCACGCGACGGCCACTACAACCTGATCTCGGCGCTGCACAAATCCGTGCGAGGCTCCGATCCCGATGCGGCGCTCTATTGGATGGCCCGCATGCTGGTGGGCGGCGAGGACCCGCTCTTCATCGTGCGCCGGCTCGTCCGCATGGCCGTCGAGGATATCGGTCTCGCCGATCCGCAGGCCTTGACGGTGACGCTCGCCGCCAAGGACGCCTATGATTTCCTCGGCTCGCCCGAGGGGGAACTCGCGCTGGCCCAGGCCTGCATCTATATCGCGACCGCGCCCAAATCGAACGCGGCCTATGTCGCCTACAAAGGGGCTATGCGTGCCGCCAAGGAGCACGGCAGCCTGTCGCCGCCCAAGATCATTCTCAACGCCCCGACCAAGCTCATGGAGGCGGAGGGCTACGGCGAGGGCTACGCCTACGACCACGACGCGCCCGAAGCCTTCTCGGGGCAGAACTATTTTCCCGACGAGTTCAAATCCCGCATGGCTTTCTACGATCCCCCCGAGCGCGGCTTCGAGCGGGAGATCAAGAAGCGCCTCGACTATTGGGCGGGCTTGCGGAAGAAGCGGGGAGGGTGAGCCGCGAACCAATCACCTGCGCTTTTGACGAAGGCAGGGGCACCATCTCACCCGCCCCCGCCGTCGCAAGCGCGGCCGTGGCTTCGTCATTCCGCGTGCCCGCTATGGTGACGACGTTGGCGCGCACGGGCAGGGCTTCAAGCTGATGCACTAGGAGCTGCTGAAGGTAAGGTACGGGGGGCTGGACCTCTCGCACCTCAATTCACGAAATAGATGAGGCCTGGATGGAGCCCGACCCCTATGCAGCGCGCAAGGCGCTGAGCTTTAGCCAAGCTGAAGGGACCGAACCCCTGCCGTCTCAATTGAGGCTGCAAGAAATCAGCCAAGAACTCCGAGCTAAGCTCTGGTCGGTTGTCTATAGTAGCCTGAGCAACGACATCAGGTATGACAACCGGATCGACGGCAAGTGGAGAAAAGTACTTCTTCGCAAACACACCCACGTCGATCACAAGATGTCCGACGAGATTCACGAAGGTCGTTGAGTCCATCAAGCCGACGTTTCTGAACGGCGCTTACGACGAGGTGCTGAACACCGTGCAATGGCTGATGCGTCAGCCGGAGGAGGTCGTTTATCCACCTTCTATCGCCAACGCGCTTAAATCCTCTCGAGCAGCATACCGAGTTCTCGATGAGCATCCGACGATTGTACCGATTACGTCAGAGGTCGAACTGGCAACTCTTAACAAGGCCTTCTCCGATCTTCGAGCGTCGCCCTTCCACGGCGCGCGTGCGCACTTGATCAAGGCCGCCGGGTACCTGACCAATGGCGCTGCCGCTGACTGCATCCGCGAGAGCATGCATGCAGTGGAGTCTGTTGCCCGCGTCATTGCTGGTGACAAGTCGCTTGCAGGTGCGCTTAAGAAGATCGGTGACCGTCATGGACTTCACGAGGCACTGCAAAGGGGCTTCAAGGCGCTATACGGCTTCACATCTGATGAGAAGGGGTTGCGCCACCCGCTATTGGACGACCCCGGCGCAAAAGTTGATGAGACCGACGCCATCTTCATGCTCGGAGCTTGTGCCGCCTTCGTGTCCTACCTCATCGCTCGCAGCACGCCCACTGCCTAATCGCTCGCGAGCATAGCGAGTGATACCCCTTACCGCGCGTGTTTCACCCAGCCGTGCGCGATCATGGTGAGGACGACGGCGCCGGTGAAGAAGTAGAGACCGGGGAGAGAGACGGCGTCGGCGAGGCTGCTCGACTTGACGTAGAAGACGGTGAGCGCCAGCGCCAGTACGTCGAGCATCGACCATTTGCCGAGCCATTCGAGATCGGCGAGCCAGCGGCCTCTCTCGCCGTGCTCATCTGGGCCGGCGAAGGCGGCCGCCAGCAGGTAGACGAGCTTCAGGATCGGGAAGACGACGGAGAAGATGCCAACGATGGCGGCCAGCAGCAGCTCGCCGTCGCGATAGAGCGCCCAGATGATCGAGACCATCGAGTGCTCGTCGGTCCACACGTAGAGCTTCGTCAGCTTGATAACAGGAAGCGTCAGGCCGAGGCCGAGACAGATGGCGGCGGCCAGAATCAGCAGGCTCAGGATGAAGCGGCGAGTGCGCATCGGCCGGAGCCTGCCTCCAGAGATTTAAGCGTGGTGGGTATGCCCGATGCCCTTCTCGTGCACCAGCTCCTCGAGCTCCCCCGACTGGAACATCTCGGCGATGATATCGGCGCCGCCGACGAATTCGCCCTTGACGTAGAGCTGGGGGATGGTCGGCCAGTTCGTGAACTGCTTGATGCCCTCGCGGATGGCCTGGTCCTCGAGCACGTTGATGTCGCGGAAGGTGATGCCCATGTGGGTGAGAATCTGCGTGATGCGGCCCGAGAACCCGCATTGCGGAAAGGCCTTCGTGCCCTTCATGAACAGCACGACGTCGTTGGAGGAAATCTCCTGGCGGATGCGGTCGAAGGTGTCCTGGTCGCTCATGGCTTGCTCCTGGGTCCCGGGGTCAAGGCCCGGGTTTGCATGGTGTTCGGGGCTATATAGCGCGGTTCGGGTAGGTAAGGAAACGGCCCGGGCTACTCCGCCGGCGCCGAGGTATGGAGCGCGAGGGCATGCAACGCCCCGCCCATCTGGCCGCCGAGCGCCTCGTAAACCATCTGGTGCTGCTGCACCCGGCTCCGGCCCTTGAAGGCCATGGAGACGACGGTCGCCTGATAATGGTCGCCGTCGCCCGCCAGGTCCTGGATGGTGACCTGGGCGTCGGGCAGCTTGGCCTTGATCAGGCGCTCGATCTCGGCGGCGGGCATGGGCATCGCGGGGTCTCCGTTGCCAGGGAATGTAGTGTGGGGGGCGGCGATGTGCAATTGGCGGAGGCGGGGGACGGTGCTTCGAAGGATGTTCCTAGGGTGTTTCCGTTTTTCGTTGAATCACTTCAACACCCTAATTCCTTGGTTTGTCGTGCTTCTTTTCGGAAAACCGCTTCGCACTTTTCCGGAAGCACTCTAGGACTTGATCCCTGGCCTCAGCTCTTGCCTGAGGAGGTCTATCAACGTTTCGGAATCCCGCTCCATCAACTTCGGCAGCTCTTCACAGACGTGATACCAAGGCAGCTGCGTATCCGTGTAGATATGCCTTGTGACCCGGGCGTTGGCTGGGTTGTCCAATGTGCCGACAGTAATGTTCGTCAGCCAGTCATCCTCCGCGCGCAAGGCCTGCCAGACGATGCGGGATCCACAATGGCCGCAGAAACCGCGTTTTCCGTGGGCTGACGAAACGTAGTATTTGGGCTCGTCATTCAGGTATCGCAAGGTTCCGGCCGCGATCATAACCGTGATCTCGGCCGGTTGGCCGGTGCTGCGCTGGCAAATGGTGCAGTGGCATATGTAGCCGTTCTGGAGAAAAACCTTCGCCTCGTAGCGCACGCGACCGCAAAGACAACCACCTGTGACGTTCGTCGTTTCATGATTCAAGTCAGTCACCCATGCGACATTCGCGCGGCCATCCAAGGTCCCTGAACGGCTGCTCGTGAGGTTTCGATTTCAGAGCACGCGCCGGTACTCCGCTCAGTCTCCGCTGACGGCCACCGACGAAGGCTCCCAATCGTTGACGACGAGGACGGCGCCGTTCTCGCCGTTGAGCTGCTGGGCGATGACCATGAGCTGGTTGCCGACAAGCAAGGCGTCGCTCGGGCGATAGGGACCGGTCGAGAGTGTGATCACGCGCTCGATGGCCAGCGTTTCGGCCGCCATCACCCAGATCGTGCCATTGGCGCCCACGGCGACGACATGCCGGGCGTCAGCCGCGAGCCGCAGGATCAGCTCGCCGACATCCTGGCGGGAGGTTTGCGTGCGGCTCGCCGGATCGATGGCCAGAATGACACCCTGGTTGTTATCCTCGCCGACGCGGCCGCCGGCAAAGACGTATCGATCGTTGGCGGTGACCTTCCAGACCGAGACGCTGTCGACGGACATGTGCTCGACGTCGAGGGACGCCGGATCGATCCTGCTGATCGTGTCACCGCGCACATGGCCGACCCAGGCCGCGCCGTGAGCGAAGGCAATCGACTCTCCCCACTCGCCGAGGAAGCCGGTCTGCTGCTGCGTACCCGTCTTGATGTCGATGCGGATGGCCTTGGCATTGGCCGAGCTGCAGTCCGGCCATGTCAGCACCCACACGGCCTTGGCGGTGACGGCGATGTCCTGCGGGCACTCGCTGAGCTTGGCGAAGCGTTTTCCTTTGCCGCCACCACGCGGTTGGACCCAGACGGTCTTGTCGGTGTTCTGCAGGGAGTAGACACTGCCGTCGGCGGTTGCCTCGACGCCGACGGGCAGGCGCCCGACGGTCGCATGACGCACGATACCGCTGCTGAGATCGAGGGCCGCGAGCGAGCGCTGGCCGCTCTCCGCCACCCAGAGCAGCGCTCCGTCCCAGGCCGCGCCTTCGGCCCATTTGCCGACCGGGTAGACGCCAGGCTCGAGCGTCACCTGCTCGGGCGGGGGCGGCGCGCTGGCGTCGTAGCCGTCTTGGGCCGGCTCCTCGACGGACGCCACCGCGACTGCGTTTGCGGGCGCCGGCGCGTTGAGGACCGGTGGCGCCTCGATGTCGGCCAGCTTGCTTAGTTTTGTTGCCGGCGCGTTGCTGGCAGTCTCGATCTCGGCGAGGCGCGCCGCCGCCATGTCGGCAAAGATCGTGCCCTCGAAGCGCGCGATGTAAGTCTTGAGGATGCCGACGCTCGAGGTGTCCTTGACGGCGATCCAGGCCTCGGCGGCCTGCTTGTCCCGGCTCGAGGCGGCAGGCTCGGCCACAGGCGCGGTGGCGGTTGCTGGCGCCGCCGCGGCTGCCGTCGCAGCGGGCTCGCTCAGATAGATGGGTTTGCCGCCGAGCGTGCCATAGATGAACGGCTCCTGGGTCCTTCCGGTCGCCGCCATCACCTCGTCGCGCACCTCCCCGAACAGCAGGCGGACGTCGAGACCGGGCGTCTTCAAATGTCTGATCAGAGCCGTGGCATAGGGGCTGTTGCCGCCGGTGCCGTCATTGGCGACGGTGCCTTCGCGGGCGGCATAGGCGACGATCTCGTTGGCGCCGGGCTCGACACGGGCAAGGCCCCGCCCGACACTGCGCGTGCCATCGGTGCTGGCGAGCTTGAAGGGATTGTTGCGGCAGGCGTCGAGGATGACGAGACGCAGCGATGAAGCGCCGGAGACGGCGGTTCGCACGCTGTCGAGCGGAATGGCCTCGAACTCGGCATCGGTCGCCTGTCCGAGCATCGCATCGACCGGCACCAGATAGTTGCGGCCGTCCACCTCGACGCCGTGGCCTGCATAGTAGACGACGGCGGTCTCGGCTCCGGCGGCGAGCGCCGTGAAATCTCGAAGCGCACGGCGGAAGGCGGTCTGGTCGAGATCGAGCAGCTCGCGCACCTCGTCGAAGCCAATGGCGCGAAGCGTCTCGGCGAGGGCGGCGGCGTCGTTCTTCGGATTCTCGAGGGCCGAGACGCTGGTATAGGCGCTGTTGCCGATGACGAGCGCGACGCGGCGGGCCTCGGCAGGGCCGGCGGCCACGGTGCAGAACAAGAGCAGCAGAAGCGGCGTGGCTCCGAGCATCCACCGTCGCGCGCCAAGACCTGCCATGCCGCTCTCCCCTCTCCAGCAATTCTCTCAGGGACTATCGGCCGGTCGGCAAGAAAAGACCAGCGGCAACGTGGTTTAGCTCATGTAGCCCGGAAGCCACGCCTCATGAGTCTTGCGGAGCTTGGCGAGCGACATGGCCCGCTCGCCCTCGATGGCGATCGATTGACCCTCGACCCGGCCGATGGTGACGGCGGGAATTGCGAGTGTCTTGGCGCGGGAGAGGATGGTGCCGGCATCTTTCTCGGCCGCGGCCAGGACATAGCGTCCCTGATCCTCGCCGAGCCAATAGGCATGGGGAGAGAGCCGCCGAGGTGCTGCCTCCAGCATGACACCCTTGGCGCCTGCGAGCGCCATCTCGGCAACGGCCACGATGAGACCGCCATCGGACACATCGTGCACGGCCGAGACCTTGCCCTCGCGAATGAGATCGCGAACGAGCCTGCCGGCCTTGATCTCGTCGCCCAAGTCGACAGGCGGTGGCGCGCCCCAGAGCTTGCCGTGGGCGTGTAGCTGGTAGAGCGATTGTCCGAGATGGCCGCGGGTCGTGCCGAGGAGGATCACGACGTCGCCGTCGCGCTTCAACGCGATGGTCGCGTGCTTGGCGACGTCGGGCAGCAGGCCGACGCCGCCGATCGCTGGGGTCGGCGGGATGCCGATGCCGTTCGTCTCGTTGTAGAGCGAGACATTGCCGGAGACGACGGGATAGTCGAGCGCGAGGCAAGCCTCCCGCATGCCGTCGATGCAGCCGACAAACTGACCCATGATCTCGGGCCGCTCGGGATTGCCGAAATTCATGTTGTCGGTGATGGCGATCGGATCGGCGCCGACAGCGCACAGATTGCGCCAGGTCTCGACGACCGCCTGCTTGCCGCCTTCGTGCGGATCGGCGGCGCAATAGCGGGGCGTCACATCGCAGGTGACGGCAATGCCCTTCTTGGTGCCGTGCAGGCGCACGACCGCCGCATCGCCGCCGGGTCTCACGACCGTATCGGCCATCACCATGTGATCGTACTGCTCCCAGATCCAGCGGCGCGAGCACAGATGCGGCGAGCCCATCAGCGCTTCAAGGGCAGTGAGGATCGATTTGGGCGCCTTCACCTCATCCGCGGCGACTGCTTTCGGCTTTGGTGTCCGGACGAACGGCCGCTCGTACATCGGCGCCGAGTTGGCGAGCATCGAAACGGGCATGTCGGCTTCGACGACGCCTTTGTGGCGCACGATGAGCCGGCCGGTATCGGTCGTCCTGCCGATGACGGCGAAGTCGAGGCCCCATTTGGTGATGATGCCCTGTGCAAGCTTCTCGGAGCCCGGCTTCAGGATCATCAGCATGCGCTCCTGGCTTTCGGAGAGCATCATCTCGTAGGCGGTCATGCCGGTTTCGCGCTGGGGCACCTCGTCGAGATCGAGGTCGATGCCGACGCCGCCTTTGTCCGCCATTTCCACGGAGGACGAGGTGAGGCCCGCCGCGCCCATGTCCTGGATCGAGAGGATCGCATCCTTCGCCATCAGCTCGAGGCAGGCTTCGATGAGCAGCTTCTCGGTGAAGGGGTCGCCGACCTGCACGGTCGGGCGCTTCTCCTCGGATTTGTCGTCGAACTCGGCCGACGCCATGGTCGCGCCGTGGATGCCGTCGCGTCCCGTTTTCGAGCCCACGTAGACGACGGGGTGACCGACGCCCTTGGCGGCCGAGGTGAAGATGCCATCGCGTCTCGCCAAGCCGACGCACATCGCGTTGACGAGGATGTTGCCGTTGTAGCCGGCGTCGAAGTTGGTTTCCCCGCCCACCGTTGGCACGCCGACGCAGTTGCCGTAGCCGCCGATGCCCGAGACGACGCCCGAAACGAGATGGCGGGTTTTGGGGTGCTTGGGATCGCCGAAGCGGAGCGCATTCAGATTGGCGACGGGCCGAGCGCCCATGGTGAAGACATCGCGCATGATGCCGCCGACGCCGGTCGCAGCCCCCTGATAGGGCTCGATGTAGGAGGGGTGGTTATGACTCTCCATTTTGAAAACCACGACATCGCCATCGTCGAAATCGACGACACCGGCATTCTCTCCGGGTCCGATGATGACCCGCTTGCCCGTCGTCGGCAGCCGCTTCAGGTGCACGCGCGAGGATTTGTAGGAGCAGTGCTCGCTCCACATGACGGAGAAGATGCCGAGTTCGACGATCGAGGGCTCGCGGCCGAGAATGGAGAGGACGCGCTCATACTCGTCGCCCTTGAAGCCGTGCTCGGCGATGAGTGCGGGCGTGATGGTTAGCTTCTTGGCAGCCTTGGCGACGGATTTTGCGGCGCGGGCCTTGAACGGCTTGGCTTGAGCCTTGGCCTTGGATTTTGAGGCGACCATGTCGGGCGGGCTTTCTCGTCAGGAAGGCAGGAAAGGCAGGTTTATAGCGGTCGGCCTCGGCCTTGTCCCGATGTGCTGATGCCGCGCACCCGCCGGGCCGGCGCGGTGATCGGCTCGGGGCACCTTCGAGTACCGCCTTCCCGTGGCCGAAGCCGTCGCTTTTCGACAGGCTCGGCCTGCATTAGGTTTCACCGGAACGGCAGGAAACCGATTCGGCGGCCGGTCGTCGAGGATGGGCCGGCTCGGCACTGATTCGGAGGTCAATGATGCAATTCGTCAATCTCAGAGCCGGCGACCCGGCGCCCTGGTTCGCACAGCGCTCCTCGAACGCCGAGAATTTCAAGTTCGACACGGTCGGTGGCCGCTACATCCTGCTCTGCTTCTTCGTGACGGCGGGCGAGGTGCGGACCAAGCACGCGCTCAAGCTCCTTGAGACCCACCGGCCGCTCTTCGACGACGAGAAGCTCTCTTTTTTCGGCGTCAGTAACGATCCCAAGGATGAGGCGGAGAAGCGTGTCGAGCAGCAGGTGCCGGGCATCCGTTACTTCTGGGATTTCGACGGCCGCATTGCCAAGGCCTATGGCGTGCTGCCGCAGGAGCAGGAGGCGGGAAAGGCGACGGCGCGCCCCCTATGGTTCCTGCTCGATCCCTCGCTACGTGTCCGGGCCGTGCTGCCCTTCACCGAGGACGGCGCCGAGCTCGCCGAACTTGGTAAGCTCTTGTCGACGCTGCCTCCTGTCGGCGAGTACATCGGATTTCCCATACAGGCGCCCGTGCTCATCCTTCCGGGTGTGTTCGAGGCGGCCTTCTGCAAGCATCTGATCGAGCAATACGCGACGCACGGCGGCCAGGAGTCGGGCTTCATGCGCGACGTCGGTGGCAAGACGGTGATGGTCACCGACCACGGCCATAAGCGCCGCAGCGATTATGTCATCGAGGACGACAAGCTCATAAAGGAGACGCAGGCGCGCTTCCAACGTCGCGTCGTGCCGGAGATCAGGAAGGCCTACCAGTACAATGCCTCGCGCATGGAGCGCTACATCGTCGCCTGCTATGATTCGGTCACCGGCGGTCATTTCCGGGCCCATCGCGACAACACCACCAAAGGCACCGCGCATCGCCGCTTCGCCGTCTCGGTCAATCTCAACAATGAGTTCGAAGGCGGCGAGGTGAGCTTTCCGGAGTTCTCGCCCAAGGGTTTCAAGATGCCGGCCGGCTGCGCGGTCGTTTTCTCCTGCTCGCTCTTGCACCAGGTGTCGGCGGTGACCGGCGGCAAGCGCTATGCGTTCCTGCCATTCCTCTACGACGACGAGGCGGCGAAGCTCCGCGAAGCCAACAATCAGTATCTCGATGAGAATGTCGGCAAGTACAAGCAGGCGTGAGGCTTTGATGAAGGGCTACCGCGGCTCGACACCAAGCCGCATGCCGCCCATCGGCCGGAGCGTCAGCCGCGACATCGGTTCTGGATCGCAGCCCTCGACGGGCGAAAACCGCATGGCCCGCACCAGCGTCGCCAGCACCACCTTCGCCTCCATCATGGCGAAGGCCATGCCGATGCAAATGCGGGAGCCCGCGCCGAAGGGCATGTAAGTGTAGCGCGTGCGCGCCTCCTCGGCCTCTGCCGTGAAGCGCTCGGGATCGAAACGGTCGGGATCGGACCACAGCCCTTTGTGCCGATGCAGTGCATAGATCGGCACGAGCAGCATGCTGCCCTTCGGCACATCCAAACCGCCGAGGGTCAGGTCCTGGGTCGCCTGCCGCATGATGACGGGTGCCGGCGGGTAGAGCCGCATCGCCTCCTTGATGACCATTTCGGTCTGGGTGAGCTGCTCGATATGTCCGCCTGTGATGACCTCGTCGCCGGCAATGGCGCGTGCCTCGGCTGCCAGCGTGCCCTGCCACGCCGGCGACTTGGCGAGGAGATAGAGCGACCAGGTGAGCGCCATGGCGGTTGTCGCGTGACCGGCGGCGAGGAAGGTCAGCAGATTGTCGATGAGCTGGTCATCGGTCATCGGCTCATGGGTTTCCGGATGACGCGCGCAGAGCAATCGCGAGAAAAGATCGTCGTGATCGCCGGGTGCGCGGCGGCGCGCCGAAATGAGGGCGCCGACGGCCGAGCGCAGCTCCCGCTCCGATCGCCGCATCGATCGCGTTCCCGGATGCGGTAGCCATTTCGGAAAGTTCAGCATGCCATAGGCGATTTCCCAGGAGATCGGCAGCAGATAGTCCCCATGAGCCCGCTCGACTGCATTGGCGACGAAGGTGTCGCCGCCCGGCAGCAGCGTGTCGGCGATGATCTTGAAGGTGATCGCCGTCATGTCGTGCTCGATGTCGCGCTCGCCGCGGCCGGCTTTACGCCAGCTGTCGAGCATGCTCTCGGCAGCGCCCGTCATCGACGGGATGTAGCCCAACAACTCGCCGTGCCGGAACAGCGGCGCCACCACCTGCCGCTGCCAGCGCCAGTCCGCGCCATCGGAGGTGAAGACGCTGTTGCCGAGCAACGGACCGAGCACACGCTTCTCGATCGGCGATTTGACGAATTTGTCCTGCGCCTCGAGCAACATCGTCTTGATGAGAGAGGGATCGAGCACCCAGGTGAAGGTGCCGAGTGGGCCAACGCGCCGCACGATCGGTTGCTCGTAGACCTGCGGCGGCCAGACCGACAAGGGGTTGCGGACAACGTCGAGCATGACCAACGGAAAGCGCTCGCCGTAACGCCCTGCCTTCACCTTGGGCGGATAGAAGGGAAGGGCCGCGTCTGTCGTCATGGGGCCTTGGCGATCCAGAACCGATACATCGCATCGAACATGTGGGGATGCTCGCCTTCGAGGGAAACCCAATGCGGCAATCGGCCGGGGAAGCGATCGTCCGGATGGGCCTTGGCAAACAGCGCTTCGCCGTCGGGATCGAGCGTGAAACCGAGGAAGGCGAGGCCGAGGCGGTCGAGCTGTTGGGCGATGTCCTCGAGGCGCAGCGGCTGCTCGCTTTCGTGCAAGGCGAGGTCGCGGAACTCGGAGAGCGAGTAGAAATCCTTCGACTGGGCGAATTGATCGCGCCGGGAACCGCCGAGAAGCCTCTGCCGGTACTGCCGAGCCGCTTCGTCGGTGCAACCTGGGCCCGGATACGCCGGGTCCTGCCGAAGTGCTGTGACATCGGCTCTCGCCAACGCCGAATAGAGACCGGCATAGGCAAGGCCGCCGGGTTTCAGAAGCGAGGCCAAATGCGCGAGGCCGGCCATCGGATCGGCCATATGATGCAGCACGCCGACGCACTCGGCGATGTCGTATTTCTGGGTCGCCGGATGCAGCGCCAGGAAGTCAGCCTGGGCAAAGCGGATGTTGCCGACGCCGAAATGCGCGGCTTGCCGTGTCGCGTAGCCGAGGCTCGCGGCCGACAGATCGATGGCGGTGACACGCGCGTTGGAGCCGTAGCCGGCGGCCGATTGCAGCGCCTGCCGGCCGGTGCCGCAGCCGGCGATCAACACGTCGAAGGGCTGCTCGAAGCGTTTGAGCTGCTCGGCTGGCATATAGCGCCCGAGCGCGCGCAGGATCGTGCCTTGCTTGGGCAGCCGGATGCTCCGCCAGCGCGGATAGGGCGCGGCCTCGTACTGAGACTTGACGCGCAGCGAGGTCGCGTCGCCGATCGTGCCGATGCGTTGGAGCGAAGAGGCAGCGCGGCGCTCGGCCTCGCGGTGTTGCCATTCCTCGACGACGAGCTCCTTCAGCGCTTTCGGACGCAGCTTGCCCAGCTGCTCCACCGTCGTGCCGGCCGCAAGCAGCGCATCGAGGGGACGATAGAGGAGGTGGAGCATCAACCGCCGGCCCATCTCGGCGTCGCCGGCAAGCAAAGCTCCGGCATCGATCGATAGCGAGGAGAGGGCCGAGGCCTCGTCACCGCTCACGGACCAGACATGCTCATTGAGGAGGCATTGCCGGACCAATGCGAGGGCGAGCGTTTGCAGCGGGCGGTCCTCGAACCGGTCGGCAGGCGTCTCGATCAGCAGCGTCCGGCGCAGACCGGCGAGCCAGCTTTCGATATCGATGTCTTTATTGATCGACGTCGACAAGGCCGCGAGGAAGAGATCGTCGCGAAGCGCGCTCGGCGTCTTGCGGGCCAGTTGTGTATGCGTGCCGGTACTCGCGAACAGGTCCGATTGTTTAAACCGCGCATACACCGCCTCGCCGATGGCCTGGCGGTCGATGCGGTCGAAGGCGAGCGCGGCCTTGAGGCCAGCGGCGTCGAGCAGCTTGGCGTCTTCGAGGGTGAACCGGGCGAGCAGGCCCGAAAGCCGGTCGGCGGAACCGATCTCGGCTGGCGCGATCGCAACCGCTTCCGCGTAGAGCGAGGCCGCCTCGGCATAGAGACCTTGGCTTTCAAAGACGGCCGCCAGGTTGTGCCGGTGGGCAGGGTTGCGCCGGTCGGCATCGATGGCCCGGGCGAGATAGCCCCGGGCCAGCAGCACGACGCCTTTGCGAGCAGCAGAAACCCCGAGCCGGGACCATTCCTCGGCCTGGGCGGCGGATTTCAATCGGCTCATTTTGGGCGACCTGTGGAGGTGGCGGGCGAATGCGCCGCCGGTCGCCTAGAGGCCCCGGGCCAACGGCAATTGTCAATGCTGGCCGATGTTTAGAGTGCTTCCGGAAAAGTGCGAAGCGGTTTTCCGAAAAGAAGCACGGCAAACCAAGGAATTAGGGTGTTGAAGTGATAAAACGAAAAACGGCAACACCCTAGTCGCCGATGCAGGCAAAGCGTACCGTCACGAGGAAGGCGCCGACGCCGTCCTCGCCGATTCCGGCCTGGCTCTCGCTGACCTCGCCGCCGACGCAGTTGGCTTTTTTCTGCCAGCCGGAGGCGAGCTTCTCGGCTTCTTCGGCCGACTGGACCGACTTGTTCCTGAGGCAGGTAACGCGGCTTCCAGACGCTTCGACAAGCTTGAAGCCGGAGCCGCATTGTGGGGCCGACTGGGCCCCAGCTGGCAGTGACGGGCCGAATACAATGGCCGATGCCACTGCCCATACGAGCAGTCGGGTTCGCATCGATCAATTCCCCCAAATCAATCAGCCATTTATCAGCGTGCCCGCGAATTGCGGCAAGTTCGTGGGCGGAGCGATGGATCGATCCGAACCGGTGTGCCAGAAGAAGCGAGCGGGCGGGGAGGCGGGATTGATATCGAAATATTCGTTTGGTTTCGCGGCGGCAGCCGTCGTGCTGCTTGGGTCGCTCGGGGTGGCTGCGCTCTGGCTACTTGGCGCTGCGTCGACCTATGCCGATGCGTTCTCGCACCTCTTCGGCCATGCCATCGGCGGGATCGCCGGATCGATCGCGGCGCTCGTCTGGCGGCGACGGGCGCTGCTCGTTTTGCTGGCCGGCGTCGCGGCGACGCTCGTGCTGCATGCGGGCCTTGCGTGGAATGGAACGAGCCAGACAAGTGCGCCGCGCGGACCCGGCGAGATCAAGCTCTTGAGCTTCAATACCTGGCATTCCCACGCGGATCTCGATGAGCTTCAGGCCTACATCGAGCGCGAGGATGCCGACATCGTACTCGTCTACGAGTTCGGGCCGAACAAGCTGGCGCTGATTGAGCGGCTGAAGAAGAGTTACCCCTATGCCGGTGGTTGCGCGGAGACCTGGCACTGTTCTGTCGAAATCATTTCGAAGCGTCCCTTCACGACTGTCGAAGCCGGCCGGCGTGAGCAGTTCGATGGACCACCGCGGGTGGTTGCCACCTATGGGCAGGGCGCCGCCCAGCTCACCATCATCGGCGCCCATATGATGCGGCCGATCGACGGGCCGAACGGACATCTGAAGGAAATGCGCCGTGTCGCCGGCATCGCGAAGGTCGCGCCGGGGCCGGTCATCGTCGCCGGCGATTTCAACGCCACGTCGTGGTCGCACTCGTTCGGCGTGTTCCGCGCGGAGTCGGGGCTCGTCCACATGGGCCGCTTCCTGCCGAGCTGGCCTGCGGAAGCGCGTGGCCTGCCACAGCTCGGCATCGATCACCTCTGGGTGTCTAAGGATCTGACGATCACCGATGTGCATCTGGGTCCCAATGCCGGCTCCGACCACCGGCCGCTGGTGGCCAACATCCGTCTGCCGGACGGCTTCGAATGGTAGCCGTCAGCCTCGTAACGGGCCCTGGGCGAGGATCCGCATCCGCCAACCCAGGATCGCCTGCCGGAGTCGCTCCGCGTTCCGGTCAATGGTGACGTAGAAGGTGACGGCGACGAGCGCGACGGCGGCCAGCGCGACGAGTTTCAAGGGCACGCCTAGCAACGCCGTCGCGTTCTTGATGCACCAAATCACCGGCCAGTGCGTGATGTAGAGCGCATAGGAGAAGTTGCCGAGGTGCTGGTCGAGCCAGTCGCTCCGCTGCCGCACGTTGAAGGCGATGAAGGGGATCAGCAGCGCGACCCAGGCCATGCCAAACCAGTCCTCGTGGAGGGCGTTGGGTGTGTCCTTCTGAAGATAGGCGCGCGTATCGGGCAGCAGCCAGACGATGAGGCCCGCAACGATAAACGCGGCGATCGAGAGGAGGGCGATGCTGCGCGCCGGCCGCCATCCCGAATGCCAGATGAGGAGTCCGGCGACAAACCCCGGCAAATAGGCGAGCACGGTCCAGATGCCATGCGAAAGGCCGAGCCACCAACCGAGCACGGTTAGCGGGAGCGCTGCGAGGAGTATAGGCCAGATCGCCGGTCGATCGGCGGCATCGAGCGCCCTAAGTATCGACCAGATCAGCGGCACAATCAGGTAGAACTGCAACTCAATATCGAGCGACCAGGAGATGCCGAGCACGTCGTTCTCGGTCGTCGCAATACCGAGAATGCCGAGCGAGGCGAGCTGCCGGGCATCGAATTCCCCGAAGAACACCGCCTTGACGAGGAGGAATCCCAGATACGCGGCGAGGAATGGCAGCCAGATGCGCAGCCAGCGCGACAAGAAGAAAACGCCGGCACCTCCCGCCACCGCATACTTCTCGTCATACATGCGCATGACCCAGAAGCCGCTCAGCGCGAAGAAGGCGAAGACGGCCGGCCGGCCGATCTCGAAATTGGAGAGGTGGCTCAATACCACGGCGCTCGCCAGTGCGACGCGAAAGAACCCCGGCTGCAGAATGCGCATCATCGCCCGACTTTCAGCGTGGTAAGCTCCGATTCTCACGTGATTCGGCTGAGGCGGCAAGGACCGCGGCATGACCTTGTGGCGAGATCTCGAGGCGTTCGGTGACCGGCCGGCGCTCCTCGCCGAGGACGGGGCCGAGACGAGCTATCGGGCATTGGCAGGCTTGGCCGATCGCGCTACCGGGGACGCGCGTTCCCTGCTCGCGCCATCGGTGACGCGGCCGCTCGTCCTCATCGAGACGGCGAACGAGGCGGCGCCCATCGCCGCCTATCTGGGGGCGCTCAGGGCCGGATGGCCGGTGATCCTCGGCGCCGAGCGGGCAACGGCGAGCGATCCCCGCATCCTCGACACCTATCGACCGAACCTGGTTTTCGCGCGGGGTGAGCAGGGCTGGCGCTTTACGGCCGCGAGCGCCGCGCCCGTCGAGATGCACCCCGACCTGGTGCTCATGCTATCAACCTCCGGCACCACAGGCGCGCCGAAACTCGTCCGGCTCTCGCAATCGAATTTGACTTCGAATGCCGTCTCGATCGCGGCTTACCTCGAACTCGGCCCCGACGAGCGGGCGATCACCACGCTGCCGTTCCATTATTCCTATGGCCTTTCGGTGCTGCATACGCATCTGGCGCAGGGCGCAAGCCTGGTGCTGACGGACCGCTCGGTCGTCGAGGAGGCCTTCTGGGAGGCATTCAACCGAAACGGTGCGACCTCCATGGCGCTCGTGCCCTTTCAGTTCGATCTGCTGGACCAGGGCGCTTTCGAGCGGCGCGAGCTGCCGACGCTCAAAACCATCACGCAGGCCGGCGGGAAGCTGGCCGAAGCCTCGGTCCGTCGCTACGCGGCGCTGGGGCGCCGGAGTGGTTGGCGGCTCTTTGTCATGTATGGCCAGACCGAGGCATCGCCACGGATGGCCTATGTGCCGCCCGAGGATCTGGAAGCCAACGCGGCCAACATCGGACGCGCCGTGCCGGGCGGCCGGTTCGAGATCATCGGCACCGATGGCCGGCCGATCAGCGAGGCGGGTGCCGCCGGCGAGCTCGTCTACCACGGCCCCAATGTCATGATGGGCTACGCGACGTCCCGGGCGGACCTGGTGTTGCCTTCGGGCCCGCCCGTGCTCCGCACCGGCGACATCGCCGAGCGATTGGCGAACGGCCATTTCCGCATCACCGGCCGCCTCAGCCGCTTCGTGAAAATGTTCGGTCTACGCATCGGGCTCGATGAGATCGAGCAGCGGCTGCGCGGCGAGGGGCTGCAAGCCTATGCAACGGGAACCGATCGCCGGATTACGGTGTACGTGCATGGCAAGGATGATCTTGCGGGGGTGCGCCGGAGGCTTGTCGCGGCCTATGGGCTGACCGATGCGGCATTTGCGGTCGAGGCACTCGACGAAGTGCCCTTGATGGCGTCCGGCAAGGTCGACTACCCGGCGTTGGCCGAGCGCGCATCCCGCAGTGCGGCGCCAATCAGCGCCGGAGGCGAAACGCTTGTCGAGGTTTTCTCGGCAGCGCTGCGCGGCCGGGAGGTCGATCCCGCCAAGAGCTTTGTCGAATTGGGCGGCGATAGCCTCGCCTATCTCGAGGTGCAACTCGCCTTGACCAGCCGGCTCGGCGAGGTGCCCACCGGCTGGGAGACGATGCCGGTCGCAGCACTCGAAGCGCTGACGCCCGTGCTTAAGCCGACAACACAACCCGTCAGCGCGGACCTCATCTGCAGGGACCTTGCTTTACTCGCCGTCATCGCTCTTCACGCGATCAATCTTCCGATCGCAGGCGGAGTCCATGTGCTCGTCATGCTTGCGGGCTATTCGCTGGCGCGGTTCCAGAAACCCAACCTGATCGCGGGCGCCGTCAGCGGCATGCTCTTAACGATGCTCCTGCCGATCCTCGTCTGCTACTACGCCATTCTTGCCGGCGTGCATCTCGTGAGCGCGCCGGTCGATCCGGAATGGTTTGTGCTGCTCGGCAACTTCGACGCCGACATCAATCCGCAGGGCATCACGCCCTATTGGTTCGTCTGCCTCTATGTACAGGCGATGATCCTCATCGCCCTGCCGTTCTCTCTCCCCGCGGCGCGGCGTTGGGTTGGGGCTGCGCCGCTTGCGGCGGCTCTGTGGACAATCGCCGGACTGGCGGTTGCGGCTTTACTCCTCGGCGTCTCGCAGGCGTTCGGTCCGGTCAGCGTCCGCCACCCGTTCATGGCGCTGCAGCTCATGGCGGCGGGCTGGTGCCTATATCATGCCCAGAGCGCCCTCGAGCGGTTGTTGGCTCTGGGGGTTGCCACCGCCGTTGCCCTGGCCTTTCTCTCAGCAGGTTGGACGGCGCCGGTGCTGGTGACCCTGGCTGCCGCCGCGATCCTCTGGTTGCCGCCGGTCAGACTGCCCTCTTCAGTTGCGCGTGCGGCAGTCTATTTCGGCAAGCAGTCGATGTTCGTCTACCTGGCCCATGTCGTGGTGATCGCTGTGCTGGCAAAGCTCGGCCTGGCGCAAGACGGGCTGCGCTTGCTCGCGACGATCGCGCTCTCACTCGCCGCCGCCGAGGTGATGGCGCGCGGGATGCGGCTCATCCTGCAGCCATTGCAGGACCGGCGCGCCCGGGCTCAGGAAACCTGATCGCGAACCTTTGGAGCGAGGCCCCCGAGGAAAGCCGCCAGATCCGCCGTCTCGTGATGGATGTGGTCGGGAAGCGCCGGCCAGGACTGGGCCTCGATCAGAGTAGGGTGATCGGCGAGGTGGGTTCGGATCAGCACGGTCGTCATGCCGAGCCGGTGAGCCGTCTCGAGGTTCTGCGGCAGATCCTCAAACATCGCGGCCTGCGTGCCATCGACGCCGTAGCGCTTCAGAAACAGATGGTAGGCCGCGGCGGTCGGCTTCGGGATGAACTCGGAATCGACGATGTCGAACACGCCCGAGAACAGTTGCGTGATGCCGAGCCGGTCGGTGACGCGCAGGGCGTGCCGCTGCGAGCCATTCGTGAAGATGAGCTTCTCGCCGGGGAGCGCCGCAATCGCATCCGCCAGCTCAGGCGAGGGCGCGACCGGCGTATAGTCGATGTCGTGCACGTAATCGAGGAAGGGGCCGGGATCCAGGCCGTGGTGGAGCATCATGCCTGCGAGCGTCGTGCCGTGCTCGTGGTAGTATCGCTTCTGGACGACCTTCGCCTCAGCAACCGGGAGCTTGAGAAAATCGGCGACGAAGCGGCTCATGCGATCGCTCACCTGCGAAAACAGATCGCAGTGCGAGGGATAGAGTGTGTTGTCGAGGTCGAAGATCCAGGTCCGGACCCCGTCGAACCCCCGTCGAGCGGTGTCAGCCATTCTTGGCCTTCTTGGATTTCTTACGCGGCGTCTCGCGGAACATGGTGCCGATGCCGTGCTCGGTGAAGAGCTCGAGCAGCACCGAATGCGAGACCCGCCCGTCGAGGATCGTCACGGCTTCGACGCCCCGCTCGACGACATCGATGCAGCCCTCGACCTTGGGGATCATACCGCCGGTGATGACCCCTTCCTTCATCAGCCGCCGCGCCTCGGCAACCGTCAGCTCCTCGATGAGCTTCTTGTCGTGGTCGAGCACGCCGGCGACATCGGTCAATAGCAGCAGGCGCACCGCCTTCATGCGGACGGCGATGGCCGAGGCGAAGGTGTCGGCATTGACGTTCAAGGTCTCGCCCTCGGCCGAGAGCGCAATCGGCGCCACCACCGGAATGAGATCGGAGCGGTCCATCACCTCGAGGATCTCAGGGTTTACCTCGACGGGATCGCCGACATAGCCAAGGTCGACCGCCTGCATGAGGTTCGACTGCGGGTCGGGCATGCGGTCGATCTTCTTGGCGATCATCAGATTGGCGTCCTTGCCGGAGATGCCGACGGCTTTGCCGCCCTCCCGGTTGAGCGACGCCACGATCTCCTTGTTAATCTTGCCGGCCAACACCATCTCGACGATCTCGATCGTCGGCTTGTCGGTAACGCGCAAGCCGTGCACGAACTCGGACTTGATCTCGAGCCGCTTCAGCATGTCGCCGATCTGCGGGCCGCCGCCATGCACAACGATCGGGTTCACGCCGGATTGCTTCAGGAGCACGATGTCCTGGGCGAAGGCGCGGGCGAGCGCCGCATCCCCCATGGCATGGCCGCCGAACTTCACCACGACGGTCTTATCGTCGTAGCGTTGCATGTACGGCAGCGCCTCGGAGAGCAGCAAGGCCTGAAGCTGGGGCGGTATGGCCTGGCGGGCCGCCGTATCGTCGCGTTCGGACATGGATGTTCCTGGAAACGGTGCGTTGGCCGAGACTTATATCCGGTCGCCGGGGTGCCTCAAGGGTTGTAATATGTTCGAAACGGCGGCGCCGCCGCAAAAAATGCTCGACAGCCCCATAAAGAAGCCGCGAAACTGGTCTTGTGCTGGGCTGGCGAAAGCAGCGATTCGCGGGCCGGCGCGACCGCGCCCATCGGGACACACGTCGGGACACACGGGCGGGTTCGCAGGAGGGGCATATGGGAGGGGCCGTATTGGCAACCTCATACGAGGGCTACGGCGAGGACGCGGGCGCCGATAATTTTCGCGCCACGCTGAGGCGTGCCCAGGTTTATGCCGAGGAGCAGGGCCACCGCCTTGTGTCGCTCGAGCATCTGCTGTTGGCGCTGACTGAAGACCCGGATGCGCTCGCGGTCTTCGAAGCCTCCCGCATCAATGTCGACCGGCTCCGGGACGATGTCGCCGGTTATGTCAGCCGTATTCCCGATCGCGTGTCCGGCGAGGGCGTCGAGCCGTCGCTGTCACCAGATCTGTCGCGGGTCGTGGAAGCGGCACGCCAGGCCGCCCAGCAATCGCGCCGGCAGGTCGTCAGTGGCGCCATCGTGCTGGCCGCGCTGATCGGAGAGGGCCGCAGTCCGGCGTCCGAGTTTCTCAAGAGTCATGGCCTGACCTTCGAGGAGGCGATCCGGACGCTGCAGTCGAGAGGAACGGGGGCAACGGCTCGACCAGCCGGTCCTCAACCGGCCAGTCCTCAACCGGCAAGTCCTCAACCCGCGGCGCGTCCGGCACCCGCCACGGCGCCAAAGGCCGAGGATGCCGATGACGACATCCTCGCCTCCATTCGCTCCGAGATGAGCGAGCCGGCCGGGGAGCGCAGCTATGAGCGCGCCCGGACCACCGCATTCGAGCCGAAAGCGCCGCCCGCCCCCGCCATCCCGTCGAGGCGCGAGCCACCGCTCGGGCAATACCGTGAAGCGGACTCCCGCACCGATCCCGTGCTGCCATCCCAACGTGCCCAGCCTATCCCGCAGCAGGGTGATCCGCGCACGAGCCGTCCGCCGCTTCAACGCACACCCATGCCCAATGGCGCTCCGCCGCCGGATCGGATGCGAGCGCCAGGTCCGATGGCCGGCGGCCCGCCGCCGGGAGCTCCGGGCTGGCGTCCGCCGGGACCGCCCCCTGCTCAAGGTGCGCAGCGGCCGATGGGGCCGCCGCCGATGGGCGGCCGGGGACCGATGCCACCAGGCGCGCCCGGATTGCCGCCCGGTGCTCCGATGCCGCGGATGGCGCGGCAGCAAGGTCCGGGGCCGGCGAACGCGGCCCGTCCACCCGTCGATGCCACCGTCACCGAGGGATCGCTACTCGAAAATATCCCGCGCCGGATGCGCGTCGGCACGCCCGAGCAGGTCGAGGTCCGGATCGCGCGCGGCGCTCTCGAGAGCCTCGGCGAGGGCATGCAAGGGCAGGTGAGCGGTCACAAGATCCACGTCGCCAAAGCGATGTCGGTGCGACTGCGCGCGCCCGAGGGCGGCTTCTACATCGAGGCGACCTCGCCCGAGACGCAGTGGGTCGAGAACACGCTCGGTATCATGAGCGATGATTTCGCGAGCTGGCGCTGGACGATTACACCGCATTATCGCGGCAAGGCGCGGTTGCAGCTTGTGGTTTCCGCCCGCTCGGTCGGCCAGGATGGGCTCGCCGCGGAGACGGCTTTGCCCGAGCAGGTCATCGAGGTCAGGGTGCGCACGAACTACGGGCGGATGGTGAGCCGGCTTCTGCTTTGGCTGGCCGCCATGTCGGCGGCCGGCGTGATTGGCGCCATGGGCGAGGCGGGCTTCAAGTTCTTCACGACGATTATCGGCGGGTAAGCTTCTCAGGCCTTGCCAGCCATCTGCGCCTTCATGCCTTCGGCGGCCCGCGCATAGCCGCCGGATGATCCATCGACGAAGTGGAAATGATCGTCCGTCATGAAGGACGGCACGATGCAGGTCATCTGCGCCTCGGGCTGGCGGTGCAAGCCGTAATAGAGCGCACCCGACTGGCGCGCGGCCTCGAGGCGCTGCTCGATCTTCGACGCGAGAGCCTCGCTGCAATCGATGGTGAGCTTCAGCCCGTCGTCGAACTTGCGGAAATCCGTGTTCGCCGACGTCGTCGTCTTGTAGCGCTTCGGATCGAAGCCACCGATCTTGATGCCGGTCATGTCGAAGAGGCGGGCGATGAAGGTCTGGATCTTGAGCTTGCGCCGCTGCTTGGCGAGCGGGGTCGTTCCCCTCGAGGCCTTCGCTTCCATCTCGAGGCCGGGCGGAGGCCAGCGGAAGCCGGGGCCTTCGGCTGGAACCGGATGTCCCCCGCGGCCTTCGGACGAAAGCAGCCGCGTAATCTCTCCGACGGCCTGCACGAATCCCGGATGATCGGCCCCCTTGGCTGGCGTCACGAGCAGCGAGACGATGACGCCCTGACGGGAAGGGATCGGCTGCCAGCGGCAGGACAGGCCCTCGAGATTGGGAATTGTGCCTGGTGCGGCGGGCGGCACGGCGAAGCGGCCAGCCTTCATCTGCTTCTCCGCCCAGGCCATGCCGCCGCCCGCGAACATGGCGTAGCTCACATGCGGGCTCGCTTCGAAGCGGGCGACCGAGACGTCCATACCGGCGCTGCGAATGTCGCTGAGCGGCACCGTCGCCGCCCGGAGCGTCAGGCCGGTTTCGGCCTCAGCCCAGGTCTGCACGGCGGCCATGGCCTGCCGGAGCTTATCGAGTGCGGAGGCCGGGACGGCGAGCGCCGCCCCGTCGCCGCCGAAGACGAAGGGGAACGACAGGCCTTCGAGGTCATTGAGCGCTGCCGAGATGACGCTGGCGCCGACCATGTTGACGGCCTTGTAGCGCCCTTCCGCGATCGCCCCCGTCGAGTTGACGACATCGGCCGTGCCGACGTGCCAGTCGGGGGGAAGTGGCCGGTAGCGGGCGAGGTCGAGCACGTCCGAAAAGCGGGCGAAGGGCTTCAGCCCGGTGTAGAAGTCATCGCTGTGCTCGGCGGTCATGATCATACTCTCGAAGACTGGGCGATGGACGCGCCCCAAGGCAAAGACCTGCAGGCTATCCGATCCCGAGCTCTCCGTAGCCGGCCTTCCCCCTTGGGGGGAAGGTGGCCAATCATGCCGGAGGTATGCCTTCGGCATGACGGGCCGGAAGAGGGGTTGAGTGAGGCAGAGTCCCTCAACAGCATCGTTGCCAAGATC